>NZ_JBOBDO010000013.1:0-155311 GCF_050586665.1 Pseudomonas sp. ES4 | reverse complement strand
AAAAAGCCCAGTTAGAACTGGGCTCATGTTCCCGTAAGAATTCGGACTAACTACCCGAACCACTCGTACCACCACCAGCACCACCCGTACCTCCTCCCGCAGCCCCAGAACTCCCACCACTCCCACTGCCACTCATCCCAGAACTACCGGATCCTCCAGACCCACCCCCAGAACCGCTCCCCATCGAACCGCCACCATTCATCCCCCCACTTTCGGTCTTCGGGCTGGTGCTACTTCCACTTGCATCACCACCATTCCCACCTTCAATGGCGCCAGACGGCAGCGCCTTCTCATCCGCGGAGCCCGCGTTCATTTCAGAGTACGGCGGCATCCCGCTCTTATTCACAGGTGCATCGGTGCCGGAGGACTGGGCAAACGCCGACATTGAGCCGGCCGACAACACGCCGATCACCGTCAGGGCGGTCAATTTTGAGCTGATCATGGTGTCTCTCCTTTAAAAGGTGCGTACCTGATTTCTGGCCGTCATCGCTTTTTAAAGGTGCCGCACAATTGACGAGCGGTGCTGTGCCACCGCGTATGTTCAGCTCGGTTCGTTTGAGCCATCTTCATCGGCAATGTCAGGGTCGTGAGGGTGACCTTCAACGTCCCCGCGTTTCACTTCATCCGACGGCAACTGCTCGACAGCGGTGTCGTCATCAGGCGGACGTTGATCACGACTCAGGGAGTCGGTTGGTGAAGGCAGCGGATATTCGGGGGTATCGTCAATGTCGGAGTCTTTCGGATCAGCGTTCATAAAGCACCTCGCGTGGGCCTGAAAAGCAGGCCCTGAAATTTCGAGGATGGTGCCGCGCATTGCGTTCGATCAGAGAGACGATCGGTCGCGTCCGTCGCACAGCAGGCTCAATCTTCGTCTTCGTCCACTTCCTCGTCTTCGAACTCAATATTTCCGACGTCGCCCGCATCATCGGAATCATTGAGCGGGACTGTTGCGTCATCCATCAGTGAGCCTGGGTCTTCGTTTCCTGGATCGTTAATGAACGGAAGCCCGCTCGGGCCTTTTTCTTCCTTGCCTTCGGTTTCAGGAGTCATGGCATGCCTCACAACAATTGGGGGTGTATGAAGTTCGAGGCGGCCCACGACCAAACGTTCCAGAGTCCTACTCCCAGACGTGAAAAACCCGGCGCGGGGCCGGGTTTCTTCTGTAGCTCGATGTCGAATCAGTGATGTTTGTTCTTGTGCTTGTTTTTATGCTTATGGTTGTGGCCGCTACCGGAGTGCGAACTGCCGCTATCGTTACCCAAGTTGTTGCCTACCGCCCCACCCGCCGCGCCACCCAGGCCTGCGCCAATGGTCGAACCGGTCTTGCCGCCCAGGCTATTGCCGATCACCGAGCCACCGGCCGATCCCAGACCACCACCAATAGCCGCTTCTGTGCGACTGCCTTTGTTGGCGCCGACCGCGCTACCTGCCGCACCGCCTACACCGGCGCCAATCGCGGCACCCGTGCTGCCGCCCATTTGCTGGCCGACCACGTTACCTAGCGCACCGCCAATACCACCGCCAACTGCAGCGGTGCCGTCACCGGCGGCCATTGCACCTTGAGCGACCAAAAGTCCCAGAACCAACGTGGACAATGTCAAACGCATGATATGAACCTCTAAATTCCGTATCGGGGGTAAGAGAACGCGTTACGGATGGCGTGAGTCTAGCTTTTTCATCACACCAGCGCTGATCGTTGGACAGCTATTAATTCAAAGAGCGCGAAGAAGAAATATCCAGATACAGAAAGCCCGGCATCAAGCCGGGCTTTTGAACAGATCGACGAGGATCAGTGACGCTTGTGACCTTTTGCCAGGTTGCTGCCCACGCCGCCGCCCAATGCGCCGCCCAAGCCTGCGCCAATGGTGGAACCGGTCTTGCCGCCCAGGCTGTTGCCGATCACCGAACCGCCGGCCGCGCCGACACCACCACCGATGGCGGCTTTAGTGCGGCTGCCTTTGCGTGCTGCAACAGCACTGCCAGCCGCGCCCGCGACACCTGCACCAATCGCTGCACCGGTGCTGCCGCCCATGCTCTGACCGACCACATTACCCAGCGCGCCACCCAAACCACCGCCGATGGCGGCAGTGCCATCACCCGCAGCCATCGCACCTTGAGCAACCAAAAGCCCCAGAACCAAAGCAGGCAGTGTTAAACGCATGACAAAAACCTCAAAAAAAGGGGTAACCGAAAGGGGCGAGATTGAATGCTTTAGAGGAGACAAAGTCCAGACACGCACGGGTACAACCTCGCAATAGGCGACGGTTGGACAGCGTTTTCAGAAAAGGTTTTACGACAGGCAAAAAAAAGCCCGCTGGGGAACGGGCCAGGTACTGCTTTCTAACGGATGAGTTGAGACTACGTAGGTAGGTGTGAAAAGTTTGTGAAAAAAAATACCAACAGCGGGTTTTGTAGCTGTAGTCAAAATCGCAACAGCCGATTTTGTGAAAATAAAAACCCCGCTCAATGGCGGGGGCTATCCGGTTGACGGTTACTTCCTGGAAGACGGCATCCTCTTGGGCAAGAAATTCGCCTTTTCGGATCGGGGCACCTTGGATTTCAATTTGGCGACCCGGACCCGGTTTTCACCAAAGCCCGCCATATACTCCGCTTGACCACAC
This sequence comes from Pseudomonas sp. ES4, assembly GCF_050586665.1. Lineage (NCBI taxonomy): Bacteria > Pseudomonadati > Pseudomonadota > Gammaproteobacteria > Pseudomonadales > Pseudomonadaceae > Pseudomonas > Pseudomonas sp. ES4. The sequence goes on along the minus strand of NZ_JBOBDO010000013.1, from coordinate 152,690 downwards.
TGCACGCAACTATTGATCGGAAACTCAGATCCGTCGTCTTCGATATACGAATCAGCCATACCTTTCCCCTCTCAAAAAAGGGTCGACACCGGCAAGCCCTATTTGCCTGAAAAATATCGACCTTCAACGCTTTTGAGACTAGCCAGTCATTACCGGACTTGTAGTTCGGTTTGTTGCGTGCCCGACGAACGGCCTCGTGACACATTCACCTCAACTTGACCGCCGTCCCGGTCACGAACACCACCACCATCCCACCCTTCCCGGCCGGCATGCTGATCTCATAATCAAGCCCTACCACTGCATCCGCCTGAATTGCCCGCGCCCTTTCCTTCAACTCGTCGGTCGCCTGAATCCGTGCCTCCTTCAGCGCCCGCTCCAGTGTCTGAGAGCGCCCACCGAAAAAATCCCGCATCCCGGCGAACAAATCGCGGATAACGTTTACCCCCTGCACCGACTCAGCACTGACGATGTCCAGATAGGCGGTGATTTGTCGGCCTTCGATGGAGTGGGTTGTGGTGGTGATCATTAAATTTCCTTTTTCATGGCCTGGGGATGATTACTCAAGGCACCTGGCGCTTAGTCTAGATACGGTGGCGGCGGCACGAGGGAGATGAGCGTGGATCAATAACATTGCCATCCACAAAATCCAGACGCCAGAAACCACAAAACCCCTGACTTCTTTCGAAATCAGGGGTTCTGGTTACATCGAATTTGGCGGTGAAGGAGAGATTCGAACTCTCGATACAATTTCTTGTATACACACTTTCCAGGCGTGCTCCTTAAGCCACTCGGACACTTCACCGTATCTCGTCAAACAAGTTCTGTCTGTCGAGGCGCGCTAATGTAGTCGAAAGCTTTTCCGATGGCAAACTTTTTTTGCAGAATTTTCATGCGCTTAGCGTTTCAGTCGTTCGAGCAGGTTCCAGTCCATGGCAAACCCGCCAATCTCCGGCTTCGCGACTTCCTCTATATAGAGGGGAATGCGCGGTTGGCGTGGCGGGCCACGCTTGCCGGGCGGGGAAAGGGTGACTGGGCGGTCAGTCATGGCGCTTTACCTGGCCTGCGGCGGTGGGTAACGTCTGCGCTACTTTATTGAAAGGAATAGCGTCATGAGTGAGTTGATTTCCTACCATCTCGAAGACGGTATCGCGACCCTGACCTTGAGCAATGGCAAGGTCAATGCCATCTCTCCGGACGTGATTGCTGCGTTTAACGCTGCGCTGGATCAGGCGGTGACTGATCGTGCGGTGGTGATCATTACCGGTACGCCGGGGATGCTGTCGGGCGGTTATGACTTGAAGGTGATGACCTCCGGCCCTAAAGAAGCCGTGGCGCTGGTGACTGCCGGTTCGACCCTGGCTCGTCGTCTGTTGTCGCACCCGTTCCCGGTGATCGTCGCGTGCCCTGGGCATGCGGTGGCCAAGGGCGCGTTCCTGCTGTTGTCGGTGGATTACCGCATTGGTGTCGACGGCCCGTTCACCATTGGTTTAAACGAAGTGCAGATCGGCATGACCATGCACCACGCCGGTATCGAGCTGGCGCGTGATCGTCTGCGCAAGTCGGCGTTCCACCGCGCGGTGATCAACGCTGAGATGTTTAATCCGCAAAGTGCCGTGGATGCCGGGTTCTTTGACCTGGTGGTATCGGCCGAAGAGCTGCAAGGCGCGGCGCTGGCGGCAGCTCGTCAGTTGAAGAAGATCAACATGATCGCTCACAAGAACACCAAGCTAAAAGTGCGCAAGGCGCTGCTGGAGAGGCTGGACAACGCGATTATCCTGGATCAGGATTTTTCGGTTTAAACCCAAACGTGCTGCACGGAAAAGCCCGACCGTCGTGTCGGGCTTTTTCTTACGTGCTCCGTTGAAAAGCCGACAACCGCTCTAGATCGCATCTGCCCCATAAGTCGGAAACATGCGCTCAAACATCGCCTATCTCCTACCTCTATAGTGGCAATTGCCGAAAACAGTGCACATCCGTACACTGCGCCACCTTTTGTCCCGGTGGGGCCTGTAAATGTTGTTTGTGTTTCGTATGTTATTGATGGGCCTGCACTTTATTCTGGCCGGTGTGCTTGGGGTAATTCTCGGCCTGTGCCGACCGTTCAACCCGGACAACAGCCGATTGTGCGCGCGCCTTTATGCATGGCCGGCGATGTGCATTTTGCGTTTGCGGGTGAAGGCCGAGGTCGGACCGCTGCTGGATAAGCCCGACAGCTGCGTGATCATCGCCAACCACCAGTCCAACTACGATCTGTTTGTGTTCGGTAACGTGGTGCCCCGCCGCACCGTATGTATCGGCAAGAAGAGTCTGAAGTGGGTGCCGCTGTTCGGTCAGTTGTTCTGGCTGGCGGGCAATGTGCTGATCGATCGCGGCAATGCGCAGAAAGCGCGCCAGTCGATGCTGACCACGACTCACACGCTGCAGAATGAAGACACTTCGATCTGGGTCTTCCCGGAAGGCACGCGCAACCTGGGTGAAGAGTTGCTGCCGTTCAAGAAAGGCGCCTTTCAGATGGCCATTGCCGCCGGGGTGCCGATAGTTCCGGTGTGTGTCAGCAGTTACGTTAAACACATGCGATTGAACCGTTGGCGCAGTGGGAAGATTCTGATCCGCTCGTTACCGGCGATTCCTACGGCTGGATTGAGCCTGGACGATATGCCGCTGCTGATTGCTCAGTGCCGCGAGCAGATGCGCGAGTGCATCGCTTCGATGGATCGGCAACTGCAAGCCGCTTAAAAGAAACCCGCCTGGTGCGGGTTTTCTTTTGCCTGCGAGCTTTTGCCTGCGAACTCAACAGATTTCACTGACTCTCAAACAGCAGACAGGGCTAAGCTGGAGACTGCCTGCCACTGCAATCATTGCTAATTGAAAGCTGCCAATAAGAAGTGAATCACTATCATGGGTAGAGTTGTTGCTGCTGCGGTTTATAGCGCCGGTAAGAAAGTCACCAATATCACCCTCGACGAAGGCGCTGCCTGGGCTGCAAAGCCTGGCCACTTTGTCTGGATCGGCCTTGAAGAGCCCAACGCTCAAGAACTTTTCAATCTGCAACGCCAGTTCAACCTGCACGAACTGGCCATCGAAGACGCCTTGGAAAAACACAGTCGACCAAAACTGGAAACCTTCGGCGACGCGCTGTTCATCGTCACGTATTCGCCGATCCGCCATGAAGGCAAACTGCAGTTCATCGAAACGCATATCTTTGCCGGCAACGGTTACATCATTACCGCACGCAACGGCCACTCCGCTTCCTACGCCTATGTCCGACAGCGCTGTGAGGCGCGTCCGCTGTTGCTGGAGCACGGGGAAGATTTCGTACTCTATGCCATCCTCGACTTCGTGATCGAAAACTACCAGCCAATGGGCGAGGCGATCCACGCAGAGATCGATGAGCTGGAACGCAACGTCATGTGCGGTTCCCTGAACGAGCGCGACATTCAAAAACTCCATAGTCTGCGCCGGGATGTTTTGCGTTTGCGTCGTTATGCGGCGCCGATGGTAGAGATTGGCGAGGAACTGCAAAAGCTCAACTTCCCGTTCATCGACAAGAACATGCGCCCGTACTTTCGCGATGTGCAGATCCACGTGACGCGGCAGATGGAAGACCTGACGACCCTGGCGGACATTGCCAGCCAGACCATCGAAGTCGGGGTATTGCTGGAGGCGTCACGCCAAAGCGTGGTGCAGCGCAAGTTTGCGGCGTGGGCGGCGATTCTGGCGTTCCCGACGGCGGTGGCGGGGATTTACGGGATGAACTTCCAGAACATGCCGGAGTTGAGTTGGCATTACGGGTATTTCGGGGTGTTGGGGTTTATTGCGGTCGGTTGTGTGGGTTTATGGGCGAGCTTCAAAAAATCCGGGTGGTTGTGACAAGCGTTGTGGCGAGGGAGCTTGCTCCCGCTGGGTCGCGTAGCGGCCCAAAAAAGAGGGGACTGCTGCGCAGTCCAACGGGAGCAAGCTCCCTCGCCACAGGTTCTTTGTCAGCCCTTTAAATCGACCCGGATGCAGGCTTGTGCGCAACAAACCGCATCATCCACTCCGCAACAGTTGTGCCGTGATGGTCATGCTCTAGGCTCGCCATCCCTTTCGAGTAAATCTGCTCGCCCAACGCTTCCTGACGAATATCCAACAAGGCACGCGAGTAATCGTGAATGAACTCCGGATGCCCCTGGAAGCACAGCACCTGATCGTTGATGTGGTACGCGGCAAATGGGCAGAAATCGCTGGAAGCGATGACCGTAGCGTTTTCCGGTAGCGCGGTGACCTGATCCTGATGGCTGATCAACAAGGTCAGTTCTTCCCTCACCGGGTTCATCCACGGCGCCTTGGCGGCGAGTTTGTACTTGTGGGTGCCGACGCCCCAGCCTTGGGTCGCGCGTTCGCTCTTGCCGCCCAGCAGCAGCGCCAGCAGTTGATGGCCGAAGCACACGCCCAGCAGTTTGTCGCCACGCTCGTAGCGGGTCAGCAGGTAAGCCTTGAGAGTTTCAATCCACGGGTCGGTGCCGAAGGAATCGGCCTTGCTGCCGGTGACCAGGTAGGCATCGAAGGTCAGATCATCGCTGGGATACTCGCCCTGCATCACGTTGTACACGGTGAACTCGGCAGCGATGGGTTGCTGCGAAAACAGACGCTGGAACATCTGCCCGTAACCCTGATATTGATCGACCAGTTCCGGACGCAGGATGTCGGTTTCCAGAATGCAGATGCGTAACGACATAAAAAATACCTGACACGTGATGGGAATAATGCACACCCCAGAGCCTGCCTTGAAACACAGTGGCAAGGCAAGCCCCGGAATGCGTCATCCGTCCCCTAGAACGCCTCCCCTTTGGCCGCTTTCTCCAGCAATAGCGCAGGGGGCGCGAATCGCTCGCCATACTGCTCCGCCAGGTACTGGGCGCGGGCGACGAAATCTTTCACACCGTATTGGTTGATGAACTGCAGCGCACCGCCAGTCCAGGCGGCGAAACCGATCCCGAAAATCGAGCCGACATTGGCGTCCGCCGTCGAGGTCACTACGCCCTCCTCCACACAACGCACGGTTTCGATGGCTTGCACGAACAGCAGCCGATCACGCACGTCCTTCGGCGAAATCTGCCCGTCAGCCTTCTCGAAAAGGCTTTTCAGCTCTGGCCACAGATGTTTCTGCCCACGGGCCGGATAATCGTAGAAACCACCACCAGCCGCCTTACCCGAACGCTTGTATTCCTTGAGCAGCAAGTCAATCACGGCGAATGCCGGGTGCTCAATCAGCGGTTTCCCTTCTGCTCGCAGGTCTTTCGCGGTTTGCTGGCGGATATGGCTCATCAGGCTGAGGGAAACTTCGTCGGAGATCGCCAGAGGTCCGATCGGCATGCCGGCCTTGCGCGCTTCGGTCTCGATCATCGGCGCACTGACGCCCTCGCCCAGCATGGCGATGCCTTCGTTGGTGAAGGTGCCGAACACCCGCGAGGTGAAGAAACCGCGACTGTCGTTGACCACAATCGGCGTTTTCTTGATTTGCTGTACGAAATCGAACCCGCGCGCCAGGGTTTCGTCGCTGGTGTGGGTGCCTTTGATGATTTCTACCAAGGGCATTTTCTCCACGGGGCTGAAGAAATGCAGGCCGATGAACTTGCTCTGATCCGGCACCGCAGTCGCGAGGCCGCTGATGGGCAAGGTCGACGTGTTGGATGCAATCACCGCCTCCGGGCCAACGATCTTTTGCGCCGCCGAAGAGACGCTGGCTTTCAAATCGCGATCTTCAAACACCGCTTCAATGATCAGATCACAACCGGCCAGGTCAGCGTCGCTTTCAGTGGGGTGAATTCGCGCCAGCGTTGCATCGCGTTGATCGGCATTCAATTGGCCACGCGCAACCTTCTTGTCCAGCAGCGCTGCCGAATGAGCCTTGCCCTTCTGTGCCGCCGCAAGATTGATGTCCTTGAGCACCACCTCGATGCCGGCCGATGCGCTGACAAAGGCGATTCCGGCGCCCATCATGCCGGCACCCAGCACACCCACGCGACGCGTCACGTAGGGCGCAAAGCCTTGGGGCCGCGAGCCACCGGCATTGATTTCGTTGAGCTGGAACCAGAACGTGCCAATCAGGTTTTTCGACACTTGGCCGGTGGTCAATTCGGTGAAGTAACGGGTTTCGATCAAGTGCGCGGTGTCGAAATCCACCTGAGCACCCTCTACCGCCGCGCAGAGGATTTTCTCTGGCGCGGGCAGGCAGCCCTGGGTTTTGCTGCGCAGGATCGACGGCGCGATGGCCAGCATTTGCGCGACTTTCGGGTTCGACGGCGTGCCACCGGGAATCTGGTAACCCTTCACGTCCCAGCGCTGCACAGCCGCAGGATGGGCAATAATCCAGGCGCGCGCCTTGGCCAGCAGTTCGTCACGATCCGCCGCCAACTCATCAATCAAACCTGCCCGCAACGCCTGTTGCGGCCGGACCTTCTTGCCTTCGAGCAGATAGGGCAAGGCTTTTTCAATACCGAGCATTCGCACCATGCGCACCACCCCGCCGCCGCCCGGCAACAGGCCGAGGGTGACTTCCGGCAGACCGAGTTGCACCGAAGAATCGTCCAGCGCAACCCGGTGATGGCACGCCAGGCAGATTTCCCAACCGCCACCCAACGCGGCGCCGTTGATCGCGGCGACCACCGGTTTACCGAGGGTCTCAAGGGTGCGCAGTTGCCCTTTGAGTGTCAGCACCATGTCGTAAAAGGCTTTGGCTTCGGGCTTGCCGACCTTGATCAGTTCGTTGAGGTCGCCGCCGGCGAAGAAGGTTTTCTTGGCCGAGGTGATGATCACGCCGGCGATAGTGTCTTTGTCGGCAACCAGTCGGGCGACACACGCGGCCATGGCTTCGCGGTAGTCCGCGTTCATGGTGTTGGCGCTCTGGCCCGGCATGTCGATGGTCAGGACGACGATCTGGTCCTGACCTTTTTCGTAACGGATGGCTTCGGTCATGAAAGGGTTTCCTTGAAGTCGGTCGGGGCTCAGAGGCGTTCGATGATGGTGGCGATGCCCATGCCGCCGCCGACACACAGCGTCGCGAGGCCATAGCGCAGGCGCCGGGTTTCCAGTTCATCGAGCAGCGTGCCGAGGATCGCGCAGCCGGTGGCACCCAGCGGGTGGCCCATGGCGATGGAGCCGCCGTTGACGTTGACCTTGTCCGGATCGATTGCCATGTCCTTGATGAATTTCAGCACTACCGAGGCAAACGCTTCGTTGACCTCGAACAGGTCGATGTCTTCAACCCGCAACCCGGCCTTGGCCAGAGCCTTGCGGGTGGCCGGCGCGGGGCCGGTGAGCATGATGGTCGGGTCGGTGCTGGTGACGGCGGTGGCGACGATTCGCGCCCGCGGCTGCAAATCCAGCGCGCGGCCCTTGGCCTCGGAGCCGATCAGCATCAGCGCGGCGCCATCGACGATCCCGGAACTGTTACCCGCCGTGTGCACGTGGTCGATCCGCTCAACATGGCTGTAGACCCGAAGTGCCGTGGCATCGAAGCCCATTTGCCCGATCATCTCGAAGCTAGGCTTGAGCTGGCCCAAGCCTTCCAGGGTCGATCCGGCGCGGATGAATTCATCGTGATCGAGCAGGATGATGCCGTTCTGATCCTGCACCGGCACCAACGATTTGTTGAACGAACCGTCGGCCCTCGCCCGCGCAGCCTTTTGCTGAGAGTGCAGCGCATAGGCATCGACGTCCTGACGGCTGAAGCCTTCCAGCGTGGCGATCAGGTCAGCGCCCACGCCTTGAGGGGCGAAATGGCTGTGAAAACTGGTTTCCGGGTCGTGTGCCCAAGCGCCACCATCGCTGCCCATCGGCACGCGGGACATGGACTCGACGCCGCCGACCACCACCAGGTCTTCGAAGCCGGAACGCACTTTCATTGCGCCGAGGTTCACCGCCTCCAACCCCGAGGCGCAGAAGCGGTTGATCTGCAAACCCGCCACGCTGACGTCCCAATCCGCCACCTGGGTCGCGGCTTTGGCAATGTCGGAGCCTTGATCGCCGACGGGCGTCACGCAACCAAGCACCACATCGTCGACCTGACTGGTATCGAGAGACGTGCGCCGTTGCAGCGCGGTGAGCAGCCCGGCTACCAGGTTCACCGGTTTGACGCTGTGCAAGGCGCCATTGGCCTTGCCTTTGCCGCGGGGCGTGCGTAACGCGTCGAAAATAAAAGCTTGGGTCATGACGTTCTCGAACCTGGGCAGGGGAGTAAATTCAGAGTCTCCACCTTAGGCCGAGCAGCCCGGGATTCAATGACCGCAGTGCTCACAGACGTTGACGGTCACGCTCAGACGGACGGTAGGCAATCAGCGGATTAACCGATTCAGGACAGCAAGCTGTCTAGCAAACGGGCGCCCAAGAAGCTGGCAATAGGCCTCATGCCTTTTTAAGAACAATTTATGCCAAGCCCATACGAAATGGATCTAAAGCAAGCGTGACGCGGCCTCTAAGGTGAACTTGTACGAAGTTGTCGTCGGGTTTTGCCGAGGCGCTCGTCAAACAGGAAGTGCAACGCTCTGCCGTCATGGAGAAATGCAGGCAGGCATCAGGAAATAACAATAAAGGCGGTCAAGCCATGTTCAAACAATCAAAAGTACGTCAAGCCGGGCTCATTCTTTTCGCCACTACGTTGTTGTTGATTTTGCCGAACCTGACCAAGGTGATCGGTTAGTCGGTCAATAAAAAATACGGCGCCAGGTTTTTGTATTGCCCTCTAAAAATGTGACTGGCTCGCTACCCGGGTCAGCGTGAGTGTGCCAACCTTTGCGGCACTTCCACGACATGGACGGCGATCATTTGAAAACGCTCATTGTGTTCGGGGCCTTGCTGCTCAGCACGCCCCTGTCTGCCGCACAGCTGAACCTGGAGCTGGGCGCGAGCAGTCGCACCTGGCAAACCGAGGAGTTGCTCAAGCATCCTCAGGCTCAGACCATCACCATCAACAACGACGTTTCCTACAAACGGGACATGAGCTATCGCGCTGTTCCGGTGGCTGCGTTGTTGACGGGCATCAAGCCTGAAGACCATTTACAGGCGGTAGCCCTGGATGGTTTTGCCGCAGAACTGTCAGCCGCACCGTTGCTCAATTCCCAGGGTGCGCGCGCCTGGTTGGCGATTGAAGATCCCGCCAAGCCGTGGCCACCGCTGTCGGAAGCCAAACCCGGCGCCGGGCCGTTCTATCTGGTCTGGACCGATCCGCAGGCGGGCGACATCAGCCCCGAACAATGGCCCTTTCAAGTCACGAGCATCAAGCGCATGGCGCCGGTGGCCGAGCGCTTCCCTGCCCTGCGGCCCGATCCGGCGTTGAAGGCTGACGATCCGGTGAACAAGGGCTTTGCGCTGTTTCAGAAGAATTGCCTGGCGTGTCACCGATTGAACGGCGCTGGGGATGCGCAGTTTGGGCCTGACCTGAACATTCCGTTTAACCCGACCGAGTACTTCGGCGCGGATTTCCTCAAGCGCTACATTCGTGATCCGCAGAGCTTGCGCCAGTGGCCTCAGGCGAAGATGCCCGGGTTCTCGGCGTCGGTGTTGCCGGACGAGGATCTGGAGAGGTTGGTGGGGTATTTGAAGCACATGGCTGGGCGCAAGACGAAGCCCTGACACTCCCCCCCTGTGGGAGCGAGCCTGCTCAGTGATCGTTCCCACGCTCCGCGTGGGAATGCAGCCCGTGACGCTCTGCGTCACATTCAAAGCCGAACGCGGAGCGTCCGTGGAGGCATTCCCACGCAGAGCGTGGGAACGATCGGTGGTAGGTTACTGCTGTTGGACGGAGATAACCGGCATCGGCGTCGGTGACACGAACACCTTCGCATGCATCTGCTCGCACCCACCGCCACGCCGCATGCCACGCACCGGGCAGGCATCCAGGTAATCCAGGCCCACCGCCAGTTTCAGATGACGCTCGGGCCGCGCCAGTTCATTGGTCACGTCGAAGCTGTACCAGGCGTCATCGAGCCAGGCTTCCGCCCAGGCGTGACTGGCCAGGTGTTCGCTATTCTCGCTGTACAAATAGCCCGACACATAACGCGAAGGAATGCCCAGGCTGCGAGCGCAGGCGAGAAACGCGTGGGTGTGGTCCTGGCAGACGCCGGAACGCCCGGCGAAGGCCTGGGCGGCACTGGTATCCACTTCGGTGGAGCCCGGCGTGTAGGTCATGTGCTGGTTGAGGCCATGCATCAAGTCGATCAGCGCCGTGCGATCCCGGCGTTGCTTGCACGCCTTCTCGGCGAACGCACGCAGGGCTTCGTCGGCTTCGGTCAGGCGCGTGAAACGCAGGAACGGCAGCGCCGACTGGCTTTCATGCTCCGCCTCGCGCAATTCGTCGATGTCCACCTGGCCCCGGGCGCCGATGATGATCGCCTCGTGGGGCTCGTCCATGGTCAGCACGTGCAGGATGTTGCCGAACGGATCGAGTTGCGCGCGCACCGGGCGCGGCAAGTCGAGCTGCCAACTGAGCACGTGCTGGCGCTCGCTGTCGTGGGGGGTCAGTCGCAGGTACTGGATGCTCGCCCGCACCTGATCTTCATAGTGATAGGTGGTCTCGTGGCTAATGGAAAGTCTCATGCAGCCTCCAGGTAGGAACTGTGTATGGCGTTACCCAACTGGCGCACCAGCGGGATGAACTCGGTCAGCCAGGCGTGCAGGCCTTCGTCGAGAATTTCGGTGATACCGGTGTAGCGCAGGCGTGCGTCCATTTCCGCCGCCAGACGTTGCGCGGGACGGCCGTTGGCCCCCGGCAATTGGGCGAGGATCTGGTCGATTTCTTCGGTACAGGCGCGCAATGAACGCGGCACGTCGGCGCGCAGCAGCAACAGTTCGGCCACATGCCGGGCGCCGGGTGCGTCGCGGTAGATCTCGGTGTAGGCCTCGAACGAGGACAACGCCCGCAGCAAAGCGCTCCACTGGTAATAGGCGTGAGCGGTGCCATCACTGACCGCCTCGGCCTGATCGCCAGCCATTTCGTAACGGGCATCGAGCAGGCGCAACGTGTTGTCGGCCCTTTCGATAAACGTCCCCAGGCGAATAAAGCGGAACGCATCGTTACGCATGATCGTGCCGTAGGACGCGCCGCGGAACAGGTGGGAACGTTCCTTGATCCACTCGCAGAAACGGCTCATGCCGTAGCGACTCAAGCCTTGATCGGCAATCCCGCGAATTTCCAGCCAGGTGGCGTTGATGTTTTCCCACATGTCGGCGGTGATTCGCCCACGCACCGCATGGGCACTGGCCCGCGCAGCGCCGAGGCAGCTGTAGATGCTCGCCGGGTTGGCCGCGTCCAAAGCGAAGAAATGCAGCAGCCGTTCAGCATGCAGATCGCCGTGGCGCTCCAGGTAATCGTCCAGGGTGCCGGTGATCAACAACGGCATGGCGAGTTCGTGCAGGCCGTCACCACGGCCATCTTGCGGCATCAGCGACAGCGAATAACTGATGTCGAGCATCCGTGCGAGGTTTTCCGCTCGCTCCAGGTAACGCGACATCCAATACAAATCCGAGGCAGTTCTACTTAACATGGCAGGCTTCCTTCAATCCTCGACCACCCAGGTGTCCTTGGTTCCGCCGCCCTGGGATGAATTCACCACCAGGGAGCCTTCGCGCAGGGCAACACGAGTCAAACCGCCGGGCACAACCCGGGTTTCGCGGCCAGACAATACAAACGGACGCAGGTCGATGTGGCGTGGAGCGATGCCGTTTTCGACAAAGGTCGGACAGGTCGATAAAGACAACGTCGGTTGCGCGATGTACGCGTGGGGCTTGGCTTTGATCCGCTCGCGGAAAGACTCGATTTCCGCCGCCGTCGCCGCCGGCCCCACCAGCATTCCGTAACCGCCGGAGCCCTGGGTTTCCTTGACCACCAGTTCCGGAAGATTGGCCAGTACGTGGGACAGTTCGGAGGGATTACGACACTGCCACGTCGGCACATTCTTCAGAATCGGCTCTTCATCCAGGTAGAAACGGATCATGTCCGTGACGAAGGGATACACCGACTTGTCGTCCGCGACCCCGGTGCCGATGGCATTTGCCAGCACGACATTGCCGGAACGGTACGACGACAACAGCCCTGGAACGCCGAGCATCGAGTCCGGGTTGAACGCCAGCGGATCGAGGAATGCATCGTCGAGGCGACGGTAGATCACATCGACGGCTTTCGGCCCGTCCGTGGTGCGCATGAACACCTTGTCATCGCGCACGAACAGGTCCGCGCCTTCCACCAGCTCAACGCCCATTTCCCGGGCCAGAAACGCATGTTCAAAGAACGCGCTGTTGAAACGACCCGGCGTCAGCACCACCACGCTCGGGTTGTCGATCGGGCTGGAGCTTTTCAAGGTATCGAGCAACAGGTTGGGATAGTGGTCGATCGGTGCGATGCGCTGGGCCGCGAACAGTTCGGGGAACAATCGCATCATCATCTTGCGGTCTTCGAGCATGTAGCTCACGCCGCTCGGTGTACGAAGATTGTCTTCGAGCACGTAGTACGTGCCGTCACCATCGCGCACCAGGTCGACACCGGAGATGTGGGAATAGATATCGCGGTGCAAATCCAGCCCTTGCATCGCCAACTGATATTGCTCGTTGGCCAGCACTTGCTCGGCCGGAATGATGCCAGCCTTGATGATGCGCTGCTCGTGATAGAGGTCGGCGAGGAACATGTTCAACGCCTTGACCCGCTGAATGCAGCCGCGCTCGACGACTCGCCACTCACTGGCGGGGATGCTGCGGGGAATGGTGTCGAAGGGAATCAGGCGCTCTGTCCCTTGCTCATCACCATAGAGCGTGAATGTAATCCCGGCGCGATGAAACAACAGATCGGCCTCGCGTCGCCGTTGTGCCAAAAGCTCGTCAGGCGTTTCGGCCAGCCAACGGGCAAACTCCCGATAATGCGGGCGGACCTGGCCGCCGGCATCGTACATCTCATCAAAATAGGTGCGGATCATGCCGTACTCCTTGTCACCCGGACATGCAGGCCTTCGCAAGGCCCGTGCCATCGGCATAAACGCTTTGATATCAATCAGTTGAATAATCGCATTGCACGCACCGCACCAATCCTGTGCGGTAAATGCCCCCACCTGATCGCCCCCGCTTCATTGCGAAGCAATGTTGTTGCCTATCACCAGCATAGCCAGAGTTGATTTCACTGCCCGGGAGGCGATGCGGATAATCCGCGCATTCGCTGGAAAACTTGACGAACTTCCCTTTGGCCGCCTGTTTAGGCGGCTTTTTTTTGCGTCGTTGAAACGTTATGAATCAAAAACACGATCTTTTGTCTTTCAAACCGCGAAAACGAAAACGGCCAACCCGAAGGTCAGCCGTTGCTGAGTGTTGTCACTGTTCATAAGTTATGCGAGTCGCCCTCGTACCTCCTGCTTGACGCCCCATCCTTCGATGATGCCGCCCAAAGGCTCGACCACCGCCTCGAAATCCTGCTCGAAATCGCCGATGCCGTCATAAGTGGCGTACATCACTTTGCTCAGTTCCAGGTACCACGCGCCGTCATCGCGCACGCTGATTTGTGCATTCAAGGATTCACCACAGTAATGCCCTGCCGCCCTGCGCGCCCGCTCCTCGTCCGGAAAAATGGCGTAGAACTCGATGGGATGGAATCTTGAAAAGTCGAAGCCGCCTTCTTTCATGCGGCGCAACACGCTGGTGCTGATGTCTTCTTGATAGGCTGTGCTCATGAAACGTCCCCCTCAGACTGATGGATAGACTTTCCGTAATCCCGGCACTCGCAACCGAATGGGGCGAGCGATGCGGCAACAACGTTGCCGGTGGGAAGCAAGCATGTAGCTGACAAGACCAGACCTTAGCGATCCGTTCGCTGATCTCGGTTGCAGAGTAGCCTCAAGATAGAGCCACTGCCAAGGCCTGGTTAGAAATGTGACAGGAGATGTTCAGATTGGCGTGATGCTGAGGATTTCAATGCTGTTCTGGGTTTTCAGACTTTTGACAGTCGGATCATCGGCGCGCCCTTCCAGATCGTTGAGGTCCAGTTCGGCAGCCACAGGCAGACAGCGGGCGCGAATGAGCTTCGCGGCTTGTTCGTTGTTCGGGCATTCATCGCTCTCGAACACCTCGTCAACTTGTTCACCGTGATCATCAACGAAAGTGACTTTCCACTTTTGCATCAGTGCCTCCTCGATAAAACCCATGGATGGGCTTACATGTATCTCGACATCCTTCCCCGGCCAATCGTTCAACCGGACCTTCTATAAGTGAAGCATGAAAAAAGGACTCTCCGCGGTGTGTTTTCACACAACCTGAGAGAGCCCTTTCTGGCTTGGCGCCTGAAGACGCCGTCAGATCCGGACGTTGCCTCGTGGCCCGGCGATGGCCCAGATGATCAGGCCCAGCACTGGCAGCAGCAGGATCAGCAGCACCCAGATGATTTTCATCCCTGTGTCGGCACCACTTTTGAGCACGTTGATGATTGCCCAGATATCCAGGGCAAGAATTATCAGGCCAATCAGACCGTTGAACGTGGAACCCATGGTGTCGCTCCCTAAGAGTGGTTTGCACTCTTAGGATAGCCGGGCCTTGCGAGGGTTCCGTGTTTTAAACGTGAACGGCGATTTTCAGGGCTTCGAGCGAGGGTGCGGCAGCGATGCCGACTTGGGCGCACAACTCCAGTACGCGCGGCACATCATTGCCGTAGACCAGCACCACTTGCAGTTCGTCGTCGAGCAACTGACTGAAGTTCATCAGTGTGTAACCGCCGTTTTCCTTGTTCATGCTGCCCATCTGCACCTGAATGCGATTGAGCGCGGTCAGGGCTTCGGTCTTGGCCAGTTGCTTGGGCTTGATATTGAAATCGACCCCGGGGCCGAACGAGGAAACGATCTGCGCGAACAGGTCCACATAGGTGTCGGCCTGGAACAGCACGGTCTCTGGAAGACTGCCGACGACGACCCACTCGCCCAGCGGAATCGGGAAGGTTTCGTCGTAGTTGATATCCGGATTGGCCGTCAGAAAAGCCTCGGGATCGGCGTAGGCCTGGGCCGCTTCGTCAGCGACTTTGAGGATTTCGTCATCGCTCATGCAGCCGGAGCTTATTTTGCTGATGAGTTCGACGAGTGCGGCTTTCATGGGGCGGAATCCTGTAGCGAGGGAATTTTGAAGGCGCGAAGGATAGCGCATTACGCCCCGCAATTCCTGTGCGCGAGCAGGGCCGGGGTTGTTGACCCACATCAAGATCCAGCCCCCTCAGTAGCGGCACAATACTGGCACCTTGCCAAAACTGTTTCCGCTATCAGAGAAGACCTCCATGGGTGCCTGGCTTAGCAATATCTCGCTGAAATACAAATTCTGGGCGGTCAACGCCGTCGCCTTCGTCACGACCTTGCTGTTGGTGTTGTACGCCGTACAGCTCGAACAACAGGCCCGCAGTCATGCTTCTCAGGCATCGGCACAAGCCCAGGCGCGACTGCTCAACGCCTGGCCCGCCGGGCAGCCGCTCCCCAAGGCCGATAACGTGCTGACGTTCAGTCGCGGGCAGACACCGTCGCTGAACGGGCAACCGGTACTGGAACTGGCCGATACCAACGGCTGGGTCGCCATCAATGCCATGCCGCTGTTCGGCGACAACCCGTTGATGGGCGCTGAAGTGTTCACGCGCACGGAGGGTAACCAGGTTGCGGTGATTGCCCAAGGCCCGAGCCTGGCCCAGGTATTTGGCGAGCGTTTTCCCAACTACGCCGTGGCGGTGGCGGTCCTGATGCTGGCGATGCTCGGCGCTTCGCAATTGTTGATCCGCTTCCTGCTCAGCCAACTCAATACGCTGAAGGACGTGATGCTCCACGTCGAGAAAACCGGCGACCTGTCCGCCCGCGTGCCGCTGGCCTGCACTGACGAAGTCGGGCAGATGGCCAATGCCTTCAACGCCATGCAGGCCGGATACCAGCGGGTGGTCAACACCGTCGCCAGCACCGCCCGACAACTGGATGTCGGCGCGGCGCGGCTGGCGTCGAGCATGAACGAGGTGCGTCACGGCATGCTCGGCCAGCAAAGCGAAACCGATCAGGCCGCCACGGCGATCAACGAAATGACCGCCACGGTCTATCACATTGCCCAGCACGCCGGCGCCACCCGCGACCTCTCGCAAACCGCTGACACCCTGGCCGGTAGCGGGCAGGAAGTGGTCAGTCGGGTGCAGAAGTCGATTGCCGGCCTGTCCAGCGGAGTGCAACAGACTGCCGAGATGATCCAGCGTCTGGCTGAGGACAGTCAGAAGATCAACGGCGTGGTCAGTGTGATTCACAGCATTGCCGAACAGACCAATCTGCTGGCGCTGAACGCCGCGATTGAAGCGGCCCGTGCCGGCGAAATGGGGCGCGGGTTTGCGGTGGTCGCCGATGAAGTGCGCAACCTGGCCAAACGTGTCCAGACCTCCACTGACGAGATCACGATCATGGTTTCGGCGTTGCAGGCCGGGACTCGGGACGCGGTGGATTTCATGCAGGAAAGCTCGTTCAAGGCCGACGATTGCGTGCAACAGGCTCAGGAGGCTGGAGCAGCGTTGGCGGAGATCACCAGCGCTGTCGCGCAGATGCGCGAAAGTAATACGCAGATCGCGGTGGCAGCCGAACAGCAGAGCCATGTGGCCGAAGAAATGAATCGCGCAGTGGTGAGCATTCGGGATGTGACCGAGAACACCGTGCAGCAGACCGTGGATTCGGCGACGACCAGCAATGAGCTGGCGGCGTTGGCCGGGGAACTGAGCAAGGCTATCGGGCAGCTGAAACTGTAAGGGCCCCATCGCGAGCAGGCTCGCTCCCACAGGTGATCTTCAGTGGCCATTAATTTTTGGTACAAAAGAGATTTACTGTGGGAGCGGGTTTGCTCGCGAAGGCGTCAGCCCGTTCAACATCAATTCCGAACATGACACCTATCACGTCAATAGCCAGCCTTGATTCGCCGACTGGTTTGCCCCGGCCTATTCTTTGTTCAAGAGCCTCAACGAACCAAGGATTAGCATCATGGGCAAACGTCATCCCAACCTTCCCGCCTGGCAATGGCGCGCGTACCCGAACAATCACCAGCACCCGACCAATCTGGTGCTGCACCTGATTGCCGTGCCGCTGTTCATCGTGGCGTTTCTGCTGATTGTCTCGGGCGTGTTCAGTCTGAGTTTTACCAATGTCGCGATTGGCATTATCGGACTACTCGCTGCCCTCGGCCTGCAACGCCACGGCCACCGCCTGGAGGCGCAAGCCTCCGAGCCGTTCAGTGATCGCAAGGATGCCGTGTCGCGCTTGCTGGTCGAGCAATTTCTGACCTTCCCGCGGTTCTTCCTGAGCGGCGGTTGGTGGCGCGCCTGGCGTGAGCGCCACCGTCGTCACTGATCAGGCGAAAATCGTCACCGTCTGCCGGCTCATGGCAATCAACTGACCGTCCGCGTTCCACAATTTCGCGGCCGCATGACCGTAGCCGTCAGCGGCATGTTCGGTTTCAACCAGGTATTTGCACCAGTCCAGCGTGCTCAGTTCAAGCAACGGCTGAACGAATTCGATGGTCCAGGTCTGCGTGCTGCCCATCGCCGGTTTACTCAGGTGCGGCATCAGGGCCGGTGGCCAGGCGTCAACCAGCGCCAATATATGCGCTTCGCTGACCGCTTCTTCCTTCACGTCCCCGCGCAAGCGTACCCAGCCGCCCATCTCGCGGGATTTGTTGCCCGTGAACGGCAGACCGCCGACACTCCAGCGCATCGCCAGATGCTGCATGAACTCGGGGAGTACCCCTTTGATGAACGGCAGTTCCTGACAATCGTCCCAGTGCTTCATCTCGGGTGCCGGTTCGGCGATCACCGCCACTTCCGACAGTCGCGAGGCGCCGAAGCTGCCCTGGACCAACGTCACCACTTGGCCGTTCTGCATCGCCCGACCCAGCACCTGGCTGACAGCCTTCCCTTCGCGCAACACATCGACTTCAAAGCTGACCGGCACCTCAGGCTCGACCGGGCCGACAAAGGTGATCGACAGCGAGCGCACCGGACGATCCGCCGGGACCTTCGCGCGCATGGCTTCGTACTGCAAGGCGGCCACCAGGCCACCGAAACTGGCGCGCCCCTGAGCCCATTTGGCCGGGATAGACAGCTCCAGCGGCTGGCTGCGGACAGCGTCAAGCAGATCGGAAAAGCGCATGAAAACCTCGGTATGGGAAAAGGATGAAGGGATCTTAACCAGCCGGCGAGGATGGCACAGCGCTTATTCCGGCCAAAGAGACTGACAGATAGGCCGGATAACACCGCCATCTCTGTAGCAGCTGCCGAAGGCTGCGTTCGGCAGCTGCTACATAAGCGGTTTGTGGTGGTATCAGGATTTGAAACAGGCAGCGCTGAGTTTGTCGAGGACACGATCGGCGCGGTCTTCGGCCTTGGCCATCGCAGTTTTCCAGCCTGCGACGCAGGGCTGCAAATCGGTTTCCTGTTCGGCCATGGCCAGCCATTGCAAGCAATCGTGCCAATCGCCCAAGGCACCTTGTGCGGATTTCAAGCGCGCCATCGCCGCTTTCGGCAGTCGATCCAGTTCGGGATAGGCGTCGATGCCATATCGCACGCGCTTGATCAGCAGGCGCAAACGGTGGCGATCATGTGCCGGATCGTGCAGGGCTTCGTCGAGTTTTTTCCACTGCTTGGCCAAGCGTTTTTCGATGCGCCGACGCAAGCCCTTGACCAGGCCCTGACGTTGGGCGGCCCGCAAAAAACGCGGAAAGGCATCGAGGATCATCAGCACTTGCGCCACTTCAGGACTCGTCGCGACCGCTGGATAAGCCTCGGCCATTTGCGCCATACGCCGATGGGCAGCCTCGGGTTGATCATGCTCGAGCAGGTAGGCCGCCAGCACTTCGCGATCACGTAATGGCGTGGTCAGGTCACCGACCCGGGACGCCGCCGATTCCAGCTGTTCGACCCCGGGCAAACCACGCAATGGTCGCAGCAGACTGCGCAAACGGCGAACCGTGGTGCGCAGATCATGCAGCGCTTCAGGGTCGGTGCGCGCACTCAAGCGTGCCTGACAGGCCAGCAAACGGACTTCCAGGCCCAGGACATGAGCCACCAACCGGTTAATCATGGGAGTTACTCCGTAAACAGCTGCCAGCCGCCAGCCGAAATCCGGGGCGACTGACTTATCGCAAGCAGCTTAGAGCTTAGAGCGGTTTTCAGCGTCCCGCGCGCGACTCACGAATGTAAAAACGTGCTTTCTCGGCCTTCTTGGTACAGCCCTCATAAGCTTCGAATTGCTGCTGGGTCTTGGCACCGGTCAACAACGACAGCGCCTTGGAGTAGCTGACGGTCCCGGCAAAGCCCTCGACTTTGGCCAGGTCCAGTTCATGCCAGGCGGCGTCGAGCTGGCTACCGCAGCTGTCACGGTAAGCGGTTTTACCGGCACAACCGGCGAGTGCCAGGGCAATCAACGGCACACAGATCCAGACTTTCATTTTTCACACCTCAAAGATAGGTAAACAATCGTGCAGTTAAGACGGTCTGGCAGGTGAAAAGTGCCTTGGCCCCGCCTCGGAAACTCTAGCGCTCGCGAGAATACCCATCTGCCGCCAAAGAGTGTCGAAAAAACGACGCCCTCGCCTCGCCGAACGACCTTAGCGATTGAAGCGCGGGCCTCGATAGGTGCATTGTTGAACCTTGTCAGACGAGGGCGATTCATGAAAAAGCGTGTCGCGCTGGTGCTGGGCTCAGGTGGAGCCCGGGGCTACGCCCATATCGGGGTCATTGAAGAAATCGAACGGCGTGGCTACGACATTGCCTGTATCGCTGGATGTTCCATGGGCGCAGTGGTCGGCGGGATCTATGCCGCCGGCAAACTCGACGATTACCGCAACTGGATCGAAAGCCTGGATTACCTCGACGTCTTGCGCCTGGTGGACGTCAGTTTTCGTCTGGGTGCGATTCGCGGGGAGAAGGTTTTCGGGCAGATCCGCAAGATCGTCGGCGAGATCAATATCGAAGACTTGCGCATCCCCTACACGGCGGTGGCCACCGACCTGACCAACCAGCAGGAAATCTGGTTTCAGGAGGGCTGCCTGCACCAGGCCATGCGCGCCTCGGCGGCGATTCCCAGCCTGTTCACCCCGGTGATGCAGGGCAACCGCATGCTGGTGGATGGCGGCATCCTCAACCCTTTACCGATCGTGCCGGTGGTGTCGAGTCATTGCGACCTGATCATCGCGGTCAACCTCAACTCCACCAACCAGCGCCACTATCAACTGCCGGTGATCCAGCGTCCGGCGGCATTCAAGACCCGTTTCGACAGCCTGATCAACTCGCTCGGTTCAAAATTGCCTTTCCGCCGCAAACAGGCGGAACAATTGCTGCTGCTGGAAAAGGAAGCGTTGATGGCTGAAGCAGCCGATATCAACCCGTGGATCGAGTCCGCCGAACCCGAAGCCCAGCAACCCGCCGCCGCCCCCGAACGCGACGGCGCACCGAAGTCCGCTACCGGTTCGTTCATCATCGACAACGTCGGCCCGGCGTCTTTGCTGGACCTGATCAACCAGAGTTTCGAGGTGATGCAGACCTCATTGGCGCAGTACAAGATCGCCGGTTATCCGCCGGACATTTTGATCAACGTGCCAAAGCGAGTGTGTCGGTTTTTCGAGTTTTACAAGGCGCCGGAACTAATCGCGCTGGGGCGGGAGATTGCGCGGGATACGCTGGACCGGTATGAGAATGAGCGGGATTCCTGAGGTTCTCGGGTGAAACATCTGGCCTCATCGCGGGCAAGCCTTGCTCCTACAGAATCTGAATCGATCGCGCGATCCGATGATCGTTCCCACGCTCTGCGTGGGAATGCATCCTGTGACGCTCCGCGTCACGACTTCCAAAGCGGACGCAGAGCGTCCATGGCGGCATTCCCACGCAGAGCGTGGGAACGATCAGGTAAAGCCGGTTTTTCGAGTTTCACGAGGCGCCGGAATTGATCGCGCTGGGGCGGGAGATTGCGCGGGATACGTTGGATCGGTATGAGAATGAGCGGGATTCCTGAGGTTCTCGGGTGAAGCATCTGGCCTCATCGCGGGCAAGCCTTGCTCCTACAAAATCTGAGTCGTTCGCGCGATCCGATGATCGTTCCCACGCTCTGCGTGGGAATGCATCCTGTGACGCTCTGCGTCACGACTTCCAAAGCGGACGCAGAGCGTCCATGGCGGCATTCCCACGCAGAGCGTGGGAACGATCAGGTAAGGCCGGTTTTTCGAGTTTTACAAGACACCGGAATTGATCGCGATGGGGCCGGATAATCCAACATAAAAACTAAAGACTGTCTTCACTCAACAACCGATACCCGACCCCAGCCTCGGTGACGATGAATCGCGGCTGAGTCGGGTCATCCGCCAGTTTCTGGCGCAGGTGCCCGACCACAATCCGCAGGTAGTGACTGTCTTCGGTATGGGTCGGCCCCCAGATATCCTTGAGCAATTGCTGTTGGGTGATAACTCGCCCCGGATGCCGTGCCAGTTGCGCCAGTACTGCGTATTCCTTGCGGGTCAGCGCGACTTCGGTGCCGTCGAGCAACACCCGGCGATACGCCAGATCCACGGTCAACGGGCCGAACGCCAGCGCCGCTTGCTGCGCTTCTCCCGCCGGAGCCTGACGCAACAACGCACGAACCCGGGCCAGGAACTCCTGAATGCCAAACGGCTTGGTCACGTAGTCGTTGGCGCCGTTGTCGAGCGCTTCGACTTTCTGCCCTTCACTGGCGCGCACCGAGAGCACCAACACCGGCACCGTCGACCACTCGCGAAACTCGCGCAGCACCTGTTGGCCGTCCATGTCCGGCAAACCGAGGTCGAGCACCAGCAAGTCCGGTTTATTCAGCGCCGCCTGGGCCAGGCCTTCGGTGCCGGTGCCGGCTTCCAGCACTTTGTAGCCTTGGGAAACAAGGCTGATGCGCAGGAATTTACGGATCTGCGGTTCGTCGTCGATGACCAAAATGGTCGCGGTCTGGCTCATGAATTCACATCAACACAAAGAAGTGGCAAGAGAGTAACGCAAGCGCGATCAGGCTTCACTTTCGGTTCTTAATTTTCAAAGGTCGGCTGAGCCTGCAACGGCAGGTGCAAAGTGATGCAGGTGCCCCGCCCTTCGATGCCATCGGCGACGCTGATCCGCCCACCATGGGCACCGACCATGCCCTGACAGATCGCCAGCCCCAGCCCGGTCCCCTGCCCGCCACGATCACCGCGCGCGGCGGTGTAGAACATGTCGAAAATCTTCTCCCGATCCTCCGGAGGAATCCCCGGCCCTTCATCGCTCACCGAAAAAAACAGCTCACTGTCGTCGGCCCCGGCGCGCAATTGCAGGCGACCGTGAGGCGGTGAAAACCGCGCGGCGTTTTCCAGCACGTTGACCAGTGCCTGTTCGATCAGCGCAGCGTGGACGTACAGCAGCGGCAACTGCGGCGGCACTTCGGTGGTCACCTGCAACGGCGCCAGCACGGCACGCAGACGATTGAGCGAACTGCCGACGATGTCGGCCGGCGACACCCAGTCCCGCGCCAGTTTCAGGGCGCCGTGGCCGAGGCGGGTCATGTCCAGCAGGTTCTGGATGTAGCGATCGAGGCGCTCGGCTTCATCGCGAGTGCCTTCAAGCAGTTCGCGGCGATCCTCCAGCGGGATCGCCTCACCGAGGGCCAACAGGCTGTCGATGCTGCCGCGCATGGAGGTCAGCGGCGTGCGCAAATCATGGGACACCGAGGCCAGCAAGGCACTGCGCAGTTGCTCGGTTTCGCCGTGCAGCCGGGCGGCTTCCAGGTCTTCGGCCAATTGCGCACGGGCCAGTGCCTGGGCCAGTGGCTGGCTGAGCGCGGTCAACAAACGCCGACGCTGGCCGCTCAAGGTCTGGCCCTCTTTGGCACACACACCGAGCAGTGCCAGCGGCCCGTCTTCCACCGACAACGGCCACCACCACCAACGCCCGAACGGCAGCGTGCCGGTGCCCGCGCCGGCCGGTTGATCGTGTTGCCAGGCCCAATCGGCGGCAGCGCGCTCGGCTTCGGAAAACTCCAGCGGGCCACCGGTTTCGACTTTCCAGCCGCCCTGGCCGTCTCGATTGAGCAGGCACAGTTGCAGATCACTCCAGCCATCGAGGTGCTGGGCCGCTGCGCTGACCACTGCCTGGCGGTCGGTGGCAGCGGTGAGTTTGCGCGACAGGTCGAGCAGTTCGGTGGTCTCTTCCTGAGTGTCGCGCAGCGCCTGCAATTGCCGCCGTTGGCGGGCCGCGAGGTTACCGGTGAGCGCCGCCATCAGCAGGAAGAACAGCAAGGTCAGCACGTCTTCTTCGCGCTGGATGCTGAAGGAGAAATTCGGCGGGATGAACAGAAAGTCATAGGTCAGAAACGACAGCGCCGCACAGGCCAGCGCCGGGCCCAGACTGCTGCGCACCGCCACCAGCAACACCGCGGCGAGGAACACCAGCGAGATATTGGGCAGCGGCAAGACACTCGCCACCGCCCAGGCCAATGCGGTGGCGAGCACCGTCGCCACCAGCGCCAGCGCGTAGTCGAACCACACCAGTGACTGCGCCGAACGCTGACGCGGCTGATGCTGTTCGTGATCGCTGTCGAGGACGTTGATTTCCAGCCCGCGCGCATCGCGCAGCAGCCGTGACGCCAGGCCGCCGCCGAACAACCGGCGACGCAAACGCTGCCGGGACTGACCGACCAACACCAGGCTCGCGCGGCGTTCGGCGGCGTGCTGGATCAGGGTTTTCGCCACTTCACCGGCACGCAGCAGCACCACCTCACCGCCGAGGCGTTCAGCCAATTGCTGGGCACTTTGCAGACGCAGCCGTGACTGCTCGTCACGCACGCTGCCGTTGTCCACATGCACCAGGCTCCACGGCAAATGCCGACGCTGGGCGACGCGACAGGCATGACGCACCAGACGCTCGGCCTGTGCATCGCCATCGACGCCGACCAACAGGCGACCGCGCACCGCGGGCGCCGCTTGGCCGAGCTGGCGATAGCCCTGAGTCAAATCATCATCGACCTGAGCGGCAGCGGTTTGCATCGCCAGTTCGCGCAGGGCCGTGAGGTTGGTCTGGGTGAAGAACGCGTCGATGGCCGCCCTCGCCTGCTCCGGCACGTAGACCTTGCCATCGCGCAAACGCTCGAGCAGTTCGCGCGGTGGCAGGTCAATCAGCAGCAGTTCGTAGGCTTCTTGCAGCACCCAGTCCGGCAGGGTTTCGCGAACCTGCACACCGGTGATGCCGCGCACTTTGTCGTTAAGACTTTCCAGGTGCTGGACGTTGACCGTGGTGTACACGTCGATGCCTGCCGCGAGCAGTTCCTGGATGTCTTGCCAACGTTTGGTGTGGCGACTGCCGGGGGCGTTGCTGTGCGCCAGTTCGTCCACCAGCACCAGTTTCGGTTTGGCGGCGAGCAAGCCGTCGAGGTCCATTTCTTCGAGCATCACGCCACGGTATTCCGAGCGCACCAACGGCTGCTGCGGCAAGCCGCCGAGCAGCGCTTCGGTCTCGGCGCGACCGTGGGTTTCGACCACGCCGGCAATGACTTTCACGCCCTGACGCAGTTGGGTGTGGGCCGCTTGCAACATGGCGTAGGTCTTGCCGACACCGGGCGCGGCGCCGAGAAAAACCTTGAGCCGGCCACGGCCGTCGCGGGGCAGGTCTGCTAACAGCGCGTCGGCGCGGCCGGAGTCACTCATGCTTGAAGTTCTCTCTCATTGATCGTTCCCACGCTCCGCGTGGGAATGCAGCCCGGGACGCTCCGCGTCCCTTTCAGAGCCGAACGCGGAGCGTCCGTTGAAGCATTCCCACGCAGAGCGTGGGAACGATCGTCTACTACAAATTTTCCAGCGCGATGTTCAGCGCCAGCACATTCACCACCGGCGGCCCCACCAATGGCTGCTCGATGTGCGCATCCATCAACTGTTGAAGCGTAGATACTGGCAGATGGCGCGCCGCTGCAACACGCGCCAGTTGATAGGCAATCGCGGCCGGTGGCAAGTGTGGATCGAGACCGCTGCCGGAGGTGGTGACCATCGCCAATGGCACCGGCCCCTGGCCCGGCACCTGCAGTTTGTTGGCATCGTCGATCACCCGAGTGGCCAACGCCGGGTTGCTCGGAGAAAGGTTACTGGCACTGCTCGACACGGTGGCAAAGGCACCGGCCGATGGCCGTGGATGGAACCAGGTATCGCCAACGAAATCCTGCGCGATCAGCGACGAGCCGCGGACCTTGCCATCGGCGTCGTGTACCAGGCTGCCGTTGGCTTGGTCGGGGAATGCAACCTGGGCGACACCGGTGACCACCAGTGGATAGGCGACGCCGGTGATCAGGGTCATCAGGACAAGCAGGCTCAGGGCCGGGCGGATCATTGTGGACATTTCAAAATCCTCGATTCGACTAGGAAGGCACACACATCACCTGTGGCGAGGGAGCTCGCTCCCGCTCGGCTGCGCAGCAGTCGTAAACCCGGTGAATGCAGTGTGCCTGAATAAACACTTTGGCCTGAGGGGGGGCCGCTTCGCAGCCCAGCGGGAGCAAGCTCCCTCGCCACAAAAGCCCCAGCCTCAAGCACCAACCGCTAAACCAGATGCAACGCCGTCAACAGCATGTCGATCGCCTTGATCCCCACAAACGGCACCACAATCCCGCCCAATCCATAGATCAACAGATTGCGTCGCAGCAACGCCGCCGCACTCGCCGCCTGCACGCGCACGCCGCGCAATGCCAATGGAATCAGCACCACGATGATCAAGGCGTTGAACACAATCGCCGAGAGAATCGCGCTTTGCGGACTGTTCAGGTGCATGACGTTCAGCACGCCCAGTTGCGGGTAGATCGAGGCGAACAGCGCCGGCAAGATCGCGAAGTATTTGGCCACGTCGTTGGCGATGGAAAACGTCGTCAGCGCACCGCGGGTCACCAGCAATTCCTTGCCGATCTGCACCACGTCCAGCAGCTTGGTCGGATCGCTGTCGAGGTCGACCATGTTCGCCGCCTCGCGTGCCGCTTGCGTGCCATCGTTCATCGCCATGCCCACGTCCGCCTGGGCCAGGGCCGGGGCGTCGTTGGCGCCGTCGCCGCACATGGCGACCAGGCGCCCGTCGTTCTGCTCGTGGCGAATGCGCGCCAGTTTTTTCTCCGGCGTGGCTTCAGCCAGCACATCATCGACGCCCGCTTCGGCCGCAATCGCTGCAGCGGTCAGCGGGTTGTCGCCGGTCACCATGACGGTGCGAATCCCCAGTTTGCGCAGTTCGGCGAAACGCTCGCGAATGCCGGGCTTGACCACGTCCTTGAGGTGGATGACACCGAGCAATTTACCGTCGGCGCAAACCAGCAACGGGGTGCCGCCGCTCTGAGCGATCTTGTCGATTTCCCGGGACAGCGGTGCGGCCAGATCGGCGCGTTTCAGGCCGACGAAGGCCAGCAGCGAATCCACCGCGCCTTTGCGATAGACCCGGCCCTGATAGTCAACGCCAGACAAGCGGGTTTCAGCGCTGAACGGCACGGCAGTCA
This sequence comes from Pseudomonas sp. ES4, assembly GCF_050586665.1. Lineage (NCBI taxonomy): Bacteria > Pseudomonadati > Pseudomonadota > Gammaproteobacteria > Pseudomonadales > Pseudomonadaceae > Pseudomonas > Pseudomonas sp. ES4. Next base: position 126,189 of record NZ_JBOBDO010000013.1, on the reverse strand, counting down.
GCACCTCGGGAGCCGGCTCAGGTTGCGGGTGAAGACCGCGCAGGTACTCGACGATGGATTTGCCTTCAGCCGTGTCATCGGCCAAGGAGGCAAACAACGCGCCCTCGGCCAGTTCCTTGGCAGTGACACCCGGCGCGGCGTACACCGCGGTGCAACGACGGTTACCGAAGGTAATGGTGCCGGTTTTGTCCAGCAGCAGGACGTGTACGTCCCCCGCCGCTTCAACCGCACGACCGGATTTGGCGATCACATTCAGGCGCACCAGACGGTCCATCCCGGCGATCCCGATGGCCGACAACAGGCCGCCAATGGTGGTCGGAATCAACGTGACCAATAACGCCACCAGGAACACCAGCGGCAGGCTGCCGTTGGCAAAGTGGGCGAACGGTTGCAGGGTGACGACCACCAGCAGGAAGATCAGGGTCAGGCCGATCAGCAGGATGTCGAGCGCCACTTCGTTCGGGGTTTTCTGGCGTTTGGCGCCTTCGACCAGAGCGATCATGCGGTCCAGTGTCGACTCGCCCGGGTTGGCGGTGATGCGCACCAACAGCCAGTCGGACACCAGTCGAGTGTTGCCGGTAACGGCCGAACGGTCGCCGCCGGACTCGCGAATCACCGGCGCCGATTCACCGGTAATCGCCGCTTCGTTGACCGCGGCGATACCTTCGATCACCTCGCCGTCACCGGGGATCATTTCCCCCGCTTCAACGCGGACCACATCGCCCTTGCGCAGACTGGTCGCCGGCACGACTTGAAAGGCGCCGTTGCTGGTTTTGCGTCGGGCACTCAGGCCCTCGCTGCCGGCCTTGAGGCTGTCGGCGCGAGCCTTGCCGCGACCTTCGGCCAGTGCTTCGGCAAAGTTGGCGAACAGCACGGTGAACCACAGCCACAACGCGATTTGGGCAGCGACAAAAGTCGGCACGGCGCTGTCGGGAATGAAGCACAGCACGGTGGTCAGGATCGCGGTCAGTTCGACCACCAGCATCACCGGCGCGCGTTGCAGTTGCCGAGGGTCGAGCTTGACGAAGGCTTGCACCAGCGCCGGACGCCAGAGGGCCGAGATCGCGGTTTTCGGTTGTTCCGGCGCCTTGACGGTGGCGGCTTTAGTTGCGGGCATATTCATCATTGATTCCCCTTAGAAGCCCAGGCTCAAATGTTCAGCGATAGGACCCAGCGCCAATGACGGCAAGAAGGTCAAACCACCCACCAGCAAAATGGTCACGGTCAGCAGAGTCACGAACAGCGGGCCATGGGTCGGGAAGCTGTTCTGGCCGATCGGTGCGCTTTTCTTCATCGCCAGACTGCCGGCCAATGCCAGTACCGGGAGGATGTAACCGAAGCGACCGATCAACATGCCCAGGCCCAGCATCAGGTTGTGGAACGCGGTGTTCGCGCCTAACCCGGCAAACGCCGAACCGTTGTTGGCACTGGCCGAGGTGTAGGCATAAAGCAACTGACTGAAACCGTGCGGGCCAGGGTTGCTCACCGCCGCGACCGGGCCGGGCAAACTCGCGGCAATCGCGCCGAGCACCAGCACGCCGACCGGCATCACCAGCAAGGTCACGACCAGCAACTGCACTTCCTTCGCCTGCAGTTTCTTGCCGAGGTATTCCGGCGTGCGGCCGATCATCAGGCCGGCGAGGAACACCGCGATCAACACGTTCAGCAACATGCCGTAGAGCCCGGCACCGACGCCGCCGAAGATCACTTCGCCGACCATCATGTTGACCATCGCGACCATGCCGCTCAGCGGGTTGAGGCTGTCGTGCATGCCGTTGACCGAACCGTTGGACGCCGCCGTGGTAGTCACCGACCACAGCACCGTGGCGGTAGTGCCAAAACGCGCTTCCTTGCCTTCCAGTGGCGCGGTCTGTTCCACGGCGACATTGTTCAGGGTCGGGTTCGGCTGATACTCAGCCCACAGCGACGTCGCGCCGCCGATCAGGAACAGCGCCAGCATGCAGGCGATGATCGCGCGGCTCTGACGCAGGTCTTTCACGTAGTGGCCGAAGGTGAACACCAGCGCCACCGGAATCAGAATGATCGAGCCGACTTCAAACAGGTTGCTCCACGCCGTCGGGTTCTCGAACGGGTGCGCCGAGTTGACGCCGAAGAAGCCACCGCCGTTGGTGCCCAGTTGCTTGATCGCAATCTGGCTGGCGGCCGGACCGAGCGGGATCACCTGATCGATGCCTTGCATCGTCACGGCATTCACGTACTGAGCGAAGGTTTGCGGCACGCCCTGCCAGACCAGAAACAGCGCCAGCAGCAGGCACAGCGGTAGCAAGCCGTAGAGGGTGGCGCGGGTCATGTCGACCCAGAAGTTGCCGAGGGTCTTGCTCGACTTGCGACCGATCCCGCGACACAGGGCGACCAGCACGGCGAGGCCGGTGGCGGCGCTGACGAAGTTCTGCACGGTGAGGCCGACCATCTGACTCAGGTAGCTGAGGGTCGCTTCGCCGCTGTAGGACTGCCAGTTGGTGTTGGTCATGAAGCTGACGGCGGTGTTGAACGCTTGCGTCCACTCCTGGCCCGGCAGGTTTTGCGGATTCAGTGGCAAGTGATCCTGAAACAACAGGATCGTGAACAACAGCAAAAAGCCCGCAAGGTTGAAGGCGAGCAAGGCCAGGGTGTATTTCTGCCAGCTCTGTTCGGCCTGCGGATCAACGCCGGCCACCCGGTAACATCCACGCTCCACCGGTCCGAGAATCGGCGAAAGCCAGGTGCGCTGACCTTCCATGACCTTGTAGTAGAAGCGCCCCAGAAACGGTGCCGGAATCAGCACCAGGGCGAAGAAGGCGAGGATCAGCCAATAGTCATAACTGTGCATAGCCGCTCCTAGTTCCGGTCCGCGCGCAACAGCGCAACCAACAGATAAATGAACAGCCCCACTGCCAATAGCAGCGACACTCCGTCCAGAACGCTCATGGAAATTCTCCGTGTTACGGCGTATTGCCGCGTGTGGATCCATTGTCGGCAGGGAGGCTGTAAAGGAACGAGAGCGAGGGGTGTGGCGGGGAATAAAGAATGCGTAAAGAGTGGGTTTATAGCTTTGTTACAGCGGTGTTCCGGCCGGCCTGCTCGCGATGGCGGCATAACAAACACCGCTGCCCCCAACTGGCGCACCAAAATGCCTGCATCCAATAGCGAACATCCCCGATACGACGCCTTTCTGCACTTTACGACCGCTCTGACAACACTGGCACGCCCACTGCAAACGCCCTTCCCCGAGCTTTCCAAACCGTTCAGGGAGCAACGCATGAACACACAACTCAAACCCACGCTGGGCACGCTGCATCTGTGGGGCATTGCGGTCGGGCTGGTGATTTCCGGTGAATACTTCGGCTGGAGTTACGGCTGGGGCGTGGCCGGCACACTCGGTTTTCTGGTGACGTCCTTTATGGTCGCCACGATGTACACCTGCTTCATCTTCAGTTTCACCGAGCTGACCACCGCAATTCCTCACGCGGGGGGTCCCTTTGCCTACAGCCGCCGGGCCTTTGGCGAGAAAGGCGGATTGATCGCGGGGCTGGCGACACTGATTGAATTTGTCTTCGCCCCACCGGCCATTGCCTTGGCAATCGGTGCCTACCTCAACGTGCAATTCCCCGCACTCGACCCGAAACACGCAGCGGTCGGTGCCTACATCGTGTTCATGGGCCTGAACATCCTCGGGGTGAAACTGGCCGCAACTTTCGAACTGGTGGTCTGCGTTCTCGCTGTGGCCGAACTGCTGGTGTTCATGGGCGTGGTCGCCCCGGCGTTCAGCTTCAGCAATTTCGCGCTGAACGGCTGGGCCGGTTCCGATGTGTTCGGCGCGCCGGCGATTGCCGGGATGTTCGCGGCGATTCCCTTCGCGATCTGGTTTTTCCTGGCCATCGAAGGCGCGGCCATGGCCGCCGAAGAAGCCAAGGATCCGAAACGCACCATTCCGAAGGCCTACATCAGCGGCATTCTGACGTTGGTACTACTGGCGATGGGCGTGATGTTCTTTGCCGGCGGCGTCGGTGACTGGCGCACCTTGTCGAACATCAACGACCCGCTGCCGCAAGCGATGAAAACCGTGGTTGGCGAAAGTTCGGGCTGGTTGCACATGCTGGTATGGATCGGCCTATTCGGCCTGGTGGCGAGTTTCCACGGAATCATCCTCGGCTACTCGCGGCAGTTCTTCGCCCTCGCCCGGGCCGGTTACCTGCCGGCGTCCCTGGCCAAATTGTCACGTTTTCAGACTCCGCACCGGGCAATCATCGCCGGCGGCGTGATTGGTATCGCCGCGATATATAGCGATGGTTTGATCAACCTGGGTGGCATGACGCTGACGGCGGCGATGATCACGATGGCGGTATTCGGGGCGATCGTGATGTACATCATGAGCATGCTCAGCCTGTTCAAACTGCGCAAAACCGAACCGAATCTGGAACGCACCTTTCGCGCGCCGTGCTATCCGTTGGTACCGTTCATTGCGCTGGTATTGGCGGTGGTCTGCCTGGTGGCGATGGCCTGGTTCAACACGTTGATCGGGCTGATTTTCCTGGGCTTCATGGCGGTAGGGTTCGTGTACTTCATGCTGACGGCGCAACTGCGTGCCGATGCGCCGGCGGACGCGATGCTGACCGGGCTCTAAACAGGCCACGTGCGGCTGTCAGAACAGGCATAGAATGGAACCACTGCGAAAACTAATCGCTCAAAGTGGTATGCACGATCGGTTGGCGAAACCCGCCAATCGGCCTGCCCTCAAGGAGAGCCCTATGCCCTGGTATGCCTGGTTGATTCTGATCGTTGCAATTGGCTCGATCGTTGGTGGTTTGATGATGTTGCGTGACACCGCCAACAAGGTCGAACTGACCGAGGAGCAACGCAAACGCGTCGCTGAACGCAACGCGGAAGCGGACGCCAAGGATGCGCAGGACCGCTAACTAAACAAACCCCGTCATTCTCATCAAATGACGGGGTTTTGCGTTTCTACTTCTCCCAATCGGCCTTGGCGATGTGCAGGCCATGCAGCCCTTTGTATGCCGCCCGTTCCGGCTGGCTCCAGCCCTCGAGCAACGAATCCTCCAACCGATAAATCTCCACCCCGAGCGGGCGGCACACGCTGAGCGGGTCCTGTGCATCCGGCCCCCACATGGCCAGCGACAGATCACCGCCTGGGCAGGTCGAGAGCGCACACAGCAGATCGATTTCAGCAAAAAACTCCAGGTAATCGCCCTTCTGCGCCGGACAGGCTTTCATGAAGTACATGTCGTCGTGGTTCAGGCCCGTGCACTGGAAAATGTTCAGCACGTCATGCACGTCGAACTCGGTCAGCCCATGAGGCAGCACTGCGCGGGTCAGGTTGGAGTGGCAGTGATGGTGGAAGTCTTCGCCGGTGAGCATTTTGTTCACATAAGGGTCGCAGCGGGTGCCGAGCAAATCGTGCAAGCGACCACCATGTTCGTCGATGCCGTAACCGGCCAGGCTGTCATCGGTGATGGTCACCAGCGGCCGCAGAAACGGCAGGTTCGACCAGAGTCGGTCATGGGTGCTGACGTGAGCACCCTGTAACTGCCGGGTCCGCGCCGCCCACAAACGCTCCCGTGGATCGTTGGCATTCCAGACGTTGAAATCCCCGACTTGCGGGCCAACAGGCGTGGTCACCCGGAACACATGCCCGGCCGGCACTTTCCAGGCGCGCCCGGTGCGGATCGGCACCTCAAATTCTTCGATCAGCATGCGCCCGTCCTTCTTGTCGCGGATCCGTTCGTAGAAGGCTTTGTCCACCTGCAAGGCCGAACCTTTGCTGACTTGATAGGCCGCCGGATAGTCTTTGTACATGGCACGAATCCTCGATCAGTGATGGGAAGAACGGGTAAGCATCTGCAACAAGAGGTGTTCGGAATCGTCGAGATACCGGCTCATGGCGTCCTCGGCCGCGGGTTTATCGCCCTCGGCCAACAACTCATGAATCTGTCGGTCGCGCGCCAGCCAGGGCGCTTGAAAACGTGATTCATCGGGAGCGGTGCAGAACACCAGGCGCAACTGCGCCACGACATTGGTGAAGAACTCGTCGAACAAAGGACTGCGCAGCAATCCAACGATGTGTTGATGAAAGGCCAGGCTGTGGGTGCCGACGGCGCGCCAGTCTTCGCGCTCCCGGGCAAGCTCGGTGGCTTCCAGGGCTTCGAGCATCCGGTCGGATTGATAGTCACGCAGCGGCTGACTCGCGCTGATCGCCTGCAACTCCAACGTGCGCCTGACCTTGAACAGATCCCGCACATCCTCGACGCCGAGCCTGCGCACCATCACGCCCTTGTTGCGCACATAACGGGTCAGCCCTTCCTGCCCCAGGCGATGCAGCGCTTCGCGAATGGTATTGCGGGAGGCGTTGTAGGCAGACACCAGATCGTTTTCCACCAACGCCATGCCGGGCAGTAAACGACCGCCAATGATGTCGGCGCGCAATTCAAGGGTGATGTGGTCGGCCAGGGACAGTCCGCTGTTCATGCTCATTGCCTCGTGATTGTTCAACAATCGTCAGTTAATGAGTAATCACTATTCGTGCCATGTGTTTAAACGCCGTTCTACCAAGATCGACGCATCTGCATGCTTTTTAGAAGTAGAAGTACAATCACCATCCCATTTTCATTGGTTAATATGGCGCATTGTTGCGGAGATACCCGATGCGCTATTCGCAGGACCATAAAGCCCAGACCCACCAACGCATCATCAAGGAAGCGTCAGCGCGCTTTCGCCGCGATGGCATTGGCGCGACAGGTCTGCAACCGCTGATGAAAGCACTGGGCCTGACTCACGGTGGTTTCTACTCGCACTTCAAATCCAAGGACGAACTGGTAGAAAAGGCTTTGCAAGCCGCGGGTGAGCAGGTCGATGGGATTTGCGCCGAGCTCTTCGCCCAGGATCGTCCGCTGGAAGCGTTCATCGACGCCTATTTGTCCGAATGGCACCAGACTTCACCCGATGAAGGTTGCCCGTTGCCGACCATGTCATCGGAACTCGGCCTGCGCGGGCAGCAAAGCCCGACCACTGACGTGGTGCTCAACGCACGGCTCGAACAAGTACAAGGCACCCTTGAAGACGAGGACGCCGCCGACCAAAGCATCGTCATCATGTCGACACTGGTCGGGGCTTTACTGCTGTCACGCAGTGTCGAGAACCCCGAGCTGGCTCAGCGGATTCTCGACGTGACTCGCACCTATCTCAAACAACCCCGGGACTAACCCTCCCAACGCTTGAACAGCACGCTGGCATTCACCCCGCCAAACCCGAAGCCGTTGGACAGCGCGTATTCGATAGCCATCGGCCGCGCCTGACCGTGAACGATATCCACGCCTTGGGCGGCGGGGTCCGGGTTATCGAAGTTGAGGGTGGCCGGCACGATCTGGTCGCGAATGGCCAACAGCGTGAAGATCGCCTCGATACCGCCCGCTGCACCAAGCAAATGCCCGGTGGCCGATTTGGTCGATGTCACGGCGATTTTGTTATCCGCGCCGAACAACGCCTTGATGGCCGCCAACTCTCCCAAGTCCCCGACCGGGGTCGAGGTTGCGTGAGCATTGAGATGCTGAACCTGCCCCGGCGAAATGCCTGCCTGGGCCAATGCCAGCGACATCGCTCGTTGCGCACCGCTGCCATCCTCGGGACCCGCCGTCAGGTGATAGGCGTCGGCACTGGTGCCATAACCAACCAATTCCGCCAGCGGTTGAGCACCACGGGCCAAAGCATGTTCCAGGGATTCAATCACCAGAAGGCCAGCGCCCTCCCCCATGACGAAGCCATCGCGGCCACTGTCGAACGGCCGCGAGGCGCGTTCCGGGGTGTCGTTGTAACCGCTGGACAAGGCGCGAGCAGCGGCAAACCCGGCGAGGCTGACGCGATCGATCGCCGCTTCCGCGCCGCCACATACGGCGATGTCTGCCTCGCCACAACGAATCAACCGCGCCGCATCACCGATCGCCTGGACCCCGGCCGCACAAGCTGTCACCGGCGCACCCAACGGCCCCTTGAAACCGTGCTGGATCGACACATGACCCGCAGCGAGGTTGACCAGAAATGAAGGAATGGTGAACGGCGACAAGCGTCGCGGCCCACGGCTGTCGGTGGTGCGCACCGCATCGGCTATCGCACCGAAACCACCCACGCCGGAACCGATAATGGTTGCCGTACGCTCCTGGGCATTGGCGTCCGCCGCTTGCCAACCCGCCTGCTCCAGCGCCTGACGCGCCGCTTCCATGGCGAACATAATGAAGCGGTCCATCTTCTTCTGCTCTTTAGGCGCCGTCGCCCGATCCGGATCAAAACCCGCCTCGGGATCGTCAGCGAGCGTCGGCACTGCACCTCCGACCTTGGCCGGCAAATCGGCCACCACCTCGTCCGGCAAATTGCGCAACCCGGAACGCCCGGCCAACAGACGCGCCCAGACGGCCTCGACGCCAGAACCCAATGGCGACACCAAACCCATGCCCGTGACAACTACTCGACGATCACTCATACCGCAAATACCTCAAGCCGATTCATGACGCCTCACGTGTAACGCGCGGCAGCCTTACTTTTGGAAAGATTCGGCGCCAGTACATGACGCGCCGCCACGAAGGCATCCCAGTCGGCCGCATCCGGCAACGATGGAATGGTGATCAACTCACCCTGGTCCAGCCCCGACAACGCGGCATCGACCATATCATCGGCTTCCATGACCATATCCGCCGGAATCTGCGTTGCATCGGCGCCGGAGCGCTCCCAGATTTCAGTGCGTGTGACGCCTGGCAACACGGCCTGCACCTTGACCCCGGTGCCCTCCAGTTCGGCGTTCAACGACTGCGTCAGACTTAACACATAAGCCTTGCTGGCACTGTAAGTCGCATTGAAGCGCTCAGGAAACAAGGCGACCACTGACCCGATATTGATGATCGTCCCCCGACCCGCCTTGGCAAAACTGGCGGCCGCTGCCGAGGCCAACCGCGTGACCGTTGTCACGTTCAGTTGAATCAAACGTTCCAGCTGATCCATGTCGGCATTGGCCAACAAACCATCCGCTGCAACCCCGGCATTGTTCAGCAGCAGGCTGATACTCGAATCGCTGCGAAGACGCTGCTCAAGCTTCAGCACCTCATCCTTTTGCGTCAGATCCGCCTTGAGCACCTCGACCTGAACCCCATGCTCGACGCGCAACTTGCTCGCCGCCGCTTCCAGCCGCTCTTGATCACGGGCGACCAACAACAAATCAAAACCACGCGCCGCCAACCGCTCGGCGTAAATCGCACCGATACCGGAAGAAGCACCGGTGACAAGGGCCGTACCTTGGGACTGGACAGAATTCATGACTGTGCTCCTGGGGAGATGCCTAAAGGAAAGACAAGCGCCTGAGGCTCAAAACGCTTGGCGGAAAGCAATTTATTATAGGCATAATCTTCGCTGTATATGATAGCCGTAATTTTTAGCGTATCGACGGAAGGCGCCCCATCACAGCGTTCGCCAGAAAGCAAAAAGGCCGATCAATGACCGGCCCCTGGCGCTGACGTATAAGCTTAGTTCACCTCAAGCTTCTCGCGATTCTTATCCAGAATCGCTTTACCGATCCCCTTCACTTCGAGCAACTCGTCCACGGACGCAAACGGCCCATTACCCTCGCGGTAAGCAACAATCGCCTTGGCCTTGGCTTCGCCCACACCGGCCAACTCACGTTGAAGGGTTGGCGCATCGGCCTGATTCAGATCGATCTTGCCGGACTGTGCCTTGGGAGAAACTTCCAGCACCACGGGTGCATTGCCAGCCTCGGGCTTGGCCGTCGGCGCAGCAATGGCCGCAATAGAGGCGCTGGTGAGCAGGGCAAAAACCAGAGAGTAGAAATAGCCAGTACGCATAAATGAAGCTCCATGACATCGATTGAGAAAGCAGCTTTTCCGAAGCTGCCTCCCAAACTTAGGCGATGTCTGGAGTCTGTCAAAAATGTGTCCGTTACAGGATGTGAAACAATCAGGGCTTGAGGCGACGTTGCTGGTGGATCCAGTCAACGATATCGCCATCAGGGGTGTAACCGCTGACGGTTTCGCGCAGGAGCTTTTCGACACGAGCATAATCATTCGCATGATGGCCGTCATGATCATCGGATGTTGCGTCCCCGCCATGCTATCGCCAATCAGCAACTCTTCAGTGGACCAAAAAATTATCATCCTGAGCTCGAAGTTGGCAGCGAACTTAGCACTGTCGTACACGTCGAGATACCAAAACGCATCTCACTACTGCAAGCGTTATTAAAGGTATAGAGCGGACAAGCCCAACTCTATCAGCGCGTCATAACGCAACGGCGTCAATCCTTCTAAACCTGGAAAAACGAACGTGGAAAGACCGTTTGATCACAAACACGACTCGATTGCGTAGCGTCGTTATGGGACACTTGCTCCCGCTAAGCGTCAGAAAACCATACAGCCCTATACCACCCAAGAGCCACTTTTTCTGGCTTCGCTCGCAAAAAACTGCGTATTTCAGGGCACAAGCTGTGCTCACGGCACAAAACCCCGACATCATTTGATAGGTTTACCATCATGGCTAACGCCCCTATTTTAATCACCGGCGGCGCCGGTTTTATTGGCTCCCATCTGACCGATGCTTTGCTCGCCAAGGGCTACGCAGTGCGAATTCTCGATGACTTGTCCACCGGAAAGCGCAGCAACCTGCCGCAAGAAAATCCAAACGTCGAATTTATCGAAGGCGATGTTGCCAATGCCGCTTTGGTTGCGCGGGTCATGATCGGTTGTCGGGCAGTTGTGCATTTAGCCGCAGTGGCTTCGGTCCAAGCCTCGGTAGACGATCCTGTACGCACCCACCAGAGCAACTTCATAGGTAGCTTGAACGTCTGCGAAGCCATGCGCCAAGCTGAAGTTAAACGCGTGGTATTTGCCTCGAGTGCCGCGGTATACGGCAACAATGGAGAAGGGCAAGCTATCGACGAGGAGACGCCTAAGGCACCGTTGACACCCTATGCCTCGGACAAATTAGCGAGCGAGTATTACTTCGACTTCTACCGACGCCAGCACGCTCTTGAGCCGGTTGTGTTCCGGTTTTTCAATATCTTTGGCCCACGCCAAGACCCCTCCTCCCCCTACTCTGGCGTGATTAGCATTTTCAGCGAGCGGGCGCATAAAGGTCTCCCCATTACAGTCTTCGGCGACGGAGAACAAACCCGAGACTTTGTTTATGTGGAAGATTTGGTAAAGGTGTTGGTGCAGGCCGTCGAAGCACCGCAGGTCGAAGTGGGCGCAATCAACGTCGGAATGAATCAAGCCACCACACTCAACCAGATGCTGGAAACCTTGGGCGAGGTAGTAGGAGAACTGCCACCTGTCAGCTATGGTTCGGCGCGCTCCGGAGATATTCGCCACTCGCGGGCAAATAACCAACGACTTCTTGAAAGATTTAAACTCCCTGAGCAGACACCGATGAAGGTTGGATTAGCCCGGCTATTGGGTACAGAGACTTGTTGATTTCTTGAACACCGACATCAGTACGTGAAAACTTAACTTCTGACGCTTTCCAAATCAACTGCTCCACCTCTTCATATTTCCACGATGACGACAAAGAGCGGGGGGAATTTGCATAGCGCATGCAAACAAGCTGATATTCAGAAGTGGAAGATTTAAACAAGACTGGTTTTGTCAAACGCGTCGCCTTGCAATCAGACAATGACGAAAATACCCTACATGATTCGACACTGGGTATTTTCTTTAATTATGACTGTTGCAGGGCAACCATAAATCCGAGCTCACTGGGTTCAAATAACAACTTCAATTACTTGATCGCCTCAACTTTGTAACCCCATTGCCAAGTAATCTCCACTCTTGATCTTTAGCGCCCGATCCATCGACGTAAAAGCACGCCGCTCTCAACGTAAGATGTAGGGATCAAGGTTCGAGGCGACGCTGCTGGTAAATCCAGTCGACGATATCGCCATCCGGTGTGTAACCACTTACTGTCTCGCGCAGCAACTGACGAACCCGGGAATAGTCGTCCAGTTCAACGGCAGCAAGCAGTTCAGTCAGCCTGGCCTTGAGCACCTCCCAGGGCAGATGATCTTCATTTGCACTCATGATCATTGGATGCGGGGTTGCTGCCACGTTGTCACCAATCAGCAACTCCTCATAAAGCTTTTCGCCCGGACGCAGACCAGTGAATTCGATTGAGATATCGCCCTGAAGATTTTTCTCTGAGCGAACGCTCAGGCCCGAAAGGTGAATCATCCTCTCCGCCAGCTCGACAATCTTCACCGGTTCGCCCATATCGAGCACAAACACGTCACCACCCTGCCCCATCGATCCAGCCTGAATGACCAACTGCGCCGCCTCAGGAATGGTCATGAAATATCGGGTGATCTTCGGATGGGTGACCGTCAATGGCCCTCCCGACTTGATCTGCTTATGAAACAGAGGAATAACTGATCCGGAAGAACCCAGCACATTGCCAAACCGGACCATCGTGAATCGGGTTTTATTTACCCGCGACACGTTAGCCTTATCGCCGAAAAACACCGGCGCAATCTCGCGACTCAGCGCCTGAAGGATCATTTCGGCCAGCCGCTTGGTGCTACCCATCACATTGGTAGGACGCACCGCCTTGTCTGTGGAAATCAGTACAAAGTTCGCAACACTTGCCTGCAATGCAGCCTGAGCGGTATTGAGTGTTCCAATCACATTATTCAGCACACCTTCAGCAATATTGTGTTCAACCATAGGAACGTGTTTGTAAGCAGCTGCGTGATAGACCGTGTCTACATTCCAGGTCTTCATTACATCCACTAGCTTATGGGGATGACGAATGGAACCCAGTATAGGCAATAGACGGACAGACAGTGACTCACGGGCAATACGCTGCTCAAGCTCGAACAAGATGCTGTAAAGATTGAACTCACTATGTTCGAACAACAAAAGCGTGGTCGGACCAATCGAAAAAATCTGCCGGCACAACTCCGAGCCAATTGAGCCACCGGCTCCCGTTACCATCACAGTCTTACCCTTGATACAGCGCGCTAGCAGATCGGGTTGCGCCGGAACTGAATCGCGCCCCAGCAAATCGGCGATATCAACCTCCTGGATGTCATCGACCGTCACCCGGCCACTGGCCAAATCAGTAAAATTCGGCACGCTGCGAACGTGAAGCGGAAAACCTTCCAGAAGATTGAGAATCTCCCGACGTCGCGCTCGAGTAGACGATGGCAGAGCCAGAAGGATTTCCTCCGCCCCCGTCACATCAATCATCTGCTGAATATGCTTAGGTTTGTAAACCTTTAAGCCAGCAATCGAACGATCCGTAATGCTTGCATCATCGTCGATAAAAGCGACAGGCCGCATGACCCGCCCCATACGCAGAGCAGCAACGAGTTGATTGCCCGCAACACCAGCTCCATAAATAGCCACCTTGGTCAGGCCATTGTCACGATTGGTGAACGGAACGTGCTGGGCGGCGGTGAACCAGTCCCCCATAAAATATTGACGCATACAAAGACGAAGCCCGCCAATGATGACGAGGCTCAACCACCAATAGTTGAAGATAATCGAACGTGGTACTACAGCTTCGTGGTTGCTGTACCAATAGACAACGACCGCAAGTAGCAGCGATGACAGGCTGACGGCCTTGATGATGGCAATCAATGCGTCATTACCAAAGTAGCGCATGACCGCACGGTACATTCCGAAGCGGACGAATAGAGGGACGGCCACCACTGGCGCGCACACGAAAAGCCAGAAATGGACCTTTAGTGGATTGTACATACCGTCAATGCCCAGCCGAACGATGAAGGCAAGCCATAGGGCAAACCAAACCAGCACCGTATCAGTGGCCACCTGTAACAATCTTTTTTGCCTACGAGGCAGACCCAGCAAAAAAACTCTAAATTTGTCCATAAGTACTTGACCTGCCAGGCCTGTCCCTCATCACTAGATCTGTTACGTCATTGTACATAAACATCCCACCTCACCACCTTAAACCTGACGATAGAGACTTCCCAGCGATCAATAATCGCACACCATATGCATGCATGCCCGCAAGACGTACAACGACAACAGCCGCTAGCAAATTGATCCTGCGCCAAGCTGACTCAGGCAGAGGAGCACAAAATCGCTTACAGGTCTATACGAGTAGTTTTTGCCGACGACTTGTTTGCGACAACCGCAAAGCAGATTAGCTCATGCCGGAACAATTCGTGGATGACCTCGATAGGCAGTGAGTCTGTCGGCATGGCCCACGCTGGCCACTTCCGGCCGATGTCACGACCTCCTCATCGGTCTGAAAAGCAACAGGCGGCGATGCTTTCGACTTCACTGTAGAGCGCGAGTCGTGGTGTTACAAAATCGGCGGCGCGCCCCCCCTCCTAAGGGCACAACCCGGGGGCGCATGATGAGGGCAGGTTCACTACAGAAATCATGTACCTGCATCGGCGATCGAGCCACGGTTTGAACGTGAGGGATTATGAACGGTTACGAATAATTTAGGGGTTATACGACCGAATTCGAGGGTGTTACACTTGCTCGATACGTTTGGATTCTGTCGCCGCCAAGGGGCGAAGGCCTATCATGAGTCACCCAAGAAGAACAGCCAACGAAGGTGCTTGGGGGAGTAGATCTGGAGATGAGCTGGTGAGCCTATTCAACACGGTGCGGATTAACGTCCTTGCGCTTTATCGTATTAAGAAAAAATCAGGCTCGCTAGAAAGTTTCGATCGTGCGTTGCAAGCCCCGAAACAACCTTCGGCCGAATCTGTTCAGAGAAAGCAGACCCTATCAAAGGCTCCAATCACTCGCGACACCGACACAGGCAAGAGCTTTTTGGCGGATCCACTCAGATCATTTACCCCCCCCCTCTCAACCGCAAGATTTTAGCTCTTGTTGCGTAAAACAGGGGGACTCAGTTCCTCAGCGAATGTTGATGAAGACCAGCAGCATTTTCCGCAATAAAGGGTCATGCCCTCTCGGCGACCAATCCTTGAAAAAATGGCTCTGTGATTCGCTTATACTAGGCCACGCAGGGATGGAGAGGTGGCTCGTGATGCCGACCCGGTATTTGCAAGCAAGCTAGCAATCAGATTGGTGTGCTGAACTCTGCACTGAAACTATGCACGCAGATTATTGACGCAGGCAGAGCACCCCCCCAAAGGATTCAAAAAGTGAGTGTATCGATGCATAAGGCAACACCGATCAATCCACATAGCAAGCATTCAGTTTCTCCAGTCACCTTGATTTCGTGTTTGTGGCGCCACCGCCGACTCACTCTACAAATGACAAAGAGAGAAGTAATCGGACGGTATCGCGGGTCAATGCTGGGTTTGGCATGGTCTTTTTTTAACCCGGTTCTGATGCTGTTGGTATACACCTTCTTCTTCGCGGTAGTGTTCAAATCGCGCTGGGGCACGGGCGGGACCGACAGCAAAACTGACTTTGCCGTTATATTGTTCGTAGGTATGATCGTTCACGGCTTGTTTTCAGAAATCCTGAATCGCTCTCCAAGGCTGATCCTGGATAATGCTAATTACGTCAAAAAAGTTGTATTCCCTATTGAAATACTTCCGGCCATCAGTATCGGCGTGGCACTTTTTCATGCGACGGTGAGTCTTGCTGTCTTATTGATCGCCTTCTTGATTTTCAACGGCTTTGTTCAATGGACCGCTGTATTTATACCGTTAGTAATATTGCCACTGATCATACTCTCGCTGGGGGCTGCCTGGTTTCTTGCTTCACTGGGCGTGTATTTACGCGATGTGGCTCAAACTATTGGTCTTTTCACTACCGTGCTAATGTTTCTTTCCCCGGTTTTCTACCCTGCCACATCATTGCCTGAGGCCGTACGTCCATGGTTAATGATCAACCCGCTCACCTTCATTATTGAGCAAGCACGAGAAGTGATGATATGGGGGAGACTCCCAAACTTTCAGGGTTTGGCGGTTTACACACTGTGCGCAGTCATCATTGCATGGCTAGGCTATATCTGGTTCCAGAAGACAAGAAAGGGGTTTGCTGATGTCCTCTAATGACTTAGCAATTTCGGTTGCGGGCGTCTCAAAGATTTATCATCTTTATGAAAAACCACAAGATCGACTGAAGCAAATACTCTGGAAAGGCGCTACTAATCCCAGCGATGAGTTCTGGGCGCTGCGGGATATCAACTTTGATGTAAAGAAAGGCGAAACCGTCGGTATTGTGGGGCGTAACGGCTCGGGCAAATCCACGCTATTGCAGATCATCTGCGGGACCCTTACTCCTTCGCATGGCCACGTAGAGCGTCAAGGTCGTTTGTCAGCTTTGCTTGAACTCGGCTCTGGTTTCAATCCAGAGTTTACAGGGCGTGAGAACGTTTACCTAAGTGCATCAATACTTGGATTATCAAAAGAAGAAATTGACAATCGATTTGATAAAATTGCCGGTTTTGCTGACATTGGGCAGTTTATCGACAGCCCTGTAAAACACTACTCGAGCGGTATGTTTGCCAGGCTGGCATTCTCGGTGTCTGTTCACGTCGAACCCGAAATATTGATCGTCGATGAAATTCTTGCTGTCGGTGATGCGGCATTCCAGCGACGTTGCCTTTCGAAGTTTTACGAAATACGTGATCGTGGTTGCACCATTCTTTTTGTATCACACGACCAATATCAAGTTAAATCGGTTTGTGAACGAGCGCTTTACCTAAAAGAAGGCCGGCAAGTCATGTTCGGTCCTGCGCCTAGAGTCATCGATCAATACATGATCGAAATGGAGGCTCAGGTTGCTCAAAGTACCACCGCAGCATTCGCCGCCACGCTGGCAGCAGCTGCTGCTGAAAGTCACGACACTTCAGAATCTGGAGAGTCAGATGCCGGCAAGTCAAAAAGTGTCACCCCCAAAGCGACTCTGAATAACAGCGAGTCTGCGGATCAGCTGTTTAAAATTACGGATGTCCGCCTGACTGACACCGAAGGCACTGCACTGGAGACCGTGACAACCGGGCAATCCGTAAGTGTGTGTTTCGATTTTGTCGCGCTGGTTGATACGCCGCCGGAAGAGATCAGTTTCGTCTTCAATCTATATAGACATGATGAGCTGTATCTATGTGGCGCTACCACATTGATGGACAAAATCCCGGCCTACCGTTCCTCAAGCGCAGGAACTGTATCGATTGACTTTGCAGATCTCCCTCTGCTGAGCGGTCAGTACAAGTGGCGGGTAGCAATTAACGACAATGTTGGATTCATAACTTACGCAGAAGCAAAAAATGCGTGCTCGTTCCGTGTTGAAGATAACTTCAAAGCGGTTGGCATGTTAAGCCTTCCGCGACAGTGGAATTTTCAACCAACGATCTCAACAGTATTTGAATAGGCCACAAATGGAACGGTTAGATATCAACTCTGCTCCAGAGAGAGCGAACATAGAAGCGTCAATCCATTTCGCGAGATACTCGGTTGCCACGCCCTTTGTTAAAAACAAGCGAGTCCTGGATATCGCCTGCGGCGAGGGTTATGGAAGTTACCTTTTAAAGCAGGCCGGAGCCGAAGAGGTTGTCGGCGTAGATGTGTTCGTCGACGCAGTGAATCGCGCAACCCGTTCGTTTGGTGGTCCTGGGATCGAGTTTACTGCAGCTGACGCGACAACCATCGAAGAAAAGTTTCCGTCCGAGTATTTTGACGTAATCGTTTCGTGTGAAACCATTGAGCACATTGAAGATCCGGCAGCCTATTTGCAATCGCTGAAACGCGTCGCAAAGAAAGACGCGATCATTATCATTAGTTGCCCAAATGACTATTGGTATTTCCCGGAAGAACATCAGCGCAACCCGTACCACTTGCGCAAATACCGTTTCGAAGAGTTTCAACAGCTCGCCAGCAGCGTACTGGGAGACAACGTCAATTGGAGCATAGGAACCGCGGTCTTTGGATTCGGCTCAACGTCGCTGGATATTGAGCGAGACTATGAAACAGTTCCCGATAGCTGGATGAAATTCAACTCAGTCCAAGGTGCATACCTTGTAAATGGTGGTGAAAAACCGGAATTTAATACTGAGAACTGCAGCTATTATTTCGGCATCTGGAATGCACCTGAAATCACTAATGGTGCTGCAGTTTTCCCGATCAGTATGGACGCGTATGCGCGCATGGTTCATGCAATGGACGGGACGTTGCTTGTGGACGAAAGGTTGAAGGTGGACACTCTCCACCAGGGTTTGACGGCCATTCAAATGGAAGTTGATACGCTTAAGGCGGACTTGAGAAAAACACGACTTAATTATCAGGCAACGCTGACGGAAAACGAACTGGTAAAAGAAAGACTGCATGTGTTCAACTCCACTCAGCATGAGTTGAATGCAGTAGTACATGCGCTTCAGACCGAAGTGGCAAAAGTAACCGCAGAACGTGATCAAATGCGAGTCGGTTATTACCGTTATCTCCGCTTGGGAGGGCTGGTTCCTCGCCATGCTCGAACGTTGATAAAAAAGGTCTTCAGAATTGTTCGCAGGAACCCTAACTAATGAAAGTGCTAGGGCTGGATATCATCCCGGGGCTTTCGCGCGGGCTCTACGTTTATGACAATGCGCACGCTCTTCTGGCGTCTGATGCCTGGCGGGAAACGGGGCCGAACATCGGCAGTAGTGGTGAGAACCTAACGATCTCTTTCCTTTCGATGAACCGCTCGTCGCTCTCGATCAAGCTGCTCAAGACCATTGAAGAGTTCTTACCGCATTTCGCCGGTGAAGTGCTGATTATGGATAACGGCTCTTCGGCAGAAGAAATCGAGCGGATGCGCGAGGCGTGCAAAACGCTATCTTTCCGCACCCGTATTGTAGAGCTTGGGCAAAATTTCGGTGTTTCAGGCGGCCGTAATAGAACCATTCCACATGTCACGACGGAATGGCTGATGTGTCTCGACAACGATATCTACTTCACGATGAATCCGCTAAAGCAGATTCAGCATGATCTAGCGGTTCTTGGTTGTCATTTCATGAGCCTTCCCTTGCTGGACCCAGATGGTCAAACAATCTTCGCCAGGGGCGGTCACGTTTATGTGTCGTATGAAGAGGGCGAACTTCATATCGGTGCTGGAAGCGCTTCCCTGCAGACAAAAATACAGGACGTTATCAGTCAGCCATTCCTCGGGACGTTCCTGTTTGGTGGCGCTTGCGTCGTTAACAAGGACACGTTCGCTCGTGTCGGTAGTTATGACGAAGGTATGTTTGTTGGCTTCGAGGATATCGATTTCTCGGTGCGCCTGTTCCAGCAAGGCTACAAAGTCGGTTGCGCATCGGTATGCGCTTTGGTGCATGACCACCCAATGCCGGATTCAGACGCTGATCGCAACTATGAAAAAGAACGTTTTTCTCGCGGTGTTCTTCACAAGTCAGCGATGCACCTTGAGGCAAAACACGGTTTCAAGATCTGGGGTGATGCGGTAGATCATTGGGTTCAGTCACGGCACGATGAACTAGGGCTCAACAATGAAGCCGATCATATTTCCGCTCCCGTAAAGTTGGTACCGGAAGAGCATGAAAAGACGAAAATCGCACTGATCATCGATACAGATAACTGGGCGTTTGGAAATATCGCCCGGCAACTGGAACGCTACTTGAGTGATCAGTTCGATTTCGTTGTGATACCGATGGATATCATCGACAACATCGACAAAATATTCATGATGACCGAAGACTGTGACATCGTGCACTTCTTCTGGAGAGAGCATTTAACACTCATCGGCACGCCGTACTACAGAAGTTATGTTGAAAGCCTTGGCATGCCATATGAGCTGTTCCATGAGCGCTTTATTGCCACTAAAAAGCTCAGCACAAGTGTTTACGATCACCTGCTTCTGGAAGAAGAAGAACTCAGTGGTCGCGCCCATCTTTTTACCGATATAGTTGCTGGCTACACTGTGGGCTCTGAAAAGTTAAACCGTATTTATTCCGAAGTAAGCGGCTATCCGGAACCCACCCGCGTGATCGAGGATGGTGTCGACCTGACAAAATTCATGCCCATGAATATTGAACGCCTTAAAGAAGTCGGTCAACGTGAACTGGTGATTGGCTGGGTTGGAAACAGTCAGTGGGCGGCAGAGCTCGAAGACTTCAAAGGTGTGAATACGATCCTCAAGCCAGCAATTGAGCAGCTTCAGCAAGAAGGTTTTGCTGTAAAAAGTCTGTTCGCTGACCGACAGGATCAATTCATCCCCCATGACCAGATGCCTAACTACTACTCAAAGATCGACGTCTATGTGTGTACGTCGAAGATAGAAGGTACGCCTAACCCTGTTCTGGAATCGATGGCCTGCGGAGTACCGGTTATCAGTACTGATGTCGGCATCGTGCCGCAGGCATTCGGTGAATTGCAGAAGGCCTTTATCTTGCCTGAGAGAACAGTCGAAGCGCTCAAGGACAGTATCCGCAAGCTCGTCGAAGAGCCTGCGTTGTTGACTCGGCTTTCAACAGAAAACGTTGAAAGAATCAAAGAATGGGACTGGTCTATAAAGGCTGCAAAGTTTGGTCAGTACTTTGAAAGCCTTACAGCAATCGACAGCCGTACTTGAAAGCAGGGGAATGCCGCGGGTTCGGGTCAGCCTGCGGCATGCAAAACGGCTTGAGCATATGGTAGGCGCAGTCATTCCGGTATCGCAGTCTACCGGATATACCTGGCTTATCCGCTATCACACTCCTCAAAACGCTAATCGACATCGATCCCCCTACACGGAATATATGCAGTGAAAAAACCTCCATCGGCGACGAGTGACATCAGAGGAGCTAGCTTTGAAGGAAGATCTGATTCGTTCGAACTTTTCGGAGAAATGGCAGACACGCTCCTGTATTGGGTGAGCGAACTGCATCGCAAACTCATTGAGAACGGCGTCAAGCAGGTATTCTTTCTCTCCAGAGAGGGACAACCGCTCAAGCAAATGTTCGACTGCTACTGCGCTCGCGTGGGCGTCCCGATTCAGAGCCGTTACCTGGAGGTTTCTCGCAGATCAACGCTGCTGCCTTCTCTGAATGCGCTGAGCGAAGAGCGGTTCGAAACGCTTTTCCGGCAATATCGGCGAATGTCGCTGCTGGAGTTTCTTTCGAGCCTTGGGCTGGATGAGTTCTGCCCAGAGCTGTCAGCCTTGTTGGGCCTGACGACTGAACAGTCTAATCAAAGGCAAGAGGACTTCCCCGAAAGCGACCTCTTCTCCCGACTTAAGGCGTTGCCACGATTCATTGCGGTATATGACGAGCAACGGCTGAGTCGTCGAAAGGCATTTTGGCAGTATCTATCTGCCCTCTCGGAAGGTGATGTTCCCGAAAACCTAGTGGTCGTGGACGTCGGCTGGAAGGGCACGATTCAGGACAACCTTTACGCGCTGTTGTGCAAGGGACCGGCATCGCCAGTCAAATCAGTTACGGGCTACTACATCGGGCTTATAGCACCAGGGGCGGCAGGTTCTGCGAACCCCAAGCACGGTCTTCTGTTTTCCTCCATTGCAGGCCGTACGTCGCGGTTTCATGTCTTTAATGAAAATCGCGCCCTGTTCGAAATTCTCCTGGCAGCAGATCATGGTTCAGCGGCCAGCTACCAAATAGACACTAATGGTCGGGCTAGTGCCATCCATGACACGTTCCATGAGCAAGAGATGCTGGAGTCCCTGGTGTTCCCTGTTCAGCGTCACATCTTCGCTCGTTACAACCAGTTGCTGGACGCCATGACTCTGCAAGCTGGTGCGCAGTCGTTCGGTCTTGAGCAGATCGCTCGCAGCCACGCGCGCTTGGTTTTCCAACCTTCACAGTCCGAGATCGACTGGTTTTCTTCAGTATTTCATGTTGAAAACTACGGTGTGTTTGAGCGCTCTTTCTTTACCGGCGCGCACAAGGTCCCGAGCTTTTCTGATAGGTTGAAGTTCATGCTCACCGTCCTGAGGCGCAACGGACGAGGACTGCTTGGGTTCTGGCCATGGAAGAAGCTCGATGAGCGGGTTGGCCGCCCAATAGCCAACTTATATGGATTAATCCGCTATTTTCAGAAGTAATCATAAATTGAACGATAGAAGAATTTGCTTTCTCGTAGGCTCGATGGCTATTAGCGGTGGCACTTACGTCATCATTCAACATGCCAGCTACCTGCGTAATCATGGATATGACGTAACACTGGCAGTTCAGGAGCCTTTTTCGGCGTCGACGCTTTCCTGGCATGACGAAGCGCCGAAGCTTCGTTGTCTGCCCATAGAAGAGGCCAAGCAAGAGTCTTTCGATCTGGTCATCGCCACATGGTGGAAAACCGCTTTTGAGCTTGGCAACTTCGACGCCAGAAGATATGCGTATTTCGTCCAGTCGATCGAGTCCAGGTTTTATCCTGAATCGGAAGGGCCATTGCGCGCTTTGGTTGACGCTACCTACCACTTCCCGATCGAATACGTAACTGAAGCTACGTGGATCCAGCATTACCTGAAAGACGATTTCGATCGGGATACCACTCTGGTACGCAACGGTGTACGCAAGGATGTGTACTCACAAACGGGTGTCACAAGCGCTCCTCGTCCTACTGATGCGCAACCCAGAATTCTCGTGGAGGGACATTTTGGTGTCTCCTTCAAAAATACGGCCTTGGGTGTTCGATTAGCCAGAGAAGCCGGCGCGAAAGACATCTGGGTTCTGACGGGCTCCCCCATCAAGTGGCTTCCGGGAGTCTCGCGGGTGTTTTCCCGGGTCCCCATGGTCAAGACTGCCGAAATTTATCGCTCTTGCGATATTTTGATCAAGCTCAGTACGGTTGAAGGAATGTTTGGTCCGCCGCTCGAGCTGTTTCACTGTGGCGGCACCGCCGTAGTCTTTGATGTTTCCGGACATGACGAATATATCGTTAACGGAAAAAATGCGGTCGTAGTCTCCACGGGTGACACTGACGGCGTCGTCAGTGTCCTGAAAAAACTCATATGCGACCGTACTGAGCTTTCACGGCTTCAGGAAGGAGCGCGCCAGACGGCCGACATTTGGCCTTCCTGGCATGACTCTTCGACTCTCTTCTGCGAATGGGTAGAGAAGAGCCTGGAAGGTCCGCCCATGGAAAAATCTGTTTTTACAGAGTTGACTGTAAAGGCGTTCAATGAGTACTCAGTTCAAGAAAAGCAGCGCCTCAGTACAAATCGTTGGGTCGTTCGCCGTCATAAACTCAGTGAACTTGCCGCCAAACTTCCCGCATGGCTCAAGCTTCGGATCAAACAGCTGGAAGCAGTGGCTGAAGTGATTTTTGGTGGGCGAAAAGTACGATGATCTACAAAATCAAGACAGTTGATGTCTGGGACACCTTGCTTAGAAGAGATTGCCACCCCGAATGCATCAAGCTGGCGACTGCCGCTCATGTATTTTTCGAGCTGTCTGGATACTTCAAACCGCTGTACACGGGTTATTGGGATATCTATCAGGCACGGGTGGATACAGAAGCCCGTCTGGCGAAGACAGCTCGAGAAGCAAACAAGGACGAAGAGTACGAAATCGTTCATGTGCTCAAGGAATGGCTGGAAACCATTTTGCTCTCTTCCTTCGATGAGAGTCTGCCCCAGCGCTTTGCCGACTATGAGCTTTCAGTAGAAGTGCGTCGTACTTTTCAGGATCCGGATATCGAAGAGTTTCTCAAGCAGCACTCTGCCGAAAGAACGATATTCCTCTCTGATTTCTACATGACCTCTGACATGCTCAAACACTTGCTCGAGCAGAAGGGCCTCAGTCATCTCTTTGAGGATGGCGTGAGCTCGTGTGACGTGGGCTTGAATAAACGTTCAGGAACGCTGTTTAAGCATGTGCACGAGGTCTACGGGATCACTCCTCCCGAACATGTGCATGTAGGCGATCACCCTTGGTCGGATGTAGAGTCCCCTGCGCAACTGGGTGTTACCGGCATATCATTCGTGCCGGACAAATCTCACGCGGCCAGGAAAGAGCGAGAGAGTCTGTTTGCTTCGCGTGAGGCGCTGTTCCAGCATCTTCGACAGCTCAGTATCCTAGCAGTGGAGCCGTCAATACCTGCCCGGCAAAAGACTGAAGCGGCAGCGTTTCGCTTCGGAATAGAGGCCGCTCCACTGTTCTTGGGCTTTGCCTTGTGGATTGCCGAGCAAGCAGTCGCTGAGCGTCTGGATCGAGTCTTCTTTCTTACCCGAGAAGGCGAGTTTTTCCGCCGTATATACGAAATTATCTTTCCAGATCAGACCCTTTTTGGGCATCAATTGCCAGCCTATGCAGAGCTTGAGGTCAGTCGACTTTCTACGTTCGTCGCTTCAATGGAAGAAGTTTCGAATGATGAGTTCAATCGTATTTGGCGCCTGAACCGCTCGCAAAAGGTTTCCGGGCTGTTTTCCACATTGGGTCTGGAATGCGCGGACTTTGCTGATCTTTTATCTGAGGTTGGGTTAGAGGCTTCGGATGTTGTTGAGCGCCCTGATGAAAACGAGTCATTAAGCAAGCTGATCCAGGCGCCGGCATTCACGGCTGCCGTAAACAAAAAGATACTGGAACAACGTGAGCTATTGAATGAATACCTTACAGAAAAAGGTATTTCACAGAAGGACAAAGTCGGCCTGGTTGATATTGGCTGGCGCGGGACAATCCAGGACAATCTTGCGCGGATTAAGCCTGATACACACTTTCACGGGATGTATCTTGGCTTGCGAAAGATGCTAAATCCCCAAGCGTCGAATGTTTCAAAGCGCGCCTACGGTGCTGATGAACGGGTTGATGCTGATACAGGCAAGCTGTTTGAAGCGTTTGCTGTCCTTGAAATGCTGTGCACATCAAACATGGGCAGCACGGAGAAGTACGTAAGGTCGCAAGGGAAGGTTACCGCGTATCGCAACGTATCAGCCGAGGAAAATAGTTCCCACAGTGAATTTTCCGTTCACTTCCAGGAGGGTGTCGCACTGGCTGCCCAAGTATGGGGACCGTATCTGGAGCGTTATGTAGTGAGCTCCTCGGAACTGCGTGCGTCGGCTGTGCATGTCTGGAAAAAACTCAGTGTCAATCCGGATGCTGACCTGGCAAAAATATTCATCCATACACCTCAACACGACGTTTTTGGCTTCGGTGATATCTTCCAGAAGAATCAGGCTCCGGCACTATCTACGATTTTTCTCTCCCCATTCAGTAGCACTGCACGTCGACAGGTGATGGACTACATCCGTCGAGTTCAATGGACCTCTGGAATCAAGCATCTCAATGGAATTGGTCTCGTGCACAAGGCCGTGCTTATTGCTCTCTTCACTGTGGCCAACGCGGTCAAACGTTATCGGATGAAGTCTCGCAGGCGGTAGCTTATTTCGACCTTGTTGTCGGGGGGCATCATGATTGCTGGCTCTTGATGAAGATTGGGAGCACAGCATCAGGTTTCAACTGTATGCGGTCCATATACACCAGCGTCTAAGAGACTACGCGCTCCACGCCCCCCCCCACATTTTAAGGCGGTAGTCATCGAGCGCTTACAAAAGAACTCATCAACCTTCCAGTGTCGCGAGAGTAAATCAGCAGCGTTGATTATTAGCTGAGAAATCCGCTATTCACGGAATAATGAGTCATCCTGCCAAACACTCGATGAAACAACAATGATAGCTTATAGTCATTAATTCATCTTATTCGTTGTCCGGTCACGATGAGTGAAATACGCAGGCACGGTCTCCGAAAAAAGTAATCTGACCAGAACGCCCAATCACTTTACACTTTCACACGCGTTCTCTTGGCGCAAGGATCGCTCTGTCGGGGAAGGCGTGGCGTACTTTTTCTTGAGCGTAAAGAATGGCTTCTCAATAATTCCGTAAGTCAGCATAGAAAAGACCACGATGGCAGGAACCGTTAGAAAGGCAGTCTGTGCAAGGACATCAGCCAACCCACCGGGTGCATGCCCAATGCGAACAAAATGGGAATTAGTAAATGGAATCACGACGTAGTGCATGCAATACATAGAGAAACTAAGCTGACCTAAGCGCGCTAGGCTTACATTGATAGCTTCAGGGATCCGAATTCGTGCATGCGAGTAGCTAACGATCAGGGTCGCCCACATCACCGCCTCGATGGACGGCCAAAAGGCCATCACCCAGGACTGATCAATTCCGATTAGACCTTTTTGTCCGCAGAAAATACTCATCACAACGGCTGCACTTGCGATTGCAGCAACAAGCCACGCAGTTGTTATCTTACTATCGGCCATATATTGCTTGACCAAAAAGGCCGCAACCATACCGATAACAAACTGATCAATGCGTCCTAGCAAGGTCATGTAAGCCACATTGGTCACTGAACCCATCTTCGTCCACATGAGGTATTTGAAGAATATTGTGAGCAGCAGAAGCCCTACGATATACCTCGGACCAATTTTATCTAGAAACAAGACAAGAAATGGGAACATTAAGTAAAATTGAAACTCTACCGCAATCGTCCATAGATGGGCAAACATTGGAAGCTTTACATCTTGCAAAGCATTCACAAATGGAAAAAACAAACTGAGCGCCTGCGTGAAAGAATAGTTAAGACTCCACCCACACAGCATTATCAAAACACACAGCATATACAGCGGATAGATTCGTATAACTCTGTTCTTTATAAAATCAAAATAATTTATTTCTTTGCCTGACGCGATTTTCGTGAGCAGATAACCGCTAAGCACCATGAAAAGCCCGACACCCATATGCCCCTGTTCGACGAGTCCTAAAATCGGGTTATAGGTGCTATGACCGAGACCAAAGTTATCGGTAAAACAGTGATAAAAAATCACCATTGCGGCGGCCAAAAAACGAAGATGGTCAAGGCGGGAGTCATACTTTAGGTTCTTAGAGCCGACAGGTCGATCCACCACTGTCGAGAGAGCGACATCACCGCGGAGAACGCGATGGGTAATGAGCATCATAAAAGCTAGCAGTGTAAAAAAAACAACCGCCACGAAAGGAACGAATATGCCTTTTGACTTTAGCAGTAACTCATATCCAGAGATTAATACCTTCGATTCAGACTTACTATAAAGATCGACTGTACTTTTCGTTACGCCGACTTTTATTGATGCATGCCCCGACCAATCGGTTTTGACAAACTCAAGACCTCGACTGTTAGAAGGCACTTCTAAAGTAAGGGGGCCATATGGAGGAATGTAGGAAACCAGCCTGTTTTCGCGGGCCTCCCACCCGGTAGGCACTGCGCCGTTCATGTACTGAGGTCTTTCAATCCAAACCTCGGCCCCTTTTGAATCGGCAGATTTCGTTCCAGTTGCCTGTAATTCGATTACTGAGGTTTGGACTCCGAATAGAGCCACCACAATAAACGGTAATAGTTTTGAGGTCAGCAGGTAGGCAATAGGCAGTGATAGAAAGAGTGCCCACAAGCTGCGCTCTCCGACAGGAACGTGTTTTTGCACGATAGGTGACCAGTCCGTTATGTTTTTTTGTCAGCACACATGATAGCACTAGACCACTAATATTTTCGCTGGAGAAAACCAATACCCATCACATTGCACCATCTGCTGCCGTCCCTCCCGACCACCCGCCCAGTTGCCGGCGTTTTTGCGCCTGAGCTCAACACAGGATGGGACGCTACCAAACCATCGGTTCACTGCATATCGTCGCATTTATTGCCCCTAAACACCGGAGCCAGTGACGCCGATTGAACTGGGAGCGCCTGAGTGCGTGGGCTTTTACCTTGACAAGGCAGAGGCTGTGATCAGAACCAGTCGCGCTGTATCAACCCGCCCTCATCGCCTTGCTAGCAACGCGTCGAGAAATCTCGGCCATTGCAAAGAACGCCAATATCAACGCACAGAAATAGGAATAATACAGATATCGATAATCAGCAGAAGGGGCAATGAGAACGTGAGGTAATACAAAGGCTATCGCGGACCCTCCCAGGCTGAAAACCAGCACTCTGTTCCACTTGAGACAAATCAGAATCCCCATAGCGGCCATGAGAACGACCAGATAAATCCATGGAAAAAACATCCATGGATGAACACCTGTTTGAGACGCAAGCCAAGCTGAGAATTTATTACCTTGAAAACTCAGGCCATAAGGGTTATCGACTGTGGTAGGGCTCGCAACAACTGCCGTAGTCGATTCACCCCAACGGAGCAGGGCTGAAAAATTTTCCAACCGATGAACCAGATAAACGCCTGGATACTCAGAGACAGCGTCTATCCAACGTTGATTCAACTCAGACAACTTAGCCGCATCAGTAGTGAGCAGGCTTCCAGATGCTCCATAAAACAGTGCATTGTTTCCGCCAGGCCAGTACAAAAGCTTTAACTTACCCTGCGTATCACCCACACGGTCAGAAACATAAGAAGGCAGTAAATTCTTTCCAACCTTTACAGAAATCCCCAATAAATCATAAGTTTGAGAATACTGAAACGGGTGCTCTTTTATGACATGCTCTTTTGGAACTATAAATAGCGCCCCAGTCGCACAGACGACCGTAATAACCAAAGCAAGCCCAACTTGCATTACCCGACTTGTTTTTTTCCAGCCTTCTGCATACACCCAAAACCCAAACAGGAAAGGCAATACAACCAGAGCATTTGTTTTCACACCAAACGCAAATACTCCCAGAATCAAGATTCCAAAGCGCTCAACCCACGTAAACTTTCTCGGTTGAACGTAGACATTGATAACTATCGCCCATGCGAAAAATATTGCGCAGGCAAAAACAACGTCTTTCCATATCTGACCAAGTGGAAAAAGCAAGCCAGGCCAAAAACCTATCAAGGGAATAAAATATGCGTACCGTCCAACCCAGCGACGAGACGCAACAGCGAAAAGTCCCCAAGCCCCCCAGTAAAGAATCAAGTTCTGAATTAAAAATAACGCAGGTCCCGAATACAAGAAATCGAGGTGCCGCCACCACCATGCCATCAATACCGGATGCCAATCATTATAAAAATCACTTTTCGCATTGGTATACTGAATGACTGAGTCTGGGCTCATCCACCCAGGGAAAAAAGCCAATACGCTAAACAGAATACCCAGCAAGCACACCAATGCAATTGGCCGTGCACCAGGAAGTGTCTGCCGTACCGAGCCCGGTACGTTGTAAGCCCCCATGCATGAGAAGAGCAAAGTCTTCAAGACTCTGAGATTCCCTCTAATTGCACTGATCTTGGTCGGAACTTCACCCTCTGGATAAATCCGGCTGGTGGACAACTCCAGACATCGATACCCCATCTGCGGTACTCGATGAGAGAGGTAAGCCAGTAATTCGTATTCTCGGAAGGTGTCGCGGAACGGGCTGATTGCCGGATCCAGCAGCATTTTACGACTGTACGCCCGAAAGCCCTGGGTCGTATCTGTCCATGGAAAACCTGAGCTGAACGACAATGCCGGAGCGTGGATCAATCGAATGGCCAAGTCGCGCGACTTTGGCGTGTTCACTGCCACACCTCCCGGCAAGAAACGAGAAGCCTGCACAAAATCGACTCCTTGTTTCAAGGCGTCAATAAAGCGCGGAATGGCAACGGGATCATCCTTATCATTACCGTCGATGCTGACAATGCCTTCATAACCCTGATCCAGGGCAAATGCATAGGCACAACGCAACTGCGAGCTCAGTTTGCCCGGACCGGTTTTCACCAGAAGACCGCTGACGCCCTTATCCTGTAGAGCCTGTAACTCAAGAGATCCATCCGTACTACCACCGTCGACAATGATGATATCGGCAATGTCAGAAATTTTTGCCTCTGCCATCTTGGCAATCAAGTTCCTGATGCGATCACCTTCGTTTATGACGGGAATAACCACGCACCAGGGATGTTTACGGCCACGCCACAACGGCGTATCAAAAGAAGGAACTTGCCAGGTGTTGCGCATAACTGGATCAATATCAGAAGGGGTCATTATTTCTACCATCAAACTACGCGAGCTGTGATCAGCCCGACGCCAGCAATCACCAATAAAACCCCTACCGCTGTCGTCCAGTGAAAGGGCTCACGAAAAAATAATATCGAAGACAAGGCGACAGTCGCCACCGCCCCCGCAGTTAACACCGGATGCGCCACATTGAGCGGAAGACGAGCGAGCGCAGCGGCATAAAGCAGGAACGCCATGCCATACAGCCCAAGTCCCAGCCAGAACGGCCAATTGGTAAGTGCCGTCAGCGGATCACTGAGGGATGGAAACTTGCGTGGAGGCATCATTGCCATCTTCACCAGTACGCTGGCAGATGCATTGGAAAGGATGCCCAGAAACAGAATGATCCATTTCATGCCCCTACCCCCACATTGCCTGCACAGTAATACTTCAACGCTACGCCCAAGGCACGCTCAACAGAGTTCAGATGTGACTCATCCTTGGTGGCAACCATCTCGATCGATACAACATGGCCAGGCAAATAACGCTTCAAAGCCAAAGCCATCTGCCCATGATCGGTGCCGCCATCCCCGAGGGGCAGCAAGTCCGGCTCGCTGGCATGCACATGCCCAATCAGATCGGCACACTCGTTCAGCACCTGTTGAGGATCTTCGCCGTTAATCGCCAGCGCACCGGTATCCAACTGCATGCGGATGGCGGGATGGTCAATTGCTCTGACCACCGTAGCGGTCTCTGCGCTGGTAGTCATGAAGTTGGCGCCGTAACAGGTTGGATTGGGTTCGAGACAAATCGTCACCCCATTGGAATGAGCAATGTCCCCCAACTGCCTGAAAAAAGGCACGGCCACCGCGAACGCTTGCTCATCGCTCAAACCGGTGCGATCACGATTCTTCGGTGAACCAAAGACCACTCTGGTAGCACCAAGGCCAGAACCAATACGGCACACAGCGCTCAAGTGGGTTAACAAATCTTCTTGAGATTGCTGTGAACCGAAGACATTCAAACCGGTTGTACCGAACAACAGCGCCTGCATCCCGGTGATTTCGACGCCTCGCATCGCCCACCATTCTTTAACCAGGCTGATGTCAGCGTCCGAAGCCTTGGCGGGCTCGGGAAAGTACTTTCCGGGCGCCACATCGATTGCATCAACACCATGAAGTCGAAGCAAATCGGCGATGCCTTCGTCTTCCGCGATATCCCACGCGATGTTGGAGATCGCTAGCCTCATGGATTTACTCCTGAATCGGTTTTCACAACTAGCGGTTCTGACTGGGCATAGGCACGAACCGCGAGGAGTGTCTCACGAGCGCTGTATTGATACCGCCCTGCCCCACCGAACACATGCGCATGCAGGGTCTGCATGTCATAGGTTGCAGCAGGATTCCCAAGGGCGTTAATGAAAGATGTGCCGAAGCCCTTCTGCGAAATATCGGCCACACTGACAGGCTGCGCTGTCAGGTGAACCAGTCTCAAACCGGCATCGAGCGCCAGCTGGATGTCGTGCCAGAGATTAACCATCGGATAGAACTGGAAGACACCACGACTATCGATCAAATGAAGGTTGTTTTGATTCAAAAAGTCGAAAATGACGTTTTTACGCAAACCTGGCCCCACCAACCCTGGGAGACGCACGATCAGATGGTTGGCGAAATGGCTTTCAACAAATTCCTCCAACACTCGGCGGTGCAGACCATAGGCATGCAAACCCGACACATCCACCGGCGTCTCTTCATCAACTCCCATGGAATTGCTGAAAACATCGACTGTACTGATCAGAACGAAGGTCGTGCACCGGAGTGTCTTGAGATGTGCAATCAGACCGTCTATTTTTTCCCGATCAGCGTCAGGATCACGGTTAGCGATCCACTTTTGTGCTGGCGCACCCGCACACACAACGGTATCGAACACCTGACCGTCAATATCACCGATGTTGGTTGAACGATACAGCGAAGTGAAGGTTTTTTGTTTCAGCAACGTACTACCAACAAACCCTGAAAATCCGATAAGTGCATTAGCCATTCACAACTCCAGATTTGGTGGTTTCCTGACTATCGACACACGGGAACTGTTCTGTATCGAGTTTTTCAAGAACATCATAAATATTGTCAATTTTGCCACCGAGCACCGAGTAACAACCGGGGAGCTCTGCGTGTTTTTCAAAAAGAATCGGCCGACCATCGTCGCCTTCGTTCTTTACCAGAACGGTTTTGACCTCGAACAACGAGTCAATATGCTTGGCCTCAAGAACCGCCGGGATATACCGCCCCACATCCCTCACCATTCGGTCAACGCGTGAGTCCCGCGGGTAATGGCGAAGTTTCTCGTAGGGGTCGACCCCTTGCTGATCAGCCCAATGCAAGTGCGGGGTATATCGCACATGGGACAAGGTATGCAGGTTGCGAGCAGGAAAAGGCATCATCGAGAAGAATGGCCCGTCCATCACCGTAACACCGAGCCCGACAAGGGATGGGGGCATCTGCATCAAGGCCATTTCGGTGATTTCTTGTTTGAGCTCAGCCTTCACACCGGGGAACTCACCAGAAAACTGATTGAGACCACTGTAAGTGCAGTTGAATACGTAACGACACACGACCTCTTCCAACTGGCCGTTTGGCGTCTTTACTGCCACGCGCAGTGTAGAGTCCGACCCTCTGGAAATACCGCTCGCCTGGGTTGAACAACGAATCTGGACGCGGCTATCTTTCAACTCCCTCTCTGCCCAGCCGGCTAGCTTCGTCGAGTCAAACGCGTACTCTTCAACCAGAAACACTTCTTCGATCAACCTCGGCTCAAAGAGCCCTCGCAACGACGCATCTGCTGGCTGGAAAGCCGCCCCTATCTCTCGGCAGAAACGTTCAAACTGCCTGGCCGTGACCTTGGAGTTGCGTCGGGCAATGGCATAGAGCTTGGTGAAGTCCTGCTTGACCGCATCAGGCCAGTCCCGCACGAATTTCGGCAGATTGACCCTGCTGCGATAAGCCGTCGTGAAACTGCGCGGATAGTGATAGCCGTTATGTACCCGCGCCTGATTGCTATAGGAAGCACGCTTCAACAATGCGGGTTCACTCTCAAGCAATAGGACACGTTTGAGCCCACGCTGCCTGGCGAGATAGATAGAAATGGCAGCGCCATAAAACCCACCACCGATCACAACTGCATCAAAATCTGTGATGACACTCGACATCAGACGTTTTGCTCGCGTGACAACGTGTCGTTATCAACCGTAGTCGAACGAACCTCTTCGATGTTGAGCTTTTCATGACGAGTCATGCGGGCGCTGGTGAACTCCTGACCGACATGATACTGGGGTCCTTCGTTCGACAAGCTCGCCATGTTCAAGATGTACTCCCCTAACACCAGGAGAACCAGAGAGATCAGGAAGAACATACCCGATTGTTGCAGCGAAAAACTGACCCAGCCTGGGGCTACATCCGTTTTGAACAAACCGATCGCAAGCACGTAGACGCTGTATAGCAGATTGGCTACGGCACCGAACAACGACAGCGAAGTCACTAGCCGCATGGGGGCTCGGGTGGTCGATACCAGCAGACGCATACCACGGTCGATGCTGTCCCCCAGTCGCTTCGGGCCACAGGCCTTCGGTTTTGCGCTGTAAGTCAGGTAAGCACGGGCAAAGCCGCCCGTTGCCGGAAGATGCCGGTAGGTCATGGCTGGCTGAGGATGCTGAAGGATGAAGTTGATGACTCGCTTGCTGATAATGCGGTACTGCGGCGCTTCTCTGGCAAGGTGAACACCATTGAACCAGTTATAGAGCCAATGGAATACCGCGTATGCGCTTCGATAGGCCCTGCTTTGCGCGGTTTTCTGCTGATTGTTCGCAAACACCACATCAGCACCGCGAACCGCCTGCTCAAGCATTTCAGGGATAAAACCAATGTCATCGGACAGCGGATCGATCACGGCCACGAAGTCACCCAGCGCGTTTTCCAGACCAACCCACGACGCGGTGTCGGTATCTACCTCTTTGGTCAGGGCGTAGACCTGCAAGTTGGCGAGCCCATTCTCGCTTGTCAGTTGCTTGAGGACCGAAACACTCTCATCGTCGGATGCGTTATCGACAACGATCAACTCGTAATCGCTGACGGTCAGGGCGACAGCAGAAGCCGCGTCTGCCAGTATTTTTTCGATTCCTTGCGACTGATTGCGAACGACAAAAACCACAGACAAAAAGCACGGAAAGAAGGCCATTCACAATTCCCTTTCAACAAAAATCAAGCGATCACCGGAGGGGCTTTGTGATGCCGCCTAGAGTAAAAATACTGATTCTACCCCATCTCCCGGCCCACACCACCTGCCACTCACACGAGCCAAGAACATACGCCGAAGCCGACTGATGTCTAAAACTCGTCTAGAGATTCCAGAAAGGCCTCTTCACCTCCTTTCTGGCGGGCGACATTTAATAAATGATAAGATTCATGATCGAAAAAACGGACTAATAAAATGTCGTCAGTAACGTCATCAACCAGGGACTATATCGCCTGTGGAGCGCTGCTTATATTTGCAGCGCTCTCTGTTTACCTTCAGGCCCCCGGTTATTTGTTGTGGGGTGACTCATTCGTAAAATGGGAGCTCGCAAAAGCCATTTCCCAACACGGCTTTGGCTACCCTTACAACGAATTATCTTTCACCAACTGGCACCCGACCTTCCCAGTAGTTTTAATGGCAGCCACATTTAAACTAAGTGGAGGCATGTTTTTATTCTCTACAATGCAATCAGCATTACTCTCACTTGGCACCTACGCAGTGCTTCGTAGAGCCACCCCTGCTTATACAGCCCTCGCACTGACTTCAATTTTACTCTTCATACCCACCAATATTATTTATTCAGTGATCCATACACCCGAGCCATTAATGACTGCATTCGCGCTCATACTAATCGGCGCACTACTCCACAAAGAAGAGCTTATTCTAAAATATGGAATCTACCCATTTCTGATTATTGCTAGCATATTATTCATCACGACAGTATGGATCAGACCCAATTTTGCCATATGCGCTCCAATCATTGCATTCTTTGCCGTTACTCGCTCAGCCTATCGATTATTATTCGCCATAGCACTTCTTTTCACGTCCATTTCGCTGCTTCACACTTGGGACAAACTACTAAATGTAAACAGCCAGGATGTTTCAGTTGTCAGCATGGCTGCCGAGATAGTCGGCATATCCAAAATGACCAACGGTGCTACATGTGATAACTGTCTCGACTTTATCGGCAATACCGAATCCGCACGACAAAATTACAGACACGAAGATGCCGGCTATATGCTTTGGGGGAAAGACGGAGGCATCACCCCCTACAGAGTTGCACTGATTGAAAACGCCCCAAAAATCCGCAAACTTTGGTGGCACTCAGTGACAAGCGCGCCACTTGAATTTATTAAAATGAAATCAATTAAAGCTTACTGGCTTTACCTCGGGAATAGTCCAACTGTAACTACCGCCACGCCAATGACAACCAACTGGACCGGCGTAACTTCAGAAATAACAAGAACCGAAGCCGCGTGCAACTGCCAAGTTGGCCCCTTACGCAACCAAGCGGCAGAACTTGCAACAAACATTCGAATCCCCGCACTGGAAGAGAAGCCACTCCTCGGACTGGCTATATGCCTTACACTAATCGCAAGTTCTCTAGCTTTACCAACCCCTTCTGCTACAGCGATACGCTTGCTCGCCAGCACTTCCATTCTTTACTACGCCGGTTTCCTTTTGAATATGCAACGTGTGGAATTTCGCTACTACTACCCATCGTGGATGTTGATGCTTATAGCCGTAGTAATACTTATGCAGTGCATCACCTCAACAATCACGACACGAATAAAAAACCGCTATGCTCTCACATCGACAACTGATGTGTAAAATCTAACGCCCAAGCAATGACACCTTGGTGAAAAGCCGCCTATTCAAACTCCTTCTCCTGCATCCGTGGTCTGGTGCAGGAAAAAGGAGATACAGCCCTCCACCCAGCGGATTGCCAGGCGAGCGTATCCGACTCACGAATTCATCCCCCAAGATAGATGAGGCTTATAGCGCGACTACGAAATACATTTCCTAATGTGGTAAATCGAGAGCCTTACTACCGCTCAAGAATCAGCCTTTTCCTCCAACGCTCCCGCATTAAATAAACAGGCTAAAAAGACGAGCGGAGTGTACGCAATTAACATTCCGAGTATTTCGTTCAGCAATCCCAGCCCGACAAAAATCGAAATTGGTACCAACCAGACAAGATTAATGACGACAACCCCAAGCGTTACGGCTCGATGACTCTTGAAACGACGGGATGCATACTGATAGGCGTGGCTGCGATGCGCCTGAGAAACTTTGTCTCCACGCATCAAACGTCGCAGCAACGTCCAGGTAGCATCAACAATGAAAACTCCGAGCAGAATCAACCAACTCCAGAGCAACTCCGGCGCTGTCCAAGCCGCATGGAGCGCTAAACCGCCGAGAATGAAGCCTAGAAATCCACTACCCGCGTCTCCCATAAAGATACGCGCGGGAGGAAAATTCCAGCATAGAAACCCGGCCACCGCTCCAGCCAAAACGAACGGAACCCATATAAGGTTGGCGTAACCACCCAGCCAATACAACGCGCATACCCCCAGACATACGCATATGGCCTCCGCGCTGGCCAAGCCATCAATGCCGTCCATAAAATTGTAGAGGTTCAGCATCCAGACAAGGTAAATCAGCGCAAGCACATTGCCGAACCAGCCCAAGTCAATCGCGGTACCAAAAAATGAAATGGATGCGAGGCCATTAAGCCAGTACAGCGCCCAGCCAGCTGCAATGAAATGCCCCAAGAGCCGCCATCTAGCGGCAATATGGCCATGATCGTCGGCGAAGCCTATAAGCGCGACCAAAATTCCCGCGCCCAGTAACCCTATAAGCAAAGGCATACCAAGCAGACCCACGGCAGCCAACACCGGCAGCGCCACTGCAAACGCCACCACAATAGCCACCCCGCCTCCGCGAGGCGTAGGTACGGTATGGGAACTGCGCTCGTTTGGTATGTCGATTAAACTCTTGGCCAAGGCATACCGACGCAAGACATAGGTCAGCAACCAGGAACTTGCGAACACAGCAGATAGCAACAACCAAAAAGTCATTTCGTCAACTTATCCAGATAATGGTCGGCGGTTTTGCGTAAAGCTTTATCCACACTTACCGAGGGACGCCAATTCAAAACATCACATGTTTTGCTAATATCAACCTGCAACGAACTGCACAAACGTTGAGCAACTGCTTTTTTACCCAGGAGTGAGGCACTTAAACTCAATACAAAATAAGGTATCGGGAGCAACCATGCTTTCGTGCCTAAGGCACGAGCCATGCGCCGAAGCAACAAAGTTGTAGATAGATCCTCACCATCACTAACCAAAAAGATATTATTCGCTGCAGCAGGATGATCGATACAGGTCACGATGAGATCCACAAGGTTATCAAGCGCCACCAGACTGCGTTGATTATTAATAGCACCCAACGGTAAAGGTATATTTCTATACAGCCAACTCATCATGCTTAAAAAATTGGCCTTCACCCCCGGGCCATATACAAGTGGCGGCCTGATAATAACAACTTCCATTCCAGTGCTCAGACCAATCTGCTTCAAAGCATCTTCAGCTTCTTGTTTCGAGACTCCGTACGGATCTACAGGTGCTGGAGGATCGTCAGCCTTAAAAGAACTCTGTGGTACGGTGCTTTCGCCATTAACCTTGATTGAACTGATAAAAATAAACCGTTTCACCCCCGATTCGGCCGCTTTTTTGGCGAGTCTAACGGTTCCGTCCACATTGACTTTGCGAAATTCCGAAAGAGCGTCCGCTGAGGTTTCGTTCATCACATGCACTCGAGCCGCGGCATGGATTACTACTTGAACGTCATTCAGGGCCGGTGATGCAGTAGTGTCTGTAAGGTCGAACGGGACTACCCGACACAAACCAAGCAATCGTGTAACACCGCGCACAGCGGCAACCGGGACGAATTTTTTATCGAGTAAAAGCCTGAAAACCAATGCTTCGCCAACGAATCCGCTAGCCCCCGTCACCAAAACTTGTGGGCCTTTCATTTATTCCTCTTTCCAACAACTGCAGTGGTACAACAGATAAAAAAGAAGAACACTTTATCGCGGAATCGACGCCGGCATATCCAGGCGCTCAAGGAAAGCTTCAATAACTGCCTGCGCCCTAACTCGAGCCATGCTTCAACAAAAGGTTCTCTGCTCTGGCCCACCAATGAAGCAATCAATCGCACCTGAGTAAACCACCAGCCGTCATGAATCATTTTATATCGGGCAATCAAAGGAGCCAATCCAGTGTTAGCCCCTACTTGATTACTATCATGCTGGCGATACAGCATGGATGGAACCGGGTCGATGAACCATTTGTATTGGTGACTTCGGGCGAAGGCGTAACAGTACCAGTCATGCAAACTGACTTCCTGTAATCGCTGCCAGTTGGCAAGCATGGAGTCCTTCAGCGAGTCCGCCAATCTCTTGTTCAACACGTAAGTACAACCCGGCCCAGCAGCCTCGAACAAAAAATCCCAGGCAACTTGCGGTTGTGCCTTGTCCAACAAATGCGTTCTACCGTCTGGCCAGAAAGCCGTTACATTACTTGAATACGCATCAAATTCACCTGCCAGCAAAGTCTGGGTGGCTCGCTCGAGCTTGTCTGAGTGCCAAATGTCATCCTGATCAGCAAACGCGATGAAGTCATAACCCTCGAAATCGACATCACGGATGAGACGGAAGAAATTGCGTGATGCTCCACCGAAATTACCGGCAGCCGGTAGCAAAACCACATCGCTACGTTCAGCGAAGAAGCTAGTGCACCAAGCTTCGGTGCCGTCTGTCGAAGGATCAACACTTATATAGACGGTAACATCTACAGCTGACTGACTTAGGATCGAGGTAATCTGCTCTTCGATCCACCGCATTCCGTTGTACGCAGCCAGCAAAACTGCTACCTGTGGATATTTTACTGGCATGCCAATCCTGCTTGCATTGGGTTAACACTTCAAATCGAAAAGAGGACGCTCACAGCTCAGTGAAAAACACTAACCCAGCAACCTCTCCAGGTACTGACCATAGCCAGTCTTCTTGAGACGCTCTGCCTGTGCGCCCAATTGCTCTGGGGTGATCCAGCCATTGTTGTAAGCAATCTCTTCCAGGCAAGCAACTTTAAAGCCTTGGCGTTTTTCGATGGTGTGTACGAAGTGGCTCGCCTCAAGCAGCGACTCGTGAGTACCCGTGTCCAACCATGCGAATCCGCGGCCAAGGATTTCGACGTTCAGTTCATTCCCCTCAAGGTAGGCACGGTTGACATCGGTGATTTCCAGCTCGCCGCGTGCGGACGGCTTGATGCTCTTGGCGATCTCGATGACCTTGTTGTCGTAGAAGTACAGGCCGGTTACCACGTAGTTGGACTTGGGCTTCAGCGGCTTTTCTTCGATGCTCAGCGCACGACCGGTAGCGTCGAATTCCACGACACCGAAACGCTCTGGATCAGATACGTGATAGCCGAATACAGTCGCGCCTTGCTCTTGATTGGTCGCGGAACGCAGGTTTTCCGAGAAGCTCTGTCCGTAGAAGATGTTGTCACCCAAGATCAGACAGCAAGGGTCCTTTCCGATGAACTCTTCAGCAATGATGAAAGCTTGGGCCAAACCATCCGGACTTGGTTGTTCGGCGTAGGTCAGCTTGAGGCCATACAGGCTTCCATCACCCAGTAACCTGCGGAAGCACGGCAGGTCTTGCGGTGTGGAGATGATCAGGATTTCGCGCATTCCCGCGAGCATCAGTACCGAGAGCGGATAAAAGATCATCGGCTTGTCGTAGATCGGCAGCATCTGCTTGGACACGCCGAGGGTCAATGGATGCAGGCGTGTACCCGAACCACCCGCGAGAATGATGCCTTTACGATTCGCCGTGGTCATTTATTCAGAATCTCCCTAAGCATTCGGGTCACGCCACTTTGCCATTCCGGTAAGTGTAGAGAAAAATTGTCGCGCAGCTTCTGAGTATTCAAACGCGAATTCAGAGGACGGCGTGCAGGTGTTGGATAAGCAATCGTTTCAATTGGATTGATCGCCGTTACGGCGAGCTGCTCGCCGTTGTCTCGAGCGAAGCTGATCACATGGCTAGCATAGCCGTGCCAGGAGACTTCGCCACTGGCCGCCAAGTGATACAGGCCCGAGAGCTCGGGACGTTGCAGAACTTGCTGAATGGCCAACGCGGTCACGTCGGCAATCAGGTCTGCCCCGGTCGGGGCTCCGATCTGGTCAGCGATGACGCTCAAGGTTTGGCGAGCCTTGGCCAGGCTGAGCATGGTTTTGGCGAAGTTGTTGCCCCGAGCGCCATAGACCCAACTGGTGCGGAAGATCAGATGCTTGCAGCCTGACCCGGTAATCGCCTGTTCGCCGGCCAGTTTAGTGGCGCCGTAGTGATTCACCGGGGCGACTGCATCCGACTCTTGCCACGGTGCAGAACCTTGGCCGCTGAAGACGTAGTCAGTCGAGTAGTGGATCAGCCAGGCACCCAGAATCGCGGCCTCTTCGGCCATGACCTGGCTTGCCTGACCGTTTACACGGCTGGCTAACCCAGTCTCGGACTCGGCTTTATCGACAGCTGTATAGGCCGCTGCATTGACGATGACGTCGGGTTTAAGCTGGCGGATCGTTGCACGCAAGGCGTCGAGATCAGACAGATCACCACACAATCCACCGACCGAATGGCGATCCAGGGCGATTAACTCACCCAGTGGTGCGAGGGAGCGCTGCAGTTCCCAGCCTACCTGGCCGTTTTTTCCCAGCAGGAGGATTTTCATGCCTTGTTCGAGCGGTCTGCGTAGTTCTGGTCAATCCACTGCTGATAGCTACCGCTCTTCACGTGAGCGACCCATTCAGTGTTGTTGAGGTACCACTCGACTGTTTTGCGGATACCGGTTTCAAAGGTTTCTTCCGGTGTCCAACCCAGTTCACGCTGGATTTTGCTGGCGTCGATTGCGTAGCGCAAATCATGGCCGGGGCGATCCTGAACGTAGGTGATCAGGCTGGCATGTGGACGATGAGCGGAATCGGGACGCAGTTCGTCGAGCAGCGCACACAGGGTATGCACCACTTCGATGTTTTGCTTTTCGTTATGGCCACCGATGTTGTACGTCTCGCCGATAACGCCTTCGGTCACGACTTTGTACAGTGCGCGGGCGTGGTCTTCGACGTAGAGCCAGTCGCGGACCTGGTCGCCTTTGCCGTAGACCGGCAGCGGTTTGCCTTCCAATGCATTGAGAATGATCAGCGGGATCAACTTCTCAGGAAAATGGCATGGGCCGTAGTTGTTGGAGCAGTTGGTGACCAGGGTCGGCAAGCCATACGTACGGCTCCAGGCGCGAACCAGGTGATCGGAACTGGCCTTGCTGGCGGAGTATGGCGAGCTTGGCTGATACGGCGTGGTTTCGGTGAAGAGATCTTCCGGACCTTCGAGGTCTCCGTAAACTTCGTCAGTCGAAATATGGTGAAAGCGGAAGTCGGCTTTACGCGCATCATCCAGCGCAGCCCAATAGTGGCGTGCAGCTTCCAGCAGGGTGTAAGTGCCGATGATGTTGGTCTGGATGAATTCAGACGGGCCAGAGATCGAGCGATCGACGTGGGACTCAGCGGCCAGATGCATGATCGCATCCGGTTGATGTTCAAGCAGGACGCGGTCAACCTGATCGCGGTCGCAGATGTCGACACGCTCGAACACGTAACGTGAGTTGTGGCTAACTTCGGCCAATGACTCAAGGTTACCGGCGTAAGTAAGCTTATCGAGGTTAACGACAGAGTCAGTAGTGCTGGAAATGATGTGTCGAATGACTGCCGAACCGATAAACCCGGCGCCGCCGGTAACTAGAATTTTCACGCGAAACCATACCCTTGAGTTACTGACAAGGCCGCCAACCGAGCGCTGTCTAATCCATGAATTCCAAAGCCATCAAGTCAGCAGAGGTTTTCTGACAGAGTCATTCTGAACCGACATGGGAATATGCCACTATCGGACAAGCGCAGCATTTTACAGCTTAATGACGGTTTTACTAATGGATATAGACAAGCTGTGGTGAAAGCTTAGTGCGCCTTGCGCGTTATGTCGTAATCAGACAAGGCGCTTGCGGGAAGCTCTGGATGTACGCCCCAGAAACCAGCCAAGAATCGGCCCGATCACCATCCCGATCAGCAACGCAATGACCATGACCAGCGATACCGGTAGTTGCGGCCCCGCCCAACCCAGGAACAGCAAGGAAACCGATTGCTGATTCTCGAGAACGAACGCCAGGATCGCCAAAACCAGTAACAGGACGAATACGGCGAGCAGTACGCGCTTGAGGTTACGCATGAGCGGTTCCTTGTATAACAGACGCCGTCAAAGACCTTCCTCCTCATCCTCGTTCACACGGTCACGCAATTCTTTGCCTGGCTTGAAATGCGGCACGAACTTGCCGTCGAGGCTGACGGACTGACCGGTTTTTGGATTGCGCCCTACGCGCGGTGCGCGGTAGTGCAAGGAGAAGCTGCCAAACCCACGGATCTCGATGCGATCACCGGTGGCCAGACATTGGGACATTTGTTCAAGCATGGTCTTGATGGCCAGCTCCACATCCTTGGATGAGAGCAGCCCTTGATGGGTGACAATTCGTTCGATCAACTCCGACTTCGTCATATTTTTCCCTTCTTTTTCAAGCAGCTAGATCAGCGCTTCAAAGGTTTTAGCACGCCCCGATGAATTTGAACAGCCCGAGTTTTGACATATCTTTACCCATAAAGAGATGCACGATTTCAGACCACTGCAACGCTGATCACGCCGTTCCGGACTCACCTGCAGATAACCAGCATGGTGCGCGTCAGATAGCCCGCGGGATTGAAGCCAAAGAGGTATTCATCCTCATCTTTGGCATCATCGGACCTGGCCACAACTTTGTAGCCTGCCGCCTTGCACTCCTTGTTCGCTCGCTTGTGACACTTCTCCCATCCCGACCCCAACCCCGAACAATCGATCTCGATACCGCTGACCCCACGCACCGCGTGAGTCTTGGCGCTAGTGGTACAGCCCGCCAATGTCAGTACTGCTATGACGACAATGAGCTTGTTCATTCGCTTCCTTAGGTCGGACGTGTCACCCGGCGGTCGTTCGCTTCAAGCTAAAGCCTAGCTGCAAATAAACGATTGATCCGCTTAAAGAAAGAGACAACTTGTGGGGAGGATTGGTTTCACGGCAATCAATCGCAACATTGCGAGACCATCAAGATCAGCAAATCCCGACCACAAAAAAGGGCGACCGAAGTCGCCCTTTTTCTATGGTCTGACAGAACTTAGTTCTGTTTTTCCATTTGTGCACGCAACAGGTCGCCCAGAGTGGTAGGACCAGCAGCGATGCTATCCGAAGGCTTGTCTTTCAAGCTTTGGATGGCTTCTTTCTCTTCAGCATCGTCTTTCGACTTGATGGAGAGCTGGATTACACGGCTCTTGCGGTCAACGCTGATGATCTTGGCTTCTACTTCCTGGCCTTCTTTCAGAACGTTGCGCGCGTCTTCAACGCGGTCACGGCTGATTTCGGAGGCTTTCAGAGTCGCTTCGATATCGTCGGCCAGAGTGATGATGGCGCCTTTAGCGTCAACTTCTTTCACGATGCCTTTAACGATTGCGCCTTTGTCGTTCTCTTGAACGTACTCGGAGAACGGATCGCTTTCCAGCTGCTTGATACCCAGGGAGATACGCTCGCGCTCTGGGTCAACCGACAGGATAACGGTGTCCAGTTCGTCGCCTTTCTTGAAGCGGCGAACGGCTTCTTCGCCCACTTCGTTCCAAGAGATGTCGGACAGGTGAACCAGACCGTCGATGCCGCCGTCCAGACCAATGAAGATACCGAAATCGGTGATCGACTTGATGGTGCCGGAGATTTTATCGCCCTTGTTGAACTGGCCAGAGAAATCTTCCCACGGGTTAGATTTGCACTGCTTGATGCCGAGGGAGATACGACGACGCTCTTCGTCGATGTCCAGAACCATAACTTCCACTTCGTCGCCGACTTGTACGACTTTCGAAGGGTGGATGTTCTTGTTGGTCCAGTCCATTTCGGAAACGTGTACCAGGCCTTCAACGCCTTCTTCCAGCTCAGCGAAGCAGCCGTAGTCGGTCAGGTTGGTTACACGAGCGGTAACGCGAGTGCTTTCTGGGTAACGGGCTTTGATAGCAACCCATGGATCTTCGCCCAGTTGCTTGAGGCCCAGGGAAACACGATTGCGTTCGCGATCGTACTTCAGAACCTTGACATCGATCTCGTCGCCAACGTTGACGATTTCGGAAGGATGCTTGATACGCTTCCAAGCCATGTCGGTAATGTGCAGCAGGCCATCGACGCCACCCAGATCGACGAATGCGCCGTAATCGGTGAGGTTCTTGACGATACCTTTGACTTGTTGGCCTTCCTGCAGGGATTCCAGCAGAGCTTCACGCTCGGCGGAGTTCTCGGCTTCGAGGACGCTACGACGGGAAACGACAACGTTGTTGCGCTTCTGGTCAAGCTTGATGACCTTGAATTCCAGCTCTTTGCCTTCCAGGTGCGTGGTGTCGCGCACTGGACGGACGTCAACCAGAGAACCTGGCAGGAACGCACGGATGCCGTTAACGTCGACAGTGAAGCCGCCTTTAACCTTAC
Organism: Pseudomonas sp. ES4; assembly: GCF_050586665.1. NCBI lineage: Bacteria > Pseudomonadati > Pseudomonadota > Gammaproteobacteria > Pseudomonadales > Pseudomonadaceae > Pseudomonas > Pseudomonas sp. ES4. The sequence goes on along the minus strand of NZ_JBOBDO010000013.1, from coordinate 81,699 downwards.
CGTTGATAACGCCCTTGACCACTTCTTCGGCTGCGAAGGCTGCTTCCAGAACAATCCAGCATTCAGCGCGCTTGGCTTTTTCACGGGACAGCTTGGTTTCACCAAAGCCGTCTTCAACCGAGTCCAGAGCAACGTGAACTTCGTCACCGACGTTGATAGTCAGTTCGCCAGCATCGTTGTAGAACTGCTCAAGCGGGATGAGTGCTTCAGACTTCAGGCCAGCGTGAACGGTTACCCAGCGAGCCTGGTAATCGATATCAACGATAACACCGGTGATGATGGAGCCTGCCTGAAGGTTCAGGGTTTTTAGGCTTTCTTCAAAGAGTTCCGCAAAGCTTTCGCTCATTTTAATTCCTGTTGAATAAGGGCGAAGGATACGCCCATCTCCACATCCCAGACGACGTGGGTTATGTTCATTTGAAGAAACGGCGCAGGACTATGACTGGTCCCCTGAGTCGCTTCTTGGTCACCCGGCGATATCGCGAATGGCGATCTCGCTCATGATGCGTTCCAGCACCTGATCGATGGATAATTCCGTGGAATCCAGCTGTATGGCGTCAGCCGCCGGTTTGAGCGGGGCTACCGCTCGCTGGGTGTCACGCTCATCGCGGACACGTATCTCATCTAGCAGACTCGACAGACTAACACCATCGACTTTGCCCTTCAACTGCAAGTATCGACGGCGCGCACGCTCCTCGGCACTGGCAGTGAGGAATATCTTCAGCGGCGCATCGGGAAAAACCACCGTGCCCATGTCGCGACCATCGGCCACCAGGCCCGGAGCCTCCTGGAACGCCCGCTGGCGCTGGAGCAGCGCGTCACGCACCGCCGGCAGCGCAGCGACCTGGGAAGCCCAGGCGCCAACTTGTTCGTTGCGCAGATCATCAGTGACATCGTCACCTTCGAGAATGATCCGCTGCGGATGACCTTCGGTCGCACCGACGAATTGCACGTCCAGATGAGCGGCCAGCAGCTTCAGCGACTCTTCATTGGTCAGATCGACGCCATGATTACGCGCGGCGAATGCCAACAGACGGTACAGCGCACCGGAATCCAGCAGGCACCAGCCCAGGCGCTTGGCCAGAATCCCGGCAATAGTGCCTTTGCCCGAACCGCTAGGCCCGTCGATGGTGATGACCGGTGGCTTGATAATCACGACTGAGCCTCTTGTGCAACACGGATACCGACCTGCGCACACAGCGCGAGGAAGTTCGGAAACGACGTCGCGACGTTGGCGCAATCATGGATGCGGATCGGCGCAGTGGCGCGCAGCGAAGCCACGCTGAAGGCCATGGCGATCCGGTGATCGCCGTGCCCGTGCACTTCGCCGCCGCCGATCTGGCCGCCGTCGATGATGATGCCGTCCGGGGTCGGTTCACATTTTACGCCCAGTGCCAGCAAGCCATCCGCCATGACCTGAATACGGTCAGACTCCTTGACCCGCAGCTCTTCGGCGCCACGCAGGATGGTGCGCCCTTCGGCACAGGCGGCGGCGACGAACAACACCGGGAATTCGTCAATGGCCAGTGGAACCAGCGCCTCGGGAATCTCGATACCTTTGAGTTTAGCTGCACGTACGCGCAGATCCGCCACTGGCTCACCGCCGACTTCACGCTGGTTTTCAAGAGTGATATCAGCGCCCATCAGACGCAGGATGTCGATCACGCCGGTACGGGTCGGGTTGATGCCGACGTGCTCAAGCACCAGCTCCGAACCTTCGGCGATCGACGCCGCTACCAGGAAGAACGCGGAGGACGAGATGTCGCCCGGCACTTCAATGTGGGTCGCGGTCAGCTTGTGGCCGGATTCGACCGAAGCGGTAGCACCGTTGACGCTGACCGGGTAGCCGAAGCCGCGCAGCATGCGCTCGGTGTGGTCGCGGGTTGGCGCCGGCTCGGTGACGGTGGTCTTGCCTTCGGCGTACAGACCCGCCAGCAGCAGGCAGGATTTAACCTGGGCGCTGGCCATCGGCATGGTGTAGGTCAGGCCTTTGAGTTTGTTGCCGCCGCGAATGATCATCGGCGGACGACCTTCAGCAGCGGTCTCGATCACGGCGCCCATTTCACGCAGCGGATTGGCCACGCGATTCATCGGACGCTTGGACAGCGAAGCATCGCCCGTCAGGGTGCTGTCGAAGTTCTGCGCAGCCAACAGGCCAGACAGCAGACGCATCGACGTGCCGGAGTTGCCCAGATAGATCGGGCCCGGCGCAGGCTTCAAGCCATGCAGGCCGACACCGTGAATGGTCACGCGACCGTGGTGCGGACCTTCGATCACGACGCCCATGTCGCGGAAGGCTTGCAAGGTTGCCAGGGCATCTTCGCCCTCGAGGAAACCTTCCACTTCGGTGACGCCTTCAGCCAGGGAGCCGAGCATGATCGAACGGTGGGAAATCGATTTGTCGCCCGGTACTCGAATCCGCCCAGTCAGGCGGCCACCAGGTTGTGCCAGGAAAATCAGGTCGTTGGAATTCATAGCGTCCACATAAGCCCGGCGGGCAAGGATTTTACTGAAATGTTCGCGGGCAACCCGGGCGCGAGTGAACACGCCCAATAATTGGTGCCCATCCCCTGCATCGACCGCGTCGCGCAAGGCGTCGAGGTCGCTGCGAAATGTATCGAGTGTGCGCAGGACAGCTTCGCGGTTGGCGAGGAAGATGTCGTGCCACATGACCGGGTCGCTACCCGCGATTCTTGTGAAATCACGGAAACCGCCCGCAGCGTAACGGAAGATCTCAAGGTTTTCATTGCGCTTGGCCAACGAATCGACCAAACCGAACGCCAGCAAGTGTGGCAAATGGCTGGTCGCCGCCAACACTTCGTCATGACGCTCGACCTGCATGTGCTCGACATCGGCGCCCAATTCGCGCCACAACCGGTCGACCACTGCCAGCGCTGCCGGATCGGTTTGATCCAGCGGCGTCAAAATCACTTTATGGCGGCGGAACAGCTCTGAGTTAGAGGCCTCCACCCCGCTCTGCTCGGAACCGGCAATCGGGTGACCCGGCACGAAACGCGTCGGCATGCCGCCAAACGCCTCGGTTGCCGCGCGCACCACATTGCCTTTGGCGCTGCCGACGTCGGTCAGAATCGCTTGCCCCAGATCCATGCCGGCCAATTGGCCGAGCATTTTTTCCATGGCGAGGATCGGCACGGCCAGCTGAATCACGTCGGCGCCCTGGCAGGCAGCGGCCAGGTCTTCCTCGCAGCGATCCACCACACCCAACTCAACCGCCAGTTTGCGCGACTGTGGGTCGAGATCGACCCCGACCACTTCGCGGCACAGGCCGCTTTCACGCAAACCCTTGGCAAACGAACCGCCGATCAGCCCGAGACCGACCACCACTAGGCGACCGATCATAGGTTCAGCAGATTGCAGTGCAGTGACATCAACCACGAGCCAGAACCTTGGTCAGCGCTTCGAGGAAGCGGCTGTTTTCCGCCGGCAGACCGATGGTGATGCGCAGGTGGTTCGGCATGCCGTAATTGGCCACCGGACGCACGATCACGCCTTCGCGCAACAAGCCCTGGAAGACCGGAGCCGCAACACGGCCCAGATCGACGCAGATGAAGTTGCCCTTGGACGGAATCCAGCTCAACCCCAGCTCACGGAAACCTGCTTCCAGTTGTTGCATGCCGGATTCGTTCAGGCGACGGCTTTCGGCCAGGTATTCGACGTCTTGCAGCGCAGCGCACGCAGCGGTCAGGGCCAGGCTGTTGACGTTGAACGGCTGACGCACGCGGTTCAGCACATCGGCGACCACGGCGGTGGACAAGCCATAGCCGACCCGCAATGCCGCCAGGCCATAGGCCTTGGAGAATGTGCGCGATACCAGCAGGTTCGGGTACGCCGCCAGGAAATCCAGGCCATCCGGCAAGTCACTGCCTTCGGCGTATTCGATGTAGGCCTCGTCCAGCACCACCAGCACGTGCTCCGGCACGTCCTGCAGAAACTCGTCCAGCGCCTCGGCGCCGAACCAGGTTCCGGTCGGGTTGTTCGGGTTGGCGATGAACACCACGCGGGTATCGACATCGATCGCAGCCAGCATGGCCGGCAGATCGTGGCCCCAGTCTTTGGCCGGGATCACTTTGGCCGTGGCACCAACGGCCTGGGTCACGATTGGATAGACCGCAAACGCGTGCTCGCTGAACACGGCGTTCAGACCGGGCGCCAGATAGGCACGGGCGACCAGTTCCAGAATGTCGTTGGAACCGTTGCCCAGCGTCACCTGATTGAGCTCGACGCGGCACTGATCGGCCAGCAGGGTCTTGAGCGCAAAACCGTTGCCGTCCGGATAACGGGTCAGCTCGGCCAATTCTTCGCGAATTGCCGCCAGCGCCTTGGGACTGGCGCCCAACGGGTTTTCGTTGCTGGCCAGTTTGACGATGCTGGCCGGATCGATATCCAGCTCGCGCGCCAGTTCGTCCACGGGTTTGCCCGGAACGTAAGGCGAAAGTTGTTGCACGCCCGGCTGTGCCAGAGCGAGGAAGTCACCACTCATTTGCTACCGCCCTTAGAGAACTGCTTTCGGGTAGGAACCCAGCACTTTGAGTGCCACTGCTTCCTGACTGATCTTTTCCAGCACACCTTTGACCAGTGGGTCGCGGTGGTGGCCGACGAAGTCGATGAAGAACACGTAGGTCCATTTACCGCTGCGCGACGGACGGGTCTCGATGCGCGTCAGGTCGATGCCGTTGTCGTGGAACGGCACCAGCAACTCGTGAAGCGCGCCGGGCTTGTTGCTCATGGAGACGATGACCGAGGTCTTGTCGTCGCCGGTCGGCGGTACTTCCTGGCTGCCGATGATCAGGAATCGCGTGGAGTTGTCCGGACGATCCTCGATTTTTTCGGCCAGACGAGTCAACCCGTACAGACCGGCGGCCATGTCGCCGGCAATCGCCGCCGAATTCCACTCGCCCTTGACCCGCTTGGCCGCTTCGGCGTTGCTGGACACCGCCACGCGCTCGACATTCGGGTAATGGGCGTCCAGCCACTTGCGGCACTGGGCCAGGGACTGGGCGTGGGAATAGATGCGGCTGATGCTGTCGGTCTTGGTGTTTTCACCGACCAACAGGTGGTGGTGAATCCGCAGCTCGACTTCGCCACAGATCACCATGTCGTGTTCGAGGAAGCTGTCGAGGGTGTGGTTGACCGCGCCCTCGGTGGAGTTTTCCACCGGGACCACGCCAAAGTTCACCGCACCGGCGGCCACTTCACGGAACACTTCGTCGATCGCCGCCATCGGCTTGCTGATCACGGCGTGGCCGAAGTGCTTCATGGCTGCGGCCTGGGTGAAGGTGCCTTCAGGGCCGAGGTAAGCCACTTTCAGCGGCTGCTCGAGGGCCAGGCACGAGGACATGATTTCGCGGAACAGCCGCGCCATCTCTTCGTTGCCCAGCGGCCCCTGGTTACGCTCCATCACGCGCTTGAGCACCTGAGCTTCACGCTCAGGACGATAGAACACCGGCACTTCGCCTTCGGCCAGCGAGGCCATCTTTACTCGCGCAACTTCCTGGGCGCAGCGTGCGCGCTCACTGATCAGCTCCAGGACTTTCTCGTCCAGGGCATCGATGCGCAGGCGCAGTGCCTTGAGTTCTTGCTCAGACATTAACCGTGTTCCTTCTCGAACTCTGCCATGTACGAAATCAGTGCGTTGACCGCAACGATGTCGACGGCGTTATAGATGGAGGCACGCATGCCGCCCACGGAACGGTGACCCTTGAGGTTCAACAGGCCACGCTCTTCGGCACCAGCCAGGAATGGCTTGTCGAGACGGTCGTCCGCCAGGCGGAACGGCACGTTCATCCACGAGCGATCCGACTTGTTGATCGGGTTGCTGTACAAGCCGCTGGCGTCGATGAAGTCGTACAGCGTGCGCTGTTTCACTTCATTGAGCTTGCCGATGGCTTCAACGCCACCCTGCTCTTTCAGCCACTCGAACACCAGGCCGGACAAGTACCAGGCCAGGGTCGGCGGGGTGTTGTACATCGAGCCGTTGTCGGCCGCGACCTTGTAGTTGAGCATGGTCGGGCAAATGGAACGGGCGCGACCCAGCAGGTCTTCGCGAACGATGTTGACGACGATGCCGCTCGGGCCGATGTTTTTCTGGGCGCCGGCGTAGATCATGCCGAAGCGCGAAACATCGATCGGGCGCGAGAGAATGTCGGAAGACATGTCGGCCACCAGCGGGACGTCACCGGTTTCCGGCACCCAGTTGAATTCCAGGCCGCCGATGGTTTCGTTCGGTGCGTAGTGAACGTAGGCCGCGTCTTTCGACAGGTTCCATTCGTTCTGACCGGGAATAGCGAAATAGTCGTAAGGCTTGGCGGTAGCGGCAACGTTGACGTTTCCGTAGCGCGAAGCTTCTTCGATGGCTTTCTGCGACCAGATACCGGTGTCGATATAGTCGGCGGTGCCGCTTTCCGGCAACAGGTTCAGAGGAATCTGAGCGAATTGCTGGCTGGCGCCACCTTGCAGAAACAGCACTTTATAGTTCGAGGGGATATTCAGCAGATCACGCAGATCCTGCTCGGCCTTGGTGGCGATGGACACGAACTCATCGCTGCGATGGCTCATTTCCATGACCGACAGGCCCTTGCCGTGCCAATCAAGGAGTTCACCCTGGGCGCGCTGCAGGACAGCTTCGGGAAGTGCCGCAGGACCGGCACAGAAGTTATAGGCTCTCTTGCTCACATCCAATCTCGCTCTGATTTGGTGGATCGTACAAACACATCAGTCGACACAGATCCAATGTGGGAGCGGGCTTGCCTGTGGCGAGGGGGCTTGCCCCCGTTCGATTGCGAAGCAATCGCAAACCGGTCACCACGCTCTCATGCAAGATAACGGCGACTGGTTTCAGGGGCGCTTCGCACCCCAACGGGGGCAAGCCCCCTCGCCACAAAAGCCCGGCACCCACACGGATCTCCATGGGTGTCGATATTTCTTTACGGACAAACAACAAGGGGGCGAATTCTCATCCGCCCCCTGTTTGTCCGCTTATTCCTGCGGTTCTTCGTCGGCTGCGGCGTCGAGTTGCTGGTCTTCAACAACGTCGTCGATCACGACTTCGCCGTCGAACACTGCACCTTCTTCGCCCTCTTCACCTTCGAGCTCTTCACCTTCGACTTCCGACGGCTCCTGAACCCGCTCCAGACCTACCAGCGTTTCATCGCTGGCCAGTTTGATGAGGGTCACGCCCTGGGTGTTACGACCCAGGCTGGAGACTTCGTCAACACGCGTACGCACCAGGGTGCCCTGGTCGGAAATCAGCATGATTTCCTCGCCGTCGAGCACCTGGACTGCACCGACCAGACGGCCGTTACGGTCGTTGCTGACCATGGCGATAACGCCCTGACCGCCACGTTTGTACTCAGGGAACTCGGTGATCGCCGTGCGCTTGCCGAAACCACGGGCCGAAGCGGTGAGGATCTGGCTGCCTTCTTCCGGGATCAGCATGGAAATCAGCTTCTGGCCTTCCGGCAGACGCATGCCGCGAACACCGCGAGCGGTACGGCCCATGGCGCGAACGTCGGTTTCCTTGAAGCGAGTCACCTTGCCACCGTCGGAGAACAGCATGACTTCGCGACTGCCATCGGTAATGGAAGCAGAAATCAGCACATCGCCTTCATCCAGCTCCAGCGCGATCAGGCCGACGCTGCGTTGACGGCTGAAGGATTCCAGCGGGGTCTTCTTCACGGTGCCCTTGGCAGTGGCCATGAAGATGAAGTGACCTTCGGTGTATTCGTCGACCGGCAGCATGGTGGTGATGTATTCATCACTGTCCAGCGGCAGCAGGTTGACCAGCGGACGACCACGGGCAGCGCGGGAGGCTTCCGGAATTTCGTAGGTTTTCAGCCAGTACACTTTGCCTTTGCTGGAGAACAGCAGCAGCGTGGTGTGGCTGTTGGCGACCAGCAGGTGAGCGATGTAGTCCTCATCCTTCACGCCAGTAGCCGATTTGCCTTTACCGCCACGACGCTGAGCCTGGTACGCAGCCAATGGCTGGGTCTTGGCGTAGCCACCGTGGGAAATGGTCACGACACGCTCTTCTTCCGGGATCATGTCACCCAGGGTCAGGTCGAGACGGGCATCGAGAATCTCGGTGCGGCGCACGTCGCCGTATTCGGCGCGGATCACTTCCAGCTCTTCGCGGATCACTTCCATCAGGCGCGTGGCGCTGCTGAGGATGCGGATCAGTTCGCCAATCTGGTTGAGGATCTCTTGATACTCGGCCAGCAGCTTCTCGTGTTCCAGACCGGTCAGGCGGTGCAGACGCAGCTCCAGAATGGCTTGCGCCTGTTCCGGCGACAGGAAGTACTTGCCTTCGCGCAGACCGTATTGCGGGTCCAGGGTCTCTGGACGGCACGAATCGGCACCGGCACGTTCAACCATCGCGACCACGGCGGAAGATTCCCACGCCGTCTTGATCAGCGCTTCCTTGGCTTCCGACGGCGTTGGCGAGGCCTTGATCAGGGCGATGACCGGGTCGATGTTCGACAGGGCAACCGCTTGACCTTCCAGAATGTGACCACGTTCGCGGGCTTTGCGCAGTTCGAACACGGTACGGCGGGTAACGACTTCGCGACGGTGACGAACGAAGGCTTCCAGCAGGTCCTTGAGGTTCAGGATCCGCGGACGACCGTCGATCAGCGCAACGATGTTGATACCGAACACCGCTTGCAGCTGGGTCTGGGCGTAGAGGTTGTTGAGGATCACCTCAGGCACTTCGCCGCGACGCAGTTCGATCACGACGCGCATACCGTCCTTGTCGGACTCGTCGCGCAGTTCAGTGATGCCTTCGAGCTTCTTCTCTTTTACCAGCTCGGCGATCTTCTCGATCAGACGGGCCTTGTTCAGCTGGTAAGGGAGTTCGGTGATGACGATCTGCTGGCGACCACCGACCTTGTCGATATCTTCGATCATCGAGCGGGCGCGCATGTAAATGCGGCCACGACCGGTGCGGTAGGCTTCGATGATGCCGGCGCGACCGTTGATGATCGCGGCGGTCGGGAAGTCCGGACCGGGGATGTATTGCATCAGCTCATCGATGGTCAACTCTGGGTTGTCGATGAGTGCCAGGCAACCGTCGATGACTTCACCGAGGTTGTGCGGCGGGATGTTGGTCGCCATGCCCACGGCGATACCGCTGGAGCCGTTGACCAACAGGTTGGGAATACGGGTCGGCATGACCGCCGGGATCATTTCGGTGCCGTCGTAGTTCGGCACCCAGTCCACGGTTTCTTTGTGCAGGTCAGCCAGCAGCTCGTGCGCCAGCTTGGTCATGCGCACTTCGGTGTATCGCATGGCGGCGGCGTTGTCGCCGTCCACAGAACCGAAGTTGCCTTGACCGTCTACCAGCAGGTAACGCAGCGAGAATGGCTGCGCCATCCGAACGATGGTGTCGTACACCGCGGTATCACCGTGAGGGTGATACTTACCGATCACGTCACCGACAACACGGGCAGATTTCTTGTACGGCTTGTTGAAGTCGTTGCCCAGCTCGCTCATCGCGAACAGCACACGCCGGTGCACGGGCTTCAAGCCATCGCGCGCATCCGGCAGTGCCCGCCCGACAATTACGCTCATCGCGTAGTCGAGGTAGGACTGCTTCAGCTCGTCTTCGATATTGACCGGGAGGATTTCTTTGGCCAGTTCGCCCATGAGAAGCCTGATTCCTTTTTCTGGTGAAACTTCGTCACATCCATATGGGACGAACGAAGCTCGCCGCTGCAGGCTGAGTGCCATGCACCGACTTACGACAAATCAACGAGTTATGCCATGGATCTGCGCAGTAAAGGCAGCCACATCGGGCTACCTTGGAAACCGCCGGATGTTATCACAAGAGCCGCCACGCACCTATCCCCCTGATGCGCATGGAGTGTAGTTAGTTGACTGGTGGCAGGCTGAAAGGGGACGAGAGAGGCTCAGAGGAAAATATCAGGGGTGAATGAAGCATATTTGTTGACTATCTGGGCCCCATCGCGAGCAGGCTCGCTCCCACACTGGATCCGGGACGGTCACAAATCCCCTGTGGGAGCGAGCCTGCTCGCGATAGCGGCCTATCAGGCGCCAAATATCTTTAATGCAGACGCTTGCGGCACATCAACTGCGCCATTTTCGCGGTGTCCGGGCGCTCGACGATGCCTTTTTCGGTGATGATCGCGTCGATCAAATCCGCAGGCGTCACGTCGAACACCGGGTTGAACGCATCCACGTCCGCCCCCAACCGTTTGCCGCCGACTTCCAGCAACTCGCGACCATCGCGCTCTTCAATCGGAATGTCATCGCCGCTGGCCAGGCTCATGTCGATGGTCGAACTCGGCGCCACCACCATGAAGCGCACGCCGTGGTGCATGGCGTTCACCGCCAGCTGATAGGTGCCGATCTTGTTGGCCACGTCGCCATTGGCGGTGATCCGGTCAGCGCCGACGATCACCCAGGTAATGCCCTTGGTCTTCATGATGTGAGCAGCGGCGGAGTCGGCATTGAGTGTGACGGGGATGCCTTCGTTGGACAGCTCCCATGCGGTCAATCGCGAACCTTGCAGCCACGGACGGGTTTCGTTGGCATAGACGCGTTCGACCATGCCCTCAATGAACGCGCCACGAATGACGCCAAGCGCCGTGCCAAAGCCGCCAGTGGCCAATGCGCCAGTATTGCAGTGGGTCAGGATCGCCTGGGCGTTGCCCTGGTGCTTGCGGATCAGGTCCACGCCCAGTTGCGCCATGGTCAGGTTGGCTTCGCGATCACTCTCATGAATGGCGATCGCCTCTGCTTCCAGCACCGCCAGCGGATCGGCGTGATCTTTCAGACGTTCAAGCCGGTCGCGCATGCGGCCCAGGGCCCAGAACAGGTTGACCGCGGTCGGACGGGAATCGGCCAACAGCGCGAAATCCTCTTCCAGTGCCGCCTGCCAGTCACCGCCCTCGGCGAACCGCGCGCGGGCCGCCAGCACAACGCCATAGGCGGTACTGATGCCAATCGCCGGCGCGCCGCGCACCACCATCGAACGAATGGCCTCGGCCACGCCAGCAGCACTGGTGTAGGCGATCCAGGTTTCCTCGAACGGTAAAACACGCTGATCCAGCAGGTAAAGGGCGCCATCACGCCAATCGATGGCCTTTACTTTCTCCGCAGCCAACAGTCGATCGCGCATCCCTCACCCCGCACACATGAACAAAAGCCGTCGATTATAGCGATCCCCCTGCGAAGACGCTCGGGTATACTTCGCCATCTTTACAAAAGCTCTGGAACCGATTCTCGATGCCGAACACTGCCGCTGCGCTCGACTTGCTATTGCTGCCGACCTGGCTGGTACCCGTCGAACCCGCTGGCGTTGTCCTCAAAGAGCACGCCCTGGGCATCCGCGATGGACGCATCGTATTCATTGGCCCACGTTCGGCTGCGCTGAAGCTTAACGCAACTGAAGTCCGTGAACTGCCGGACATGTTGCTCTGCCCCGGCTTGATCAATGCCCACGGTCATGCGGCGATGACACTGTTCCGCGGCCTGGCCGATGATCTGCCCCTGATGACCTGGCTGGAAAACCACATCTGGCCGGCCGAAGCCAAGTGGGTCGACGAGGCATTCGTGCGCGATGGCACTGATTTGGCGATTGCCGAACAGATCAAAGGTGGCATCACCTGCTTCTCCGATATGTATTTCTTCCCCAAGGTTGCCAGCGAGCGCGTCCATAACAGCGGCATTCGCGCGCAAATCGCCATTCCGATCCTCGACTTCCCGATCCCGGGCGCCAGCACGGCGGACGAAGCCATTCGTCAGGGCGTCGAACTGTTCAACGATCTCAAGCACCACGAGCGTATCAAAGTCACCTTCGGCCCCCATGCACCCTACACCGTGGGCGACGAGAACCTGGAGAAAATCCGGGTGATCACCGAGGAACTGGACGCCTCGATCCACATGCATGTGCATGAAACGGCGAATGAAGTGCAGCAATCCGTCGAGCAGCGCGGCGAGCGCCCGTTGGCCCGCCTCGGGCGCTTGGGTTTGTTGGGGCCGCGCTTCCAGGCGGTTCACATGACTCAGATCAGCGATGAAGACCTGGCATTGCTGGTAGAAAGCAACACCAACGTGATTCATTGCCCGGAGTCGAACCTGAAGCTGGCCAGCGGGTTCTGCCCGGTGGAGCGTTTGTGGCAGGCTGGCGTCAATGTTGCGATCGGCACCGATGGCTCGGCCAGCAACAATGACCTGGACTTGCTCGGCGAAACCCGCACCGCCGCCTTGCTGGCCAAAGCCGTCGCCGGCTCCGCCACTGCGCTGGATGCCCATCGCGCCCTGCGCATGGCCACGCTCAATGGCGCCCGTGCGCTGGGCATTGAATCCGAAACGGGATCGCTGGAAGTCGGCAAAGCGGCAGACATCGTCGCGTTCGACCTCTCCGGCCTGGCGCAGCAACCGGTCTACGACCCGGTTTCGCAGCTTATATATGCCACCGGCCGTGACTGCGCGAGACACCTTTGGGTCGCCGGCAAGCAATTGCTCGACGACCGTCGCCTGACTCGCCTGGATGAAGAACAACTCTGCGCCATCGCCAAGGCCTGGGGCCAGCGCATCAGCGGCCATACCGAATCGTAAGCACCCCGGTTCATCACCGGGGCAACAGGATTTTTCAAGTTTTAGAGGACTTAACCATGAGCAACGTCGACTACGCCGAAATCGCCAAATTCGAAGCCCTGGCCCATCGCTGGTGGGACCGCGAAAGCGAATTCAAACCGCTGCACGACATCAACCCGCTGCGGGTCAACTGGATTGACGAACGCGTCAACCTGGCCGGCAAGAAAGTCCTCGACATCGGTTGCGGCGGCGGCATTCTCAGCGAAGCCATGGCCCAGCGCGGCGCTACCGTGATGGGCATCGACATGGGCGAAGCGCCGCTGGCGGTCGCGCAACTGCATCAACTGGAATCCGGCGTGAGCGTCGAATATCGGCAGATCACCGCCGAAGCGCTGGCTGAAGAAATGCCCGAGCAGTTCGACGTGGTCACCTGCCTGGAAATGCTCGAGCACGTGCCGGACCCGTCCTCGGTGATCCGCGCTTGCTTCCGCATGGTCAAGCCCGGCGGCCAGGTGTTTTTCTCCACCATCAACCGCAACCCGAAGGCGTACCTGTTCGCCATCGTCGGCGCGGAATACATCATGAAGCTGCTGCCGCGCGGCACCCACGACTTCAAGAAATTCATCCGCCCGTCCGAACTGGGTGCCTGGAGCCGCATGGCCGGCCTGACCGTCAAGGACATCATCGGCCTGACGTACAACCCACTGACCAAGCACTACAAACTGGCCTCCGACGTGGACGTCAACTACATGATCCAGACCCTGCGCGAGGAGTAAGCCGATGCGTATCAGAGCAGTTCTTTTCGACATGGACGGCACTCTGCTCGACACCGCGCCGGACTTCATTGCGATCTGTCAGGCGATGCGTGCCGACCGCGGCTTGCCGCCGATGAACGACAAACACATTCGCGACGAGATCTCCGGCGGCGCCAAGGCGATGGTCGCCGTGACCTTCTCCATGGACCCGGAATCACCGGGTTTCGAGGAATTGCGCCTGGAGTTCCTGGAGCGTTACCTCGCCGGTTGCGCGGTTCACAGCAAACTCTTCGACGGCATGGGCGAACTGCTGGCCGACATCGAAAAGGCCAACCTGATCTGGGGCGTGGTCACCAACAAGCCGCTGCGCTTCGCCGAGCCGATCATGCAGCAGCTTGGCCTGGCCGAGCGCTCGGCGTTGTTGATCTGCCCGGACCATGTGAAGAACAGCAAACCGGACCCGGAACCGTTGATCCTGGCGTGCAAGATGCTCGACCTCGATCCGGCCAGCGTGTTGTTTGTGGGTGATGACTTGCGCGATATTGAATCCGGTCGCGACGCCGGCACCAGGACAGCCGCCGTGACCTATGGCTACATTCATCCGGACGATAACCCGCGGCATTGGGGGGCGGATGTGGTGGTCGATCATCCGCTGGAGTTGCGCAAGGTTTTGGATAGCGCCCTCTGTAGCTGCTGAGTAGAGAAGCTTTTGTGGCGAGGGAGCTTGCTCCCGCTGGGCTGCGAAGCGGCCCTTTAATCTGCCACTGCAATCTGTCAGGCACACTGAATTTGCAAGTTTTACGACTGCTTCGCAGCCGAACGGGAGCAAGCTCCCTCGCCACAGGTTCAGTGCCGGCCTTATTGTTGAATTGTTGTGAGGTTTTTCATGTTTGATTATTCCGCCCGCCCAGAATTGCTCAAGGACCGGGTCATCCTGGTCACCGGCGCTGGCCGTGGCATCGGCGCTGCCGCCGCAAAAACCTTTGCCGCCCACGGCGCCACCGTGCTGTTGCTGGGCAAGACCGAAGCCAACCTGACTCAGGTCTACGACGAAATCGAAGCCGCCGGCCACCCACAGCCGGCCGTTATCCCGTTCAACCTGGAAACCGCCCTGCCCCATCAATACGATGAGCTGGCAGCGATGATCGAGACCGAATTCGGCCACCTCGACGGTTTGCTGCACAACGCGTCGATCATTGGCCCGCGTACGCCGATCGAGCAGCTGTCCGGCGAAAACTTCATGCGTGTCATGCAAGTCAACGTCAACGCCATGTTCATGCTCACCAGCACCCTGCTGCCGCTGCTCAAGCTGTCCCAGGACGCCTCGGTGGTGTTCACCTCCAGCAGCGTCGGCCGCAAGGGTCGTGCATATTGGGGCGCTTACGGCGTGTCCAAGTTTGCCACCGAAGGCTTGATGCAAACCCTCGCCGACGAAGTCGATACCGTGGCTCCGGTGCGCTCAAACAGCATCAACCCGGGCGCCACCCGCACCAGCATGCGTGCCCAGGCTTACCCGGGTGAAAACCCGCTGAACAACCCGACGCCCGAGGAGATCATGCCGGTCTACCTCTACCTGATGGGTCCGGACAGCACCGGCATCAACGGCCAGGCGTTCAACGCTCAATAATGCCCGCGCGTCGCTTTTGTGCCGCGGCGGCTTCCCGCCGTGGCACTCAAAGCACGTCGCAACCCTCCCATCAGACGTCAAGCAACTGTCACAAAACCCGTCACCCCTCCTCATCAGTAGTTTCAACACATTGATTTATAACGTTTTTTATCCGACTGAACTGAATGGCACGACTTTCGCTCTATATCTGCTTAGACACGCAGTGTGAAAGCAAGCGGGCGGACGCCTGAGCCGACAGATTACTTATCGTCGGCAAAGCGGACTAAACTTGGGCCAGATGTCCTACGGGACTGATGGACCAGTATGACGCGCAGCCCAAAGCCGCTCTCACCCAGCCTGTAAGACAGCCTTACTGCTTAGGGGCGCACGCCATATGAAATCACCTTCCCAGACCAACGCAATTGACTTCGATAGCGCCAAATTGCAACGCCTGGGCTTTGGTCAGCAGCCTACCCTCATCGAGAGGCCGGTCAGCCTTGCACAAAGGCGACAGCAACTGGGCCTGCAGCTGCAAACCAGTCTTGAGCCGCAACGCATTCTCGGGCTCTTCTTCCGTGAGATTCAGCGACTTGTACCGCTTGACGCCATGACGTACGAGCACCTGTCCAGCGACTTGCGCCTGGAGTTCGGCCTGCGCGGCCATCACTCGATCAGCTATAGCCTCAGTCATGAAGGCGAGAATCTGGGTGAACTGGTTTTCCGCCGCAACCAGCGTTTCAGTGAGCAGGAACAAGGCGACCTCGAGTCACTGCTGTCCGCATTGCTGTACCCGATGCGCAATGCCTTGCTCTACCGCGCGGCCACCCAAAGCGCCTTGCGCGATCCGCTCACGAATACCGGCAACCGCATCGCCATGGATCAGACCCTGAAACGGGAAACCGAGATGTCGCGTCGGCATCTGCAACCCTTGTCGCTGCTGATGCTGGACATCGATCACTTCAAACTCATCAACGATAACCACGGACACAGCGCTGGCGATGACGTGCTCAAGGCCGTTGCAGCCTCGATCAAAAATCAGTTGCGCAATGTGGACATGGTCTTCCGTTTTGGTGGCGAAGAGTTCTTGATCCTGCTTTCCAACACGAGCCGTGAGGCGGCAGCCATGATCGGCGAGCGCCTGCGATTTGCGTTGCAGGCCGAGAAATATCTGGCTGACGGCCATGCGGTCGAGCTGACGGTCAGCCTTGGTTGCTCGACGCTATTGCCCGGCGAGTCCGCCGAAAGCCTGTTGCGACGGGCCGACAGTGCGTTGTATGTGGCCAAGCGCGAAGGACGTAACCGCTTGGCGATGGCGGGTTGAATGCGCGGCGCGGGCACGCTGGGTTAGCGGCCCGCAACGAAAGGAATCAGCGCATAGCGCCGCGCAATTCCCCCACCAACCCTTGCAACCGGGCTGGCTCTGCCACGTCGACCGACACCGCAGGCCCTGCCACCAGGGTCACCCGTGACCACAACCGGCGAAACATGCCCTTTTGCGGATCGCGACTGAAAAAACTCCCCCACAAACCCTGCAATGCCAAGGGAATCACCGGTACCGGCGTCTCTTCGAGAATCCGCGTCAGCCCGCCCTTGAACTCGTTGATCTCGCCATCGGCGGTCAATTTGCCCTCCGGGAAGATGCACACCAATTCGCCGTCCTTCAGATACTGAGCAATGCGCGTGAAGGCTTTTTCGTAGATCTGAATGTCTTCCTGACGTCCCGCGATAGGAATGGTCCCGGCCGTGCGAAAGATGAAGTTCAGCACTGGCAGGTTGTAGATCTTGTAATACATCACAAAGCGAATCGGCCGACGCACCGCGCCGCCAATCAGCAAGGCGTCGACGAAGGACACGTGATTGCACACCAGCAATGCCGCGCCTTCATCGGGAATCAGCTGCAAATTGCGATGCTCCACGCGGTACATGGAGTGGCTGAGCAGCCAGATCAGGAAGCGCATGCTGAATTCGGGGACGATGCTGAAGATGTAGGCGTTGACGCCGATGTTCAGCAGCGACACCACCAGGAACAGCTGCGGAATCGACAGCTCGACCATGCTCAGCAAGACGATCGAGACAATCGCCGAGACCACCATGAACAGCGCGTTGAGAATATTGTTGGCGGCAATTACCCGCGCCCGCTCGTTCTCCGGAGTCCGCGACTGAATCAGCGCATACAGCGGCACGATGTAGAAACCGCCGAACACGCCAAGCCCGAGAATGTCGATCAACACCAGCCAGGCATGGCCAAAACCCAGGACTTCGATCCAGCCATGGCCGGCAACACTGTCTGGAATCCCACCGGAATGCCACCACAGCAGCAAACCAAACACAGTCAGACCGAAAGAGCCGAACGGCACCAGACCGATTTCGACTTTGCGCCCGGACAATTTCTCGCAGAGCATCGAACCGAGTGCGATACCGACCGAGAACACCGTAAGAATCAGCGTCACCACGGTTTCGTCGCCGTGCATCCACTCCTTGGCGTAAGCAGGGATTTGCGTCAGATAAATCGCCCCGACAAACCAGAACCACGAGTTGCCGACAATCGAGCGTGACACCGCAGGCGTCTGCCCCAAGCCCAGCTTCAAGGTGGCCCAGGACTGGCTGAAAATGTTCCAGTTCAGGCGCATTTCCGGGGAGGCGGCCGCAGCCCTCGGAATGCTGCGACTGGCCAGATAGCCGAGCACCGCCACACCGAGGATCGCCGTGGAGACGATCGGCGCGTAATGACTGGAGGACATCATGATCCCGGCGCCGATGGTCCCGGCGAGGATCGCCAGGAAGGTGCCCATTTCCACCAGGCCGTTGCCACCCACCAGTTCTTCGTCACGCAAGGCTTGGGGCAGGATCGAATATTTCACCGGCCCGAACAGCGCTGAGTGAGTGCCCATGGCAAACAGCGCCACCAGCATCAGCCACAGGTGATCGAACATGAAACCGACCGCGCCGACCGCCATGATGGCGATTTCCCCGAGCTTGATCAGACGAATCAGCGCGTCCTTGGCGAACTTTTCCCCGAACTGCCCGGCCAGTGCCGAGAACAGGAAGAACGGCAGGATGAACAGCAGCGCACACAGGTTGACCCAGATCGAGCGGTCACCGTCGATCGTCAACTTGTAGAGAATGGCGAGAATCAGCGACTGCTTGAAGATGTTGTCGTTGAACGCCCCGAGCGACTGCGTGACGAAGAACGGCAGGAAGCGCCGGGTGCGAAGCAAGGTGAACTGTGAGGGGTGACTCATCTTCCATGTGTCCCTGATGTTGGGTAGAGAGTGGCGTGGATGCAGTTATTGGAATATCCAACGACGATCCAGGCCACACATTACCTAAACTTTGCAGGTTATTTGTTTAATCCTGCAATGCACGGCGAGACAAATAACTCACCCCGCCAGGCGCCCTGCACTGTCCGTTTGGCGACGATGAGCCACATCACCGCCAGCAACACCACCAGCACGCAGCCAAAAACGCTGAAAAACGTCAGGTTCAAGGTACTGGCCAGTTTCAATGTCGCCAGGGAATAGACGCCCAGCGGGAAGGTAAAACCCCACCAGCCGAGATTGAAAGGGATGCCGACGCGCAGGTAACGCAGGGTGATCAGCACCGCGATCAGCATCCACCACAGGCCAAAGCCCCACAAGGTAATCCCGGCCACCAATCCCAGCCCTTCGGCGATTTCACCGATGCCCGGCAGACCGTTGGCCGCAAAGATCGCCGGCGCATCGGCGCCCAGCAGCAACATGCCCAGCGCCCCGGTGCCAATCGGACCGAGCGCCAGCCAGCTGGAGGCGGCCATGTTTTCGTGAGGCAATTTATGCAGCGCCATCCGCAGCAATAGAATGGTCAGAATGCTGAATGCCACCGGCAGGGAAAAGGCCCAGAGCACGTAGCTGGTCACCAGCACCACCAGTTGCGAATGGACATCGGCCAGGTGCGGCGCCAACAGGCCACCGCTGGCGGCCGCCACTTCTGCCGCCACCACCGGCAACAGCCAGACGGCAGTCATCTGGTCAATGCTGTGCTCCTGACGGGTGAACATCAGGTAGGGAATCAGCACGCCGCACGCCACAGACATCGCCACATCCAGCCACCACAGCACCTCGGCGAGATGTATCACGCCCTCACCCCAACGCGGCAGACCAAACAGTAAGAAACCATTAATGATGGTCGCCAGGCCCATGGGGATGGTGCCGAAAAACATCGAGACCGTGGAGTGACCGAAAATCCTTCGCGCCTCATCGAAAAACAGCGCCCAACGCGCCGCATACATGACCGTGAACAAAACGAACAGCACGATGTTGAACAGCCATAGGGCTTCGGCAATCGCGTACAAACCGGCATTTGCGCCGGGCAGCTGCGCCAGCGCCAACGCCAGCACACCGGTGCCCATGGTGGCGGCGAACCAGTTCGGCGTGAACTGGCGGATCACCTCACGCGGGTGCTGCAAATGACTGAAGGGTTTGAAACCGGCTGGGGCAATGTTGGGGCATGTCATGGTGAACTCCTGTCCTCTGTTGAGGTGGAGTCCATGGTAGATCCGAATCGAATATCGATATAACGGGTAATATCTCTAACTGTTATCTGTTTTGCAGATATAGCGTCAGACGCTGCCTTCAGTCTCGATCACCAGGATTCTTGCCACACCTTGCGGATGGGCAACGTGTTCGGTGCCAACGTCGGCATAGAAGATATCGCCTACGCCCAACATCACTTCTTGCTCCTGACCTGCTTCGCGATAACGCATCTGCACAACACCATCCAGCACCACGAACACTTCCTGCCCATCATTGATGTGCCATTTATAGGGCTGGTCGGTCCAGTGCAAACGCGTGGTGATGCCGTTCATGTTGGCGATATCCAAAGCGCCCCAAGCACGGTCAGCGGTGAAGGATTTGCTGCGGATGATTTTCATGGGTCGGTCCGTCGAAAGGCAGGGCGGTGCCAAGGCTAACGGTCATCGAACATCGACGCCACAGACTTTCATCGACTGCTGACGCATCAACGCGAGCAGAGCGCCGGCCGAAAGAATAATCAGCACCGCGCCGTAACCATCGGTCGTGGCCACCAGCCCGAAGGTCCGGGTCAAGTTCCCCGCCAGCAACGACGGCAAGCAGAACGCCAGATAACTGAGCACGTAGTATGCCGACATCAACCCTGCCCGCTCATGGGGTAAGGCCAGCGGCACGACGCTGCGCAATGCACCGAGGAAACCGGCGCCGAAACCGCATCCGGCCACCAGCGTCCCGACGAAAAACAGCGTAAGGCTGGCGCTGTGCACCGCCATCAGGATCAGCGCGACACCAACGGGCAGCAGGCTGCCGCCCAAGCGCAAAACCTTGTCGGCCGGCCGATCGCGCAGGGTGTAGATCATCAGAGCGCCGGTCACCGTCAACACCGCCACCGTCGCACCGCCAATCAGATTCGAGGTCGATCCCGTCGCTGTGCGCACCAGAGACGGCGCCAAGGAAGCGTAAAAACCACCGAGCGCCCACACCGCGATATTGATCGGCAGCACCAGCCACAACGCACGTCGCGCCTGGATCGGCACATGCAGTGTCGGGCGCAGCGAGGCCCAGGCTCCCGGTTGGCGGCTGACGCTTTCCGGCAATCGCCAGACGTACAGCGCCTGCATCACAAACAGCGCGAACAGCACCCAATAGGTCAACTGCAACGGCAGCGGTGCAAACTCGGCCAACAAGCCGCAGCCCATGGCGCCCACCGCCATGCCCAGCAATGGCGCGACACTGTTGACCAACGGCCCCTGCTGGCGATCGGTGTCCAACAGCGCCGCACTCAATACGGCGGTGGCCATCCCCGTTGCAAAGCCTTGAAGCACTCGCGCGCTGATCAACCAGGCGACACTGTTTGCATTGATGAACAGCAGCATCGCCAGCATGTTCAGCATCACAGCGGTAAAGATCACCGGTTTGCGCCCCAGGTAATCCGAGAGCGAACCGACCGTGAGCAGTGCCGCCAGCAAGCTGATCGCGTACACGCCGAAAATCAGGGTCAGGGTCGCTGCCGAGAATTGCAGGTGTTCCTGGTACAGGTGGTACAACGGCGTCGGCGCCGTGGACGCCGCCAGAAAACTGAGTAAGGTGATCGCCAGGAACCACAGGCTTGAACGATTAGACGTTGAACTGGACATGCGCACGCTCCGTAAAGCTAACTTTTTGCTTTTGCGGAGTGTGCGACTGGCTAGGGCTTAAAGCAAATTCTTTGTGTTAAGGTCCGATGCATGGCTATAAAAGAAGGTTTACGCCCCGGCGGCAGAAGCGCCCGGGTGCAAGAGTCGGTCCACTCGGCAGTGCGCGATCTCCTCGAAGAGCAGGACCGCACCACCGTGACCGTCCCGCAAATCGCCGCCCGCGCGGGCGTCACGCCGTCGACCATCTATCGGCGCTGGGGCGATCTGTCGGTGTTGTTGGCGGATGTCGCCCTCGCCCGCATGCGTCCCGAGAGCGAACCGGCCAATACCGGCAGCCTGCGCGGCGACGTGCACGCCTGGGCCGAGCAGTATCTGGACGAGATGAGTTCCGAGCCCGGCCGCAATATGTTGCGCGATGTGCAATGCAGCACCACGCCGACACTTTGCGCGACGATTATTGGCGGGCAGTTGCAGACGATCCTGGATCGTTACCCCGATCAGCCGAAGCCGAACGTCGATCGGCTGATCAACCTGGTGGCGGCGCCGACGGTGTTTCGCATCCTGTTCTCGGCGGCGCCGCTGGAGATTGAGGAGTTGCATCGGTTGATCGAGATTGCGTTGAGTCAGTAATACCGCCATCGCGAGCAGGCTCGCTCCCACAGTTGATCTTCAGTGGACGCCGCCATCGCGGGCAAGCCTTGCTCCTACAGTTGATCTTCAGTGGACGTGTAATTTGTGAACGACATAGATCCATTGTGGGAGTGAGCCTGCTCGCGATGAGGCCTGCACAAACATCAAAGATCCCACTGACACACCGCCTGCGACACCCCGCCACGCCGCGACCTTGGTCGACACTGACTAACCCCTGCCATCGTGCGAGACTGTCTGTCCGGGCGGGAGTCCCGGGTGTCTTTTGTCTGGAGTTCCCATGTCGCTGTCCAGCGGGCTGATCGCCGTCGTCGCCCTGGCCTATATGGCCATCATGTTCGCCATCGCCTTCTACGGCGATCGTCGCAGCACACCGTTGCCGCCGCGAGTGCGCGCCTGGGTGTACAGCCTGTCGCTGGCCGTCTATTGCACCAGCTGGACCTTCTTTGGCGCCGTGGGCCAGGCCGCCGAACAACTCTGGTCTTTCCTGCCGATCTACCTCGGGCCGATCCTGCTGCTGGTGTGCGCGCCGTGGGTCCTGCAAAAAATGGTGATGATCAGCAAGCAGGAGAACATCACCTCCATTGCCGACTTCATCGCCGCGCGTTATGGCAAATCCCAGTCGCTGGCGGTGGTGGTGGCGCTGATCTGCCTGGTCGGCGTGTTGCCCTACATCGCGCTGCAACTCAAGGGCATCGTGCTCGGGGTGAACCTGCTGATCGGCGCCGGTGCCGACGCCATGGGCACGCGCGCCCAGGACACGGCGTTGATCGTGTCGCTGGTACTGGCGCTGTTCACCATCGTCTTCGGTACCCGCAACCTCGACGCCACGGAGCACCACCGCGGCATGGTGCTGGCGATTGCGTTCGAATCGCTGGTCAAGCTGTTCGCCTTTCTCGCGGTCGGCGCGTTCGTGACCTATGGCCTGTACGACGGTTTCGAGGACCTGTTCGACCAGGCCATGCTCGCCCCGCGCCTCGAAGAGTATTGGAAGGAAACCATCAACTGGCCATCGATGGTGGTACAGACCGGCGTGGCGATGATGGCAATCATCTGCCTGCCCCGGCAGTTCCATGTGACCGTGGTGGAAAACATCGACCCTCAGGATCTGCGCCTGGCCAAATGGGTGTTTCCAGCCTATCTGGCGCTGGCGGCGCTGTTCGTCGTGCCCATCGCCCTCGCCGGTCAGATGCTGCTGCCGAGTTCGGTGCTGCCGGACTCGTTTGTCATCAGCCTGCCGCTCGCCCAAGCCCATCCTGCCCTGGCGATGCTGGCGTTTATCGGTGGCGCCTCGGCGGCGACCGGCATGGTGATTGTCGCCAGCGTGGCGCTGTCGACCATGGTCTCCAACGACATGCTGTTGCCATGGTTGCTGCGGCGCAACAACGCCGAGCGGCCGTTCGAAGTGTTCCGCCAGTGGATGCTCTCGGTGCGCCGAGTGAGCATTGTGGTGATTCTGCTGCTGGCCTACGTCAGTTATCGCCTGCTCGGCTCGACGGCGAGTCTGGCGACCATCGGCCAGATTGCCTTCGCCGCCGTGACCCAACTGGCCCCGGCCATGCTCGGCGCCCTGTACTGGAAACAGGCCAATCGTCGCGGTGTATTCGCGGGTCTCGCCGCCGGGACATTCCTCTGGTTCTACACCCTGATTCTGCCGATCGCGGCCCACAGCCTTGGTTTGTCCTTGAGCAGCTTCCCGGGGCTGGCCTGGTTGCACAGCAACCCGCTGAACCTGCCGCTCACCCCGCTGACCCAAGGCGTGGTGTTGTCGCTGGCGGCCAACTTCACGCTGTTCGCCTGGGTGTCGGTGCTGTCGCGAACGAGGGTTTCGGAACATTGGCAGGCGGGTCGCTTCATCGGTCAGGAAATCAGCGCCCGCCCCAGCGCCCGTTCGATGCTGTCGGTGCAGATCGACGATTTGTTGCAGCTGGCCGCACGCTTCGTCGGCGAAGAACGCGCCCGTCAGAGTTTTATCCGCTTCGCCTACCGTCAGGGCAAAGGCTTCAACCCGAACCAGACCGCCGACGGGGAATGGATCGCCCATACCGAACGCTTGCTGGCCGGTGTACTCGGCGCTTCTTCGACCCGTGCGGTGGTAAAAGCCGCCATTGAAGGTAGGGAAATGCAACTCGAGGACGTCGTGCGAATCGCCGACGAAGCTTCGGAAGTGCTGCAATTCAACCGCGCGCTGCTGCAAGGCGCGATCGAGAACATCACCCAAGGCATCAGCGTGGTCGACCAGTCGCTGAAACTGGTGGCCTGGAACCGGCGCTATCTGGAGCTGTTCAACTACCCCGATGGACTGATCAGGCTGGGCCGCCCAATTGCCGACATCATTCGCTACAACGCCGAGCGCGGACTATGCGGTCCCGGTGAAGCCGAAGTGCACGTGGCCCGGCGCCTGCACTGGATGCGTCAGGGCCGCGCCCACACCTCTGAAAGACTTTTCCCCAATGGTCGTGTGATCGAGCTGATCGGCAACCCGATGCCGGGTGGCGGTTTTGTCATGAGTTTCACCGACATCACCGCGTTCCGCGAGGCTGAACAAGCGCTGACCGAAGCCAACGAGGGCCTGGAGCGACGGGTCACCGAGCGGACCCACGAACTGTCGCAACTCAACCTCGCCCTGACCGAAGCCAAAGGCACCGCGGAGTTGGCCAACCAGTCGAAAACCCGATTCCTGGCGGCGGTCAGCCACGACTTAATGCAACCCTTGAACGCTGCGCGACTGTTCTCGGCCGCCCTTTCCCATCAGGAGGACGGTCTCTCCAGCGAGGCGCAAAAACTGGTCCATCATCTGGACACGTCACTACGCTCGGCGGAGGACTTGATCAGCGATTTGCTGGACATTTCCCGCCTGGAAAACGGCAAGATCAACCCCGATCCGAAGCCGTTCGTGCTCAATGAGATGTTCGACGTCCTCGGTGCCGAGTTCAAGGCGCTGGCCCACGACCAGGGGCTGAAATTCCGGGTCAGGGGCAGCAAGTTGCGCGTCGACAGCGACATCAAACTGCTGCGACGAATCCTGCAGAACTTCCTGACCAATGCCTTCCGCTACGCCAAAGGCCCAGTGCTGCTGGGGGTTCGCCGACGCAAGGGCGAGCTGTGCCTGGAAGTCTGGGACCGAGGCCCGGGCATTCCGCTGGATAAACAGCAGGTCATCTTCGAAGAATTCAAACGCCTCGACAGCCACCAGACGCGCGCTGAAAAAGGCCTCGGGCTGGGCCTGGCGATCGCCGACGGGTTGTGCCGCGTGCTCGGTCATACCTTGCGCGTACGCTCCTGGCCGGGGCGCGGCAGCGTGTTCAGCGTCAGCGTGCCGTTGGCTCGTGCTCAAGCCGCCCTGCCGACCAAGACCGCCGAGCTCAATGGCAAATTGCTGAGCGGCTCGCAGGTGCTGTGCATCGACAACGAAGACAGCATCCTGATCGGCATGAACAGTTTGCTGACGCGCTGGGGTTGTCAGGTCTGGACCGCGCGCAACCGCGATGAATGTGCGGCGCTGCTCAGCGACGGGATGAGACCGCAATTGGCCTTGGTGGATTACCACCTGGACGATGGCGAGACCGGAACCGAACTGATGGCATGGTTGCGCACCCGATTGGGTGAGCCTGTGCCGGGGGTTGTGATCAGCGCCGATGGGCGACCGGAGACGGTAGCCCAGGTGCATGCGGCGGGGCTGGATTACCTGGCTAAACCGGTGAAACCGGCGGCGTTGCGGGCGTTGTTGAGTCGGCATTTGCCGTTGTAGCGCGGCAGGTTTGAGTCTTGTGGTGAAGCCACTGCCGCCATCGCGAGCAGGCTCGCTCCCACATTTGACCGTGTTCGTCCGGATAACTCGGTCAAAAATGTGGGAGCGAGCCTGCTCGCGATGCCTTTTTGGCTACTCCGGCAATTCGGCCAACCCATCCACGTCGGTCATCGCCCGCTCCAGCAAGTCTGCCGGCAAGCTCTTGCTCGCCCGCGCGCCAAGCAACTTGAGTTGCTCGGCGCGACTGACCAGATTGCCGCGGCCTTCTGTCAGCTTATTGCGCGCCGAGCTGTAGGCTTTATCCAGTTGCTGTAAGCGATTGCCGACTTCATCCAGATCCTGGATGAACAACACGAACTTGTCGTACAGCCACCCGGCCCGCTCGGCGATTTCCCGAGCGTTCTGGCTCTGGCGCTCCTGCTTCCACAAGCTGTCGATCACCCGTAGGGTCGCCAGCAAAGTGGTCGGGCTGACAATGACGATGTTGCGATCGAAGGCCTCCTGAAACAGTGTCGGTTCAGCCTGCAACGCGGCGGAAAACGCCGCTTCGATCGGTACGAAAAGCAGGACGAAATCCAGGCTGTGCAAACCGTCGAGACGCTTGTAATCCTTGCCGGCCAGCCCTTTGACGTGAGTGCGCAAGGACAGCACGTGCTGCTTGATGGCGATCTGGCCGATCGCATCGTCTTCGGCCGCGACGTATTGCTGATAGGCCGTGAGGCTGACCTTGGAGTCGACCACCACCTGCTTGTCGCCCGGCAGATAAATGATCACGTCCGGCTGGAAACGCTCACCGTCCGGCCCCTTGAGGTTGACCTGGGTCTGGTACTCGCGCCCCTTCTCCAGGCCCGCGTGTTCAAGCACCCGCTCAAGAATCAGCTCACCCCAGTTACCTTGGGTTTTCTGCCCTTTCAAGGCGCGGGTCAGGTTGGTGGCTTCGTCGCTCAGGCGCAGGTTCAGTTGTTGCAGCCGCTCCAGTTCCTTGGCCAGGGAAAAACGTTCGCGGGCTTCTGCCTGATAACTTTCTTCGACGCGTTTTTCGAAGGACTGGATGCGTTCCTTCAACGGATCGAGCAACTGACCGAGGCGTTGTTGACTGGTTTCGGCAAAACGCTGCTCGCGTTCGTCGAAGATTTTGCCGGCCAGCTCCGCGAACTGCGCTCGCAGCTCGTCTCGTGAGCCCTGCAGGTCATTGAGGCGCTGCTGATGGCTTTCCTGCTGCTCGCGTAGCTCAGCGTTGAGCGAAGCGGCCTGGGCGGCCAGACGGCGCAACTCAGCCTCTTTGCCGGCGCGTTCCAGATTCCAGGCGTGGGCGGCGTCGCGTGCGTCGTCACGTTCGATCTGCAGCAGTTCGACTTCACGGCGTACGGCGGCCAGGTCTGCCTGTTTGGCGGCGTTGGCCTGGCCCAGATCACCGATTTCATCGCGACAGGCTTCGAGTTGGGCGTTCAATCCATCCTGAGCCAGTAGGGCCATGGCCAGACGCTCTTCCAGCAGCGCAGCCTCTGACTGCGTGGCGTTCGCTCGCCGCTGAAGTTGCCAGGCCAGTACCAGTAACGGCAGCGCAGCGCCCGCCAGACCGAGCAATGCGCTGGTCAAGTCCATAGCCATAGCCACTCCTGCCAATGAAATAAAGCTTGAAGGTTAACCAAGGCGTCAGGTCTTGGACAGCTCAGTCTTCGATCAGCCCCAGTTCCTGCTGGGCGCGTCGATCCCCTGCCCGCGCGGCCGAACGCAGAAGATCCTGGCCGATACGGCGATCCCGGGCATTCCCGCATTCACGGCACATCAGCAGACCGAGACGGCTTTGCGCAGCCACCACTCCTTCACGGGCTGGCTGCTTGAGCAAACGTCCGGCGAGGTGTTTGACGTTGGTGTTTTCGCCCAGACGCGGGCTGTCCAGCAGCCACTCGGCCACACGCATCGAAAAGCGCTTGGGCGGGGTAATGCTGGGAGGTGTGGAGGTTGCAGAGACTGATACTGAGCGAAACTTCATAAAGCACTGTGGGGCAGATCGGAAGGCGCGCCACTCTACTCTTTTTTTCTTACAGGTAAAGCCTAAAAAAACCCGGCACGCCCGTCCTAGAGCAAGCGCTCGGGACAATCCACAGAAGCTGTGGATAACTCAGTGGACAACCGCCCTTGAACTCTCGCAAAGCCCTATGGAATGGGGCTCGCAGTCAAACTGACGATTTTTTCACCAGTAAAAAAAAGCGATGTTTTTCATTGACTTAAATTTTGGTTACAGGCACCCACTGCGTTTGAAGGGAAGATGACAGCGGCGTGACATCCTCCGTCACTTATGTGCACAAGTCCCTTCGAGGCAGTTATATCGATGCGCTTTTTCGGCGCATTTTTTGCCTGCGGCTGGGGATAAACCTTGGCAAACCCACGATCCAGACTGGTCCTGGGCCGATGAGCCGCGACTACCAATGGTCGGAATTTGTGCTATTACAGGGCGCGTCAGCGATTCATGAGCCTTGTCCGAGCGCCAATCCGAACGTTGAATGGGGGCGTTCAAAGAACTTTTTTGCCAACACACTTCCCTTCAGTCATTCAATCCGTTAGTATCCGCGGCGTTAGTACCAAGCTGAAAGTCAATTCTGGTCGAACAAATCCCCCCGGTCAGCCTTCCCAACGGAAGCCTCTACCGACAAAGCGGGATCGACCACCTCGATGGTTTCCAGGTAAACCTTGCGTCAACACTGCCTTTGAATCGAAAGCAAAGGGTGTTGCGAAGCTCACTTACTCTGACCGAACCAACCTGCAAATTGATCAGGATCTTCACCCCGGGCCCAGAACCTTTGCCCTTGATGTGTTGCCTGCCCTCCTAAGTACCTACCTGCCAGCCCAAGCGCGCCAATTTATCAGCGCTTCAAACTGGCTGCTTTGTTCCAGTCGGGTTCTTCGTTCGACCAATGGTGGTCGTCGTCACTGGAACGTTTTAACTTTGCACGGTTCTTATCCGTGTCGCTTGTAGGAACACCCAATGACTATGTCTACTCAAATCCACACCCAGGATGCCATTCGCACCCTAACCAACGCTTTTGCACCAATGAACTGCCTGATCATGGCTGCTCGCAAAGGCTGCTTCAGCTTCACTCTGGTCAACGAACACGGCATCGCTCGTCACAGCGAACGCCTGTACCCCGATCAATACTCCAGCGCCGAGCCGCTGCAGGCCGTGATCGAGCGTACCCGTCAGGCACTGGTTGCCTGATACGCCAGAAAGACTGAAAACCTCAAAAGCCTCGCTTAAAAAGCGGGGCTTTTTATTGCCTGATATTTCTCTTTTCGCCGCTGCCGCCTAAGTACAAACCGATATAACGGTTATAACTCGCGGCCGGAAATATTTTAAAAACAGGCCTTTACGGCGCGAATATGACACTACACTTCAACTCAAGCGGCTTGAGCCGCTTCCGGCGAGCCTGAGTCGATTCACCGCTGCCAAGGCCTTCAGGTATCGCCGACCATTTCATGTTTCGAGGGTTTTATGGGTATCGCTGCCAGCGAACTGTGCCGTTATGTGATCCGCCCGACCTTGATTTATCTCGGGCGCCATAGCGCAACTGCCGAATCCCTGCTGCTGGGTGTTGCCGCCAGCCAGTCAGCCCTTGGAACTGCCCTGCATGACCGCCGTGGACACGGCTTGTACCGAATCGCCGAACCCCGCCACCAGGCACTTTGGGACCACTACCTGGCACTTGATCCCGAACGCGCAAGCCTGGTTCGCGGCCTGGCCAGCCAACATGCGTTCCTCAGTGGCCCGCATCTCGAGTTGACCGTCAACCTGCGTTACGCCACAGCCATCGCCTGGCTGCTGGTAGAAGAACAGAACACCCCCCTCCCTGAAGCAGACGACCTACTGGGAATGGCGCGCATCTGGCGCCAGACCTTCCAGCCTCAAGGACGCCTGAGAGACTTCACCTGCGCCTGGCAAACCTGTGTTTCACCGCTGAATCAGGTCGCCTGCTGATCGGCTGTTTCCACAAGATCGCTCAACTGCTGCGATTTTGGTCGGATTGTCCTACAAAACCGCTCTAAATCAAGCGATACAGCCTATGGCGCTGGGACGAAAATGTTGGTAATTTTCGCCCCGGTGATCACCAGGAGTTCTAATAATGAAAAAAGTAATGCTCAAAACCACCATTAGCCTCGCCGTTGCCATGGCATCCACCCAAATCTTCGCCAGTGGTTTTGCCCTCAACGAACAAAGCATCAGCGGGATGGGGACAGGTTTTGCCGGGCGATCTTCAGCTGCCGACGACGCATCCACAGTTTTTGGCAACCCTGCCGGCATGTCTCGCCTCAAGCGCGAACAAGTAACCGGTGGTGTTGCATTCATCGACGCGCACGCTGATATCAGCGATGCGAGCTCCAGCCCGAATAGCGGTACCAACAAAGGTGACATGGTCCCTTTCATGGGCGTGCCCATGGGTTACTACGTCAAGCCAATCGATGACCAGTGGGCAGTCGGTTTCGGCGTCTACGCTCCGTTCGGCCTGGTGACCGACTACGAGAACGGCTTCGCCGGCAAATACTTCGGCAGCAAGAGCGAAGTCACCATCGTGACTCTTCAGCCAACTGTCAGCTACGCCTTCAACGACAAGGTGTCGATCGGTTTCGGTCCGACCATCAACCGCATTGACGGCACGCTGGAATCGAACCTGTCGCTGAGCCCGAACCCACGCGCACCAGACGGTGAAGTCAAAATCACGGGTGACGACACAGCGCTGGGCTACAACATCGGTATCCTGGTTCAAGCCACCGACTCCACTCGCGTCGGCCTGACCTATCACTCGAAAGTGAAGTACAAGCTCGAGGGCGACACCAAAGTCAACTACGCCGGCCTCGCTGCCCTGCGTCAGAACCCGAACCAGAAATACGACGCTTCGCTGGATATCACCACGCCTGAATCGGTCGACTTCTCGGTCACTCATCAGTTGGACGACCAGTGGACCCTCTACGCAGGCAGCACCTGGACTCGCTGGAGCCGCCTGAAGGAAATCAGCGTCGAGAACAGCGGTGTTCCTGCTGGCCTGAACCCCCTGTTCGGCACCATCACCGAAGAACAGAACTGGCACGACACCTGGGCTCACGCCATCGGTGCGTCCTATCAGTTGAACAAGCAGTGGGTGCTGCGTACCGGCCTGTCGGTTGACCAGTCGCCGACCAATAACGAAAACCGCTCTCCACGCATCCCGACCGGCGATCGCAAGATTTTCAGCCTGGGCGCTGGCTGGAGCCCGACCGACGACCTGACCATCGACGTAGCGTATTCGTACCTGCGCGAAGAGTCGGTCAAGGTCAACAACAGCAACGGTCAACCTCGCAACCAGAGCTACAACGCCAAGTATGAAAACTGGGCAAACGGTTTCGGTGTTGGCGCAACCTACCGCTTCTGATGATTCACGGCGAGTTTGAACCACTTGCCGCCTGAATTGAAAAAGCCCCGCTCTCTTTTGCAGAGGCGGGGCTTTTTAATGGGCGCCGATCAAGGGTGCGAGGCCAGTGCCTTTTCCACCGCCTCGATGAGTTCGGGATCTTCGGGCTTGGTCAGGCTGGAGAAACTGGCGATCACCTTGCCCTGGCGATCGACCACGTACTTGTAGAAGTTCCACTTCGGCGCGACGCTCTGCCTGGCGATGACCTTGAACAAGTGCGTCGCGTCATTGCCGCGGACTTTCTGCGGTTCCGTCATGGTGAACGTCACGCCGTAGTTCACGTAGCAGACCTTGGCAGTCTCTTCGCCATCCTTGGACTCTTGCTTGAAGTCGTTGGACGGAACACCGATTACTTCCAGCCCCTGATCCTTGTAGCGCTGATTGAGCGCCTCAAGGCTTTTGAACTGCGGGGCGAAACCACAGAAGCTCGCGGTATTGACCACCACCAGCGGTTTGCCAGCGAAGCGCTGGCACAGGTCGATGGATTCCTTGGCGCGCAGCTTGGGCAACGAACCTTGCAAAAGCTCCGGGCATTCGGCCGCTTGGGCCAATCCACCAAACGCTACCAGTAACGCGGGAACTGCCAGCCAACGTTTCAACATGTCGGTGCATCCTTGAGAATCGTCAAGACCGAAGTTACTCGCCCTCACATCCTGCTAGCAAGCACCCATGCCCAGTTGCATCAACGCCAGCCCGCCCTGATGCCAGCCCCACCACGACAGGGCCAGCAGCAAGGCGCAGACAGCGAGGACAGCAATCCGCGGCCAGAGACTGTTCATATCGCACTCATCTGTGTTTGCAGGCGCGCCACCGGCTGCTCACGCACCGGCCAGTTCAGGGCGGCGGCCAACAGGCTCAAGAGAATCGCCACTTGCCAGATCAAGTCGTAGCTCCCGGTTCGGTCGTACACCACCCCGCCCAACCAGCCGCCGAGGAACGATCCGAGCTGGTGAAACAGGAAAACAATCCCACCGAGCATGGACAGATTTCGCACGCCGAACAAGGTCGCCACGGTGCCGTTGGTCAAGGGCACCGTCGACAGCCACAGAAAGCCCATCGCCATGCCGAACAGGTAAGCAGTGGTCGTCGTGACCGGCGCCCACAGGAACAACCCGATCACCACTGCGCGCAGCAGATACAGGCCAGTCAGCAAACGTGGCTTGGACATCCGGCCCCCGAGCCAGCCCGCCGTGTAGGTCCCGAAAATATTGAACAACCCGATCAGCGCCAGCACCGTCGTGCCGACGCTCGCCGGGAGGTGCTGATCCACCAGATACGCCGGCAAATGCACGCCGATGAATACCACCTGGAAGCCGCAAACAAAAAAGCCGAACGCCAGCAGCCAGAATCCCGAATGGGAACAGGCCTCGTGCAAGGCTTCGGACAGTGTTTGCTCATGACCGAGCACCGGCAGCGGTTTGTCCTTGAGCATGCTCACCAGCGGCACAATCAGCGCCACCAGCAGCCCCAGCACCAGCAATGCCGCGGACCAGCCAAGCCAGCCGATCAACCCCAGTGTGCCGGGCAACATGGCGAATTGACCGAAAGAGCCGGCAGCGCTGGCAATGCCCATGCCCATGCTGCGTTTCTCTGGCGGCACTGCGCGGCCGACCACGCCGAGGATCACCGAGAACGAGGTACCGGACAGACCGATGCCGATCAACAGGCCGGCACTCAGAGACAAGGTCACGGCCGAATCCGACAGGCCCATGAACACCAGGCCCAATGCATACAGGACACCGCCGACCAACACCACTTTTGCGGCGCCGAAGCGGTCGGCCAGCGCGCCGGTGAAGGGCTGCGCCAGGCCCCAGATCAGGTTCTGCAAGGCAATGGCGAAGGCAAACGTCTCACGCCCCCAGCCGAATTCGGCACTCATTGGCGCCAGAAACAGCCCGAAGCCGTGTCTTACCCCCAAGGACAACGCGAGAATCAGCGCACTCCCCAACAAAACCCAACCGCACGTACGCCACATCGATGTCATTCTTGTTCTCCGGTAGCGGGTATATACCCGCTTAAGATCGGAAAAACCGGCTTCACGCCAGTTCGTCCAGCAGTCGCAGCAAGGTTTCTCGTTTTTCGGCGCCCAAGCGGTCGATCAACCGCTGCTGCGCCGCTTCCCACGCCGGCAAGGCCGCTTTCAGACGTTCAATACCAGCCTCGGTGAGCATGACGATGCGGTTACGCATGTCTTCGCCCTCGACCAGCATCAGCAGGCCTTCGCCTTCCAGCACCCGCAGATTGCGCCCCAAGGTGCTGCGATCCAGCCCCATGGCCTCGGCCAACGTGGAAATACTCGGTTTATCCAGACGCTGCAGATTACACAGCAGAGAATACTGGGCGACGTTGATCCCGAAGCCATCGAGAGCGCCGTCGTAGTGCCTGCTGACGCCACGGGCGGCGCGACGCAGGTTGATGCATAAACATTGGGATTCGAGCATGGTGCGTGTATATACCCGCTGTTGTGTTAAATCAAGTTACAGATGAGTTTATTCAAAGTTATTGAGGATCGGACGGACCGCCTTCGCGAGCAAGCCCGCTCCCACATTAGATCTTCAGCGAACATAGAATTTTTGTTCAGCGCAATCAAATGTGGGAGCGGGCTTGCTCGCGAAAGGTCCAGCACATCCACCCAATAAACATCAGGTCAACGCCAACCCCACCAGCACCGCCACCTCAAGGATTTCCAGCAACGCCCCCGCGGTATCGCCCGTCGTGCCGCCCAATCGGCGCAGCATCACTTGCCGCAGCCAGACAAACACCAGCGCCGCCAGCACCACTGCCAATACGCCGCTGAAACCGGCAATCAAAACGCAAGCCAACGCACTCACCGCCAACACCTGCGTACCCGCCAAACGCGGCAGATGATCGGCCAGCGCTTGCCCCAAGCCACCAGCGCGCACATAAGGCGTGGTCAGGAACAACCCCAACATCGCGCTGCGCCCGATCAACGGGACAATGATCAGGACAACGGCGTGTTGCTGCTCGATCAATGCCAGCAACGCGGCGAATTTGAGCAGCAACACCAGCACCAGCGTCACCACCGCAATCGGCCCGCTGCGCGGGTCCTTCATGATCGTCAAGGTGCGCTCTCGATCACCGAACCCACCGAGCCATGCATCGGCGCTGTCGGCCAGGCCATCCAGGTGCAAAGCACCGCTGAGCAAGACCCAAACCGTCAGCAACAGCGCGGCGTGAAGCAACAACGGGGTGCCAAGCAGCAGCCAGTTGAACGCCCACAAAATCGCGCCGAACAGCAAGCCGACCAGCGGATAAAACAGCAACGACCGCCCCAACTCCTGTGGTTCCGGCATGCCCGGCAGACGAATCGGCAGACTGCTCAAAAATTGCAGGGCGATCCAGAACGGCAACATGGTCAGAGCGCTTCCTTTAACAACAGGCCGGATTCGACCGTCAGCGAAAACACCGCGCCATGCCCGACTTCGACGTTGAGCAACTGCTCACGAGGCAATCCCCGGGCCTGAGCCAGCAACAAGCGCATGACCCCGCCGTGACTGATCAGCAACACCCGCTCGCCCGCGCAGGTAGCCTGCAAGCGCTCAATGGCTGCCAACACCCGCGTCGAAAAATCCACCACCGGTTCACCCTGAGGCGGCGTGAACGCATAAGGGTCGGCCCAGAACAATCCCAACGCCTCGGCATCGGTTTCCATCAGCGCGGCGGCGCTCTGCCCTTCCCAGGCGCCGAAGTGTAGCTCCTGCAGGTCCTTATCCAACTGCACCGGCAAACCCAACTGTGCGCCGAGTTCTTCGGCGAACCGCGCACACCGCTGCAGTGGCGAACTGACCAAACGATCCCAAGGCCCCTGCTCGATTACCGCCGCGCGCATCTGCGCCCAGCCCTTTTCAGTCAGCGCATCGTCGAGGCTGCCGCGCAAACCGCCACCGAGTTCGGTTTCACCGTGGCGCAACAGGTCCAGGCGCAAGGTCATGCCGGACGGTCCGCCACGGCGGCCTCGGCGAACGTCGCCATCTGCCCGTGAAGGTCGCACGCCAAACGCAGCAACGGCACGGCCAACGCCGCACCACTGCCCTCGCCCAGACGCAGGCCGAGGTCCAGCAGCGGTTCGGCGTTGAGGGTTTCCAGCACATGACGATGACCCGGCTCGGCGCCGCGATGACCGAACAACAACCACTGACGGCATTCAGGATTCAAGCGCACCGCGACCAACGCCGCGACGCTGCAAATGAAACCGTCGACCAGCACCGCGACGCCTTCCTGGGCACACGCCAGATACGCGCCGACCAGTGCCGCGATTTCAAAACCGCCGAGGTTGAACAGGGTTTGCAGCGCATCGCCACGTTGAGCGCTGTGCAACGCCAAAGCGCGTTCGATCACCTGCGCTTTATGGCTGACACCCGCCGCATTCAAACCGGTGCCCGGCCCGGCCAGATGCACCACCGGGCAATCGAGCAAGGCACAGGCCAATGCGCTGGCCGCGGTGGTGTTGCCGATGCCCATCTCGCCACCGATAAACAACTGCGCACCCGCCGCGATGGCGCGCTGCACGCTGTCGCGACCGGCCTGCAAAGCGAGCTCGCCTTGAGCCGGCGTCATTGCCGGACCTTCGACGAAATTCGCCGTACCGGGGCCGATGTTCACGTGACGCACACCCGGCAAATTCAACGACGGCGTCACCGTGCCGAGGTCGACCACTTCCAGGGAGGCCCCGAGTTGCCGCGCCAACACGCTGATCGCCGCCCCGCCGCTGACGAAGTTGAGCAACATCTGCCCGGTGACTTCCTGGGGAAATGCCGACACCCCTTCAGCGACCACGCCATGGTCACCGGCAAAAATCGCGATCCACAACTGATCCAGACTCGGCTTGACCTGCCCTTGCAGCCCGGCCAATTGCACCGCCACCGACTCAAGCCGACCGAGGGAGCCGGCCGGTTTGGTCAGCTGCTGTTGACGGGCCTGCGCCTGCTCGACCGCTTGAGCATCGATCGGCTTGCACGGGTTCAGCCACCAGGATTGAGTCATAACGCAGTTCCTTTCAAAGTCAGGGGCAGGCCGGCGACGATCAGGACGACTCGCTGACAGCGCTCGGCCAAGGCTTGATGCAGCCAACCGGCTTCATCGACATAGCGGCGAGTCAATTCGCCCAGCGGCACGACACCCATTCCGGTCTCGTTGCTGACAAAAATGATTTCACCCGGCAACGATGCCAGGCAGTCCAGTAGCGCTTCACGTTCGGCCGACAGACGCTCAGCGTCGTCGAGCATCAGCAGGTTGGTCATCCACAACGTCAGGCAATCCACCAGCAGGCAACGTTCGGCGCTGGCGGTTTCGCGCAGGACGCGGGCGAGTTGCAGAGGTTCTTCGATCAACGCCCATTCGGCTGGACGACGGGCGCGGTGATGGGCCACTCGCTCGTTCATTTCACCGTCCAGGGGTTGGCTGGTGGCGATGTAAGTCACTGCCAGACCGCTGTCGGAGGCGAGTTTTTCAGCCAGGCGGCTTTTGCCGGAGCGGGCGCCGCCGAGGATCAGTTGCAGCATGGTTCATTCCTTAAATGTGCGGTGAGCCGACTTCCGTCTTCGCGAGCAGGCTCGCTCCCACAGGTGATCGCATTCCAATGTGGGAGCGAGCCTGCTCGCGATGGGGCCGCAACAGCCACCTTAAATCCCGCAGAGCTCACGCAACAGTCGGGTATCCAGATGCTTCTCCACCAGATCCGCCAGCCGCTCGATATCGCGCTCACGTAACGCGTGATAATCCACGTCCTGCACAGCCTGCAAACCGGCCCAGCGCAACAGCGCACTGCACGCCGCAAGCGATTCAAACAAGCCATGCAAATAGGTACCGAAAATCTGCCCGTCCACACTTTGCGCACCGTCGCAGCGACCGTCGTCCAGCAGCACCGCGGCGTTTTCCAGCGCCGGTCCGGTGGTGACCCCGGCATGAATTTCATAGCCGCTGACCGGCGCGTCTTCCAGCGCCAGACGCCCGCGCACATTGCGCAATTGCTTCTCTTCTTCGAGCCGGGTTTCGAATGCCAACAAGCCCAGACCGGCGCTGGAACCCGGGGCGCCTTCGAGGCCCAGCGGGTCGTGGACCTGTTCGCCGAGCATTTGCAGACCGCCGCAAATCCCCAGCACTTTGCCGCCATAACGCAGATGACGACTGATCGCAGTGTCCCAGCCGTTGGCCCGCAGATACGCGAGGTCATTGCGCACGCTTTTCGAGCCGGGAAGAATTATCAGGTCGGCCGGTGGAATCGCCTGACCGGGGCCGACAAATTGCAGATCCACCTGCGGATGCAGGCGCAACGGATCGAAATCGGTGTGGTTGCTGATGCGCGGCAGCACCGGCACCACCACTTTCAGGACGTGGTCGGCCTTGTCGGTCTGACGCTGATCGATGCCGTCCTCGGCTTCCAGGTGCAAGTCCATCACGTAAGGCAGAACGCCGATCACCGGTTTGCCGGTGCGCGCTTCCAGCCAGTCCAGCCCCGGTTGCAGCAAAGCGATATCGCCGCGAAACCGATTGATGATGAAGCCTTTGATCCGCGCTTGCTCGCTGGGCGACAGCAGTTCCAGCGTGCCCACCAGATGCGCGAAAACCCCGCCGCGATTGATGTCGGCAATCAGCACCACCGGACAATCCACGGCTTCGGCGAATCCCATGTTGGCGATGTCGCCGGCACGCAGATTGATCTCGGCCGGCGAGCCCGCGCCTTCGACCATGACCACTGGATACGCCGCGCTCAGTCGTTCATGGGAGGCCAGCACTGCTTGCATGGCAATGGCTTTGTAGTCGTGATACGCGACTGCGTTCATCGTCGTGACGGCGCGGCCATGGATGATCACTTGGGCGCCAGTGTCGCTGTTGGGCTTGAGCAGCACCGGGTTCATGTCGGTGTGCGGCTCGAGGTTGGCGGCCTGGGCCTGCACCGCTTGCGCACGACCGATCTCGCCACCGTCGGCGGTCACGGCACTGTTGAGCGCCATGTTCTGTGGTTTGAACGGTACGACGCTGACGCCCTGACGCGTGACCCAGCGGCACAACGCCGTTACCAGCGTACTTTTACCGGCGTCGGAAGTGGTGCCTTGCACCATCAAGGTAGTCATTGGGTTTCCTCAGCGTAGGCTTCGAACGCTTGCGCGAGACGTGTCCAGTCGGCTTCATCGGCGGGCAAGCCGAAACGCAGGCTGCTGTTGTGCGTGAACATTCGCAGCAGAATGCCGCGCCGGGCCATGAAGGCATGCAGCTCTTCGGCGCGTTCGGTGATCAGCCATTGGAACAAGGCGCAGCCGCCCTGTGGTTCGAAGCCGTGGTGTTCAAGCAGCAGCGCCAGACGTTTGCTGGCCTCTTCTGTGCGAACCCGTTGCCGGATATGCCCTTCGGTATCCAGCAGGCAGGCCTGACCCAGTACCCGCGTCGGCCCGCTGACCGCCCAAGGCCCGACTTGCTCGGCCAGCAACTTGAGCACCTTGCGCTCAGCCAGAACGAAACCCAGACGCACACCGGCCAGGCCGAAAAACTTGCCGAAGGAACGCAGCACGATCAACCCGACCTGATTGGCAAAAGGTGCCAGGCTCAGCTGCGGCGTGTTGTCCATGAATGCCTCGTCCACCACCAGCCAGCCACCGCGTTGGGCCAGCCGCGTGTGCCAGTCGAGCAAGCGACTGGGTGTCAGGCTCAGGCCGGTAGGATTGTTCGGATTGACCACCACCAGCACGTCGAGGCTGTCGAGAAAGAAGTCGACTTCCTGCTCCAGCACTTCACGCACGATGTAGCCATTGCGGCGCCACGCTTCGGCATGTTCGGCGTAACACGGCGAGAGCACGCCGACCTTACCGGCCCGGCGCAAACGTGGCAGCAACTGGATCGCCATTTGCGAGCCGGCCACCGGCAGCACCTGGGCAGCGCCGTAATATTCACAGGCCGCCTGCTCCAGACCGTCATCGGTTTCCGGCAACCGCGCCCACGCCCGCAACGGAATCTCCGGGACCGGAAACGGCCAGGGCGCGAGGCCGCTGGACAGGTCGAGCCAATCGGCTTCGGCGATGCCGTACTCGAGCGCCGCCTTGCGTAACCGCCCACCGTGCTCAAGCATAAAATTCAGCCCCCACGCAGAGGATCAGCAACCATAACCATACCCCGCGCTGGACCAATTGCCAGCCGCGGTCGATGGAGTCGGCGTCTGCCGGTTCGCCTTCGCCCAATGGCGGACGCTGATGCAGTTCGCCGTGATAAATCGCCGCCCCGCCCAACTCGACGCCGAGCGCACCGGCACCGGCCGCCATCACCGGACCGGCATTCGGGCTGTCCCAGGTTCGGCCCTGGGTGCGCCAGCATTTCAGCGCCAGGCGGGTTTTGCCCAGCAGCGCGTAGGTCAGGGCCACCAGGCGTGCAGGAATATAGTTGAGGACATCGTCGATCTTTGCCGCGGCCCAGCCAAAACGCTCGAAGCGTTCATTGCGGTAACCCCACATCGCATCCAGCGTGTTGCTCAAACGGTAGAGCACCACGCCTGGCGCGCCGGCCACGGCAAACCAGAACAGCGCAGCGAATACCGCATCGCTGCCGTTCTCCAGCACCGATTCGGTGGCGGCGCGGGCGACTTCGGTCTTGTCCAGTTCGCTGGTCTGGCGGCTGACCAGATAACTGACCCGTGTGCGCGCCTCGTCCAGGTCATCACCGCGCAGCGCCTTGGCCACCGGCTCGACGTGTTCACCGAGGCTGCGCATGCCGAGGGCGCAATAGAGCAGGAGAATCTCGACGATCCAGCCGATGTAGGGCGCCCAGGAAAATGCGGTGGCCAGCAGGGTCAGCGGCAACACCGCGATCACCCAGGCAGTGACGCCATGGCTGCGCCAGCCGCGACCTTCACCATTGAAACGTTGCTCGATTCGGTCGGCAAAGCGGCCGAACGCCACCAGCGGATGCCAGCGTTTGGGTTCACCCAGCAGCGCATCCAGCGCAACCGCGGCGACACTCAACAACGCCACACTCATTGACTCACTCCCCAATAATTTTCATACAGCAGTTCACTGAGCGGACGCGTCTGCGCCCAGCCTTCGAGTACCAGCATCGGCGCCGGATAGAACTCCGTGACCGGCCCCAGGCAAAGAACGGCCAAGGGTTTGGCACCCGCGGGAAAACCCAACAGGTCCGCCAGGGCTTGCGGCTCGAACAGCGAGACCCAGCCCATGCCCAATCCTTCAGCGCGGGAGGCCAGCCACAGGTTCTGGATCGCGCAGGAGAGCGACGCCATGTCCATTTCCGGCATCGTGCGCCGGCCGAAGATGTGACGCTCGCGATCGTCCATCAGCGCGGCGACCAGCACCTCGGCGCAGTCGTTGATGCCTTCGACTTTCAACTTCATGAATTCGTCGGTGCGTTCGCCGAGGGCTTCGGCGGTGCGGATGCGTTCTTCTTCCACCAGTGACTGGATCTTGCCGCGCAGGGCTCGATCGCTGATGCGGATGAACCGCCAGGGCTGCATCAGGCCGACGCTCGGCGCCTGGTGTGCAGCTTCGAGCAGGCGCTGCAGCAACTCAGGCTCGACGGTGCCGCCGCTGAAATGACGCATGTCGCGGCGTTCGCCGATGGCTCGGTAGACCGCCGCGCGTTCGGCTTCGGAAAATGCGTTGTCGGTCATGGCCTCTTCGCGAGCAAGCCCGCTCCCACAGTGGAAGGTGTGCTATCTGAAGAAACGCGGTCCCCTGTGGGAGTGAGCCTGCTCGCGATGGCGTCCTTATGGTCAGGCACAAACAGCGCGGCAATCGCCAATGGATTGGACGGAAAATAAAAGTGCACATAAGAAGCCGTCATCCGCCCCTCACGATAAACCGCCTCCGCCCCTCGCCCACCATTCGGGCTCAGCCCACGAGCAATCGGCTCAAGCTCAGTGCTGGTCAACGAGTGGTGATAGGTGTGCCCGCGCAACAAACCTTCCGGCAATTCGACGGCCTGCAACGCCAACGCGGCCAGACGCTTTTGCATCACCGCATCCCCCGTCAGCAAGCCAACCAGTTCAGCGCGAGTGCCCTCGACATCGGTCAACGAATCGAGCAGATACAGCATGCCGCCGCACTCGGCCAACAACGGCTTACCCGCCGCATGGTGAGCGCGGATTGCGGCCAGCATCGTGGTGTTCTGTGACAGCGCCACGTGATGCAATTCAGGATAACCGCCAGGCAGATAGAGGCTGTCTGCCTCCGGCAGTTGCATGTCACGGATCGGCGAGAAAAACGACAACTCGGCGCCCATGGCCCGCAGCAGATCCAGGCTCGCGCCGTAGGTAAACGCAAAGGCTTCGTCCCGGGCCACGGCAATTCGCACAC
Organism: Pseudomonas sp. ES4; assembly: GCF_050586665.1. Lineage (NCBI taxonomy): Bacteria > Pseudomonadati > Pseudomonadota > Gammaproteobacteria > Pseudomonadales > Pseudomonadaceae > Pseudomonas > Pseudomonas sp. ES4. The sequence goes on along the minus strand of NZ_JBOBDO010000013.1, from coordinate 40,458 downwards.
CGGCCAGCAAGGGTTCGGCTGCGATCATTTCAGGCGCGGCGAATTCCACAGCCGGTGGTAGAGCGACATCGCAACTGCTGGCCAATGACTCGGCGGCGGCATCGAGGCGCAGGTCGAGATCGTTCAACTCACTGGCCTGAACCAGCCCGAGGTGCCGACTCGGCAATTCGATACCGGTTTCCCGGGACAGCGCGCCATACCAGCGCAAACCTTCAGTCAGACTGCCTTCGAGCAACTGCGCATGGCGCACGGTGCCGACGCGGTTGGCCAGCACACCGGCAAACGGCAAGTCCGGCTGATACTTCGCCAGCCCCAACGCCAATGCGCCAAAGGTCTGGGCCATGGCGGTGCCGTCGATCACGCCGAGCACCGGCACACCGAAGTGCCGCGCCAGATCAGCGCTGGACGGCGTACCGTCGAACAGCCCCATGACGCCTTCGATGAGGATCAGATCGGCTTCGCCGGCCGCTTCCCACAACAGTCGACGACTTTCCTGCTCGCCGACCATCCACATGTCCAGTTGATACACCGGCGCACCGCTGGCGCGCTCGAGAATCATCGGGTCGAGAAAGTCCGGCCCGCATTTGAACACGCGCACCTTGCGCCCCTGATTGCGATGCAAACGGGCCAGCGCGGCGGTGACGGTGGTCTTGCCCTGACCGGAGGCCGGTGCGGCAATCAATACCGCCGGGCATTGACGATGGCTATTCATAAAGTGCAGCTCACAACTCGACGCCTTTTTGCGCTTTGATTCCGGCCTGGAACGCGTGCTTGATCACGCCCATTTCGGTGACGGTGTCGGCCAGCTCGATCATCTCCGGCTTGGCGCCGCGACCGGTGACTACCACGTGCTGCATTGGCGGACGGGCCTGCAAGTCGCTGAGCACCTGATCGAGATCCAGATAACCGTGCTTGAGCGCGATGTTCAATTCATCCAGCACCACCAGGCCGATCGACGGATCACGCAGCAATTCGCGCGACACTGCCCACGCGGCTTGCGCGGCGGCGATGTCACGCTGGCGATCCTGGGTTTCCCAGGTGAAGCCCTCGCCCATCACATGAAAACGCACCTGCTCCGGGAAGCGCCGGAAGAACAGCTCCTCGCCGGTGCTGTTGCGCCCCTTGATGAACTGCACCACGCCACACTGCATGCCGTGGCCCATGGACCGGGCGAGCATGCCGAAGGCCGAACTGCTTTTGCCTTTGCCGTTGCCGGTCAGCACCAGCAGCAGGCCGCATTCATTCGGGGAATTGGCGATGCGTTCGTCGATCACGGCTTTTTTGCGCAGCATGCGCGCCAGATGACGTTCGTCACGATCGGGGGTATCAGTCATGGGGGAGCTCTCCGTTGAGGCTGGATAACGGCGGGCAGGCACAAGAATAGACGGCAACAAGCCTGGCATCGCCCACCGTGATGCCGCTGGATGGATCAGGCCGGTCTCCGGGCTCATGAGCGGCGATTTGCCTGACTGCGCGCCTTCCCATGTCGACGACACAGTGGCTCAAGGCGCAGTTTTTACTCATTTACCGTTGCGGGGGCAGCGCCGGGATCATGGCTCTTCGTCGCTTGAAGAGCGTCACTCACCGGCTTCCCTGTTTCACTCTGTCAACCAAGGTCACAGAGCACCTGAAACAAGCCGCGAAGGTTAGAGGGTTGGGGATGGAGCGTCAATTGAAGACGGGCAGCCTGGGAGCGAATAACTGCTGTCGATCAATTATCTGACGCCAATCTTGTGCCACACTCCCAGCAGTGATATCAAAGAGCCACAATCTCACAACACAATAACAAGGGTGAGCCACATGCAAGGCATGATCATCAGCAATCCGAAGCTGGAATTCCTGCGACCGGTGCTGGAACGCTGGTTTGACTGTATCGACCGCTACAACGCCGTGCGCGGCGATAACGAAACGCCTTACTGGTTCGATGAAAAAGCCAACCTGAGCCTGCTGTCCGCCGCAGCCTGGATGGCAGAGATGGTTACGCTGCAGCAAACACCAACTCGTAAACAGGTCGAAGAAGGCGAACGCAATGGCCGCGCCGATCTGTTTATCGCGACGAGCGAAGAACGCGCTTACCTTCAGGCGACCCAGCGCTGGCCACGGGTCAACAACCTGAACCTGACTCAAGCGTTGCAGGACATCACCAGCGAAGCCAAACGCATCAGTTACGCCAGCGACCTGAAACTCGGCTGCCTATTCGTCGCACCGCAAAAAGCCCAACAAAGCGCCACCCCGGAAGAACTCCAGGACATGGTCGACGACCTGCAAAAGGAACACACATGCGCGGTGGCCTGGTACTTCCCCTATGCCTATCGCAAGTTGCGCAATGAAGCCGGCAACTATCACCCCGGCATCGCCGTGCTGTTCAAGGAAGCCCGCGGCTGACCGGTTGAACCATCGCGCACTGCACTTCTCTATTGATTAGCTCACTGCATTCATAGGGAAGATCAGCATGCGCAAGCCTCAGCTCGCTCTCGTCATCGTGCTCGCCGGAGGGCTTGCCGCCTGTGGTGAAACCGCCAGGCTGCAAGTCTCCGACGGCACCGGCCCATCGCCCAAGCTGCCAGAACCGAACAAGACCCTGATCCCGACGGTGAACATCGCCCCGGCGATCGGCTGGCCGGACGGCGCAAAACCTATCGCCGCGACAGGAACTCAGGTGGTGGCTTTTGCCGAAGGCCTCGATCACCCGCGCTGGCTCTACGTGCTGCCCAACGGCGACGTGCTGGTCGCCGAAACCAACGCACCCGCCAAACCCGATGCCGGCATTCGTGGCTGGATCATGGGCAAAGTCATGGGCCGTGCCGGCGCCGGCGTACCGAGCCCGAACCGCATCACGCTGCTGCGGGACAAGGACCACGACGGCATCGCCGAAACCCGTACGGTGTTCCTGGAAAACCTCAACTCGCCCTTCGGCATGACCCTGGTCGGCAATGACCTGTACGTCGCCGACACGGACCGCTTGCTGCGCTTCCACTATGAAAACGGCGAGACGGCGATCAAGTCACAGCCGATGAAGGTGATCGACCTGCCGGGCGGGACGCTGAATCACCACTGGACCAAAAACGTTATCGCCAGCAAGGACGGCAGCAAGCTGTACGTCACCGTGGGCTCGAACAGCAACATCGGTGAAAACGGCATGGATCAGGAGGAAGGTCGCGCGGCAATCTGGGAAGTGGATCGCGCCACCGGTAATCATCGGATCTTCGCCTCGGGGATTCGTAATCCAAACGGCCTGGCCTGGGAACCTCGCAGCGGCGCATTGTGGACAGCGGTCAATGAGCGCGACGAAATCGGCAGCGATTTGGTGCCGGATTACATCACTTCAGTGAAGGACGGCGGGTTTTACGGCTGGCCTTACAGTTATTACGGTCAGCATGTCGATGTTCGCGTCAAGCCGCAAAACCCCGACCTGGTGGCCAAGGCCATTGCGCCGGACTACGCGGTCGGCCCGCATACCGCCTCGTTGGGCCTGACGTTCGCTGAAGGCAACAGACTGCCGGCGCAATTCAAGGAAGGAGCATTCATCGGCCAGCATGGGTCATGGAACCGTAAACCGCACAGTGGCTACAAAGTGATCTTCGTACCGTTCAGCGCAGGGAAACCGAGCGGGCCGCCGATTGATGTGCTCACTGGCTTCCTCAATAACGAGGAAAAAGCCATGGGCCGGCCGGTGGGTGTAGTGATTGATCAGCAGGGGGATTTGTTGGTGGCGGATGACGTGGGCAACAAGGTGTGGCGCGTGTCGGCGGCTCAATAACTGCAATACACATCAACTGTGGGAGCGAGCCTGCTCGCGATGAGGCCGGTACACCCGACATTGAACTTGCCTGACCCACCGCTATTCGCGAGCAAGCCCGCTTCCACAAGAACCGCGTTCAGCGCTTGCGGCAGAGTGTGAGCCCATCCCCCAACGGCAACAGCGACAAATCCACACGCGAGTCATCCTTCAAGGCGCAATTGAGCGCCTGGATGGCTCGGGTGTCTTCACTCTCGGGATTGTCCTCAAGCACCCGACCACTCCACAGCGTGTTATCAAACACCGCCAGCCCGCCGACGCGCAGCAGACGCAATGCATGCTCCAGGTAAAGGGGGTAGTTGGCTTTGTCGGCATCGATAAAGATCAGGTCGAATGACTCTGGCTGATCCAGCTGAGCCAGGGTTTCCAGCGCGGGCGCCAAACGCAGATCGATCCGCGCGGCAAGTCCCGCTTCCTGCCAGTAACGGCGCGCGGTGGCGTTGTAGTCACCGGGAATGTCACAGCAGATCAGCGAACCGTCATCCGGCAGCGCAGCCGCCATGCACAAGGCGCTGTAACCGGTGAAAGTACCGATTTCCAGCAGGCGCCTGGCACCGATGAGTTTCACCAATAGCGCGAGGAATTGCCCCTGCTCCGGCGCCACCTGCCAGCGAGCCATGGGCAGCGCCTGGGTTTCGTCACGCAAACGCTTGAGCAACGGCGTTTCGCGCAGGGAAACGTCGAGCAGGTATTGATACAGGGAATCGTCGAGATTGAGTGTGCGAGCGGTCATGACAACCTCTGCCCTTTAGGGATTGCGTGCCAAGTGCTCAGGTTGCAAGACGCGCTTGGCGCTCAGATAGGCTTTCTGCCAGTAAGCTTTGGACAAGCTGTCGAGCTTCACCGTGCCGCCGGTGGCTGGCGCATGGACGAAGCGACCTTCGCCGACGTAGATCCCGGCGTGGCTGACCTGAGAACCGCCATTGGTGGCGAAGAAGATCAGGTCACCGGTTTGCAGGCCTTCCTTGCCCACGCTGGCCGCCTGCATGCCGATCATCTCGCGCGTGGTCCGTGGCAGGGAAATGCCGGTGACATCACGGTAGACATAACCGATCAGCCCGCTGCAATCGAAACCCGAATCCGGCGTGTTGCCACCCCAGCGATACGGCGTGCCTACCAGGCCGAGCGCGCGGAACAAGACGTCTTCTGCCTCAGGCGAGAATGCTTGGGAGGAACTGAAAACAATCGGCGCGCGAACCACCGGTGCAGGTGGCGGTGTACGGCTGGCGCAGGCACTGAGCAGCGCTGCGAAGAACATGATTGCGAGGCGGGCCGACGTCGACATAGGCAGAACATCCTGATCTGGCTGCGGCTTTTTCTGCAGGGGCGCAGAAAAGAAAACCGCCTGCGCAGGACGCAGGCGGTTTGCCATCAATAATAGATCAGGATTCTAGCTGCTACGGGGCAAACTTCAAGTAAGACTTTAAGTTCACCTTACAAACTGTCCGCTTACTTGCGCGCCGTGACGATCGGGGCCGTCGCCGGTGCCATCGCGAGAGCGCGTTTGGCTTCGATGAAAGTCTTGCTCCAGTAGCTGTCGCCCAGGCTATCGATCCGCACACCACCACTACGACGGCTGCTGGAATGGATGAACTGGTTGTCACCCAGGTAGATCCCGGCGTGACTGACGCGGCCGCGACGGCCATTGGTGGCGAAAAACAGCAAGTCGCCCGGCTCCAGTTTGCTGCGAGAAACCAGAGGAGCGTCGACGTTGATCATTTCGCGGGTGGAACGTGGCAGGTTCAGGCCGGCTTCTTCACGAAACAGGTAACCGATGAAGCCGCTGCAATCAAATCCTGCTTCGGAGGTGCCGCCGAAACGGTAACGGGTACCGATCAGGGACATGCCGCGTTCAAGGATGCTGTCGGCCAGAACCGGAAGCTGATACGACTTGCCGCCGGCGAAGTCTGCCAGTTCTTTTTCGCTGGCCGCTTCTTCCTGCTCAAGCGCTTGTTGATAAAGAACGGAAGATTGGGCGGTAGCAGAGTTTTTAACCTGCTGTTGTTGCTCTTGCTGGGACACTGGAGAGTGAGCAGCGCAACCGAACAACAGGGTGACGAGTGCGAGAGGCACGAGGGGTGCAAAGCGATTTAGCATGGGCACGACCGTGGCTGATAGTTCTAAGAAGCCGAGACTATGCCTACTATCAAACTCATTTGCAAATTCAATCGACCTTTATGTGACTTCTTGGTTTCGCGTTTACATCTAAGCGCTTAAGCCCGTTTTAGACGTTCGCGCAGCCTGCAACCCTGTAGGAAAGCGGATTTCTTGACGCCTGAAATATGCCGAAACCCGCTACAGGCCTTGGTTTTCACCAGCCTAGCGTTTCTTTCAGGAACGGGATGGTCAGCTTGCGTTGAGCCTGGAGGGAAGCCTGATCGAGACGTTCAAGCAGCTCGAAAAGCGCACTCATGCTGCGCGTACCGCGGGTCAAGATGAAATGCCCGACTTCATCGGTCAGGTGCAGGCCACGACGCGAGGCGCGCAGTTGCAAGGCACGCAATTTGTCTTCATCGGAGAGCGGACGCATCTGAAAGATCAGCGCCAGAGTCAGACGGGATTTGAGGTCCGCCAGCTTCACTGGCAGTTCACGCGGGGAGGTCGATGCGGCGATCAGCAGGCGCCGACCGCTGTCACGCAGACGATTGAACAGATGAAACAACGCCTCTTCCCAATCCGCCCGACCAGCCACCGCCTGCAAATCATCCAGGCAGACCAGTTCGTACTGTTCGAGGTTGTCGAGGATCGCGATACCGCGATCGAGCAGTTCGGCCAACGGCAAATACACCGCCGGCTCTCCCAGTTGCTCGAAGCGCAGGCAGGCCGCCTGCAACAAGTGCGTACGCCCTACCCCGTCCTTGCCCCAGAGATAAATCAGGCTTTCGGTCCAGCCGGCGTCGGCTTCGCATAGCCGCTCGACATAGCCGAGTGCAGCGGCATTGGCGCCTGGATAGTAATTGATAAAGGTAGCGTCATCACGCAGACGCACACCTAGGGGCAGCTGAATCGGTTTCATGCTGACTGAACAGTTCCAAAGGAACCGTTAGTGGCCTCTGTGTAAAGTTTGCGAAGTTTATACCCGTGAGGCGGGTCGCACAATGCGACAGACCACAAGCAAAATCAAAGGTTTGCGTTAACACCCTGGTTTTATGACAGTTTCTTTGGCGGCGCAGGTGACAGCCGCGCGAGGGATTCGGGCCAGCCCGGCAATGCACCAGGCTGGCCGCGATGGTTGATCAGCCGCTCTTAAATCCCGGACTCATCAACACCGCTGTACATATCAGAATCTTTATACAAATCATGCATATGGCGCACCAGCACCATGATCACAGCCGCCACCGGCAGCGCCAGCAGGACGCCGGTAAATCCGAACAGCTCGCCCCCAGCCAGAATCGCGAAGATCACCGCCACCGGGTGCAGACCGATCTTGTCCCCCACCAACAATGGCGTGAGCACCATGCCTTCCAGCGCCTGCCCAACCATGAACACCGCGACGATACCGAACAGGGGATACAGATCGCCGCCGAACTGGAACAGACCGGCAATCAAGGCCGCGCCGATCCCGATGACGAACCCCATGTACGGCACGATCGCCGCCAGACCGGCAATCAACCCGATCAACAGCCCCAGCTCCAGCCCGATCAACATCAGGCCGGCCGCGTAGATCACGCCCAACGCCACCATCACCAGCAACTGCCCGCGCACGAACGCACCGAGCACTTCATGGCATTCACCTGCCAGGGTCATAACCCGCTCTTCGCGGTCACGGGGCAGCAGGCTGCGGATCTTGGCCATCATCAGGTCCCAGTCCCGCAGCAGATAGAAGACTACTACCGGGATCAGCACCAGATTCGCCAGCAAGCCAATCAATGCAAGGCCGGAGGCCGTTGCCTGACTCAGCACCACTCCGACGATGTCAGTGGTCTGGCCCATGTGCTCGCTGATCGCAGCCTTGAGCTTGTCGAACTTCCAGAAATTATCCGACAGTCCGAATTTCGATTGTGCCCATGGCAGTGCAGTGTGCTGCAACCAATCGAGCATCTGCGGCGTCAGCTCATACAAGCGAAACAACTGCTTGGCGAGCATGGGTATCAACACCAACAGCAATGCCGTGAAGATCAAGGTAAACAGCGCAAACACCGCCACCACGCCCCAGGTCCGGGACAGGCCGGCCTTCTCCAGCCGATCCACCAGCGGGTCGAACAGATAGGCCAGCAGCAATGCGATCAGGAACGGGGTCAGGATCGGATGCAACAACCAGACAAACACGCAGAGCAGAACCACCCCACCCAACCAGAACCAACGCCGCGTATCGGCCATGTACCACTCCATGCATCTATATAAAGAAAGAAAACTTACCAACGGAAACGCAGCTGCGGCGTCGGTGCCGGCGTTGGCGCTACGGCCGGTGTCGAACCGGCGGCCGGCTGAACGGGGGTGGCGGGGGCTGGTGCCTCACCCGCTGGAACTTCCTGCAACCTGGCCAGCGACAATTGCGCCTTCAACTGTTCGGCACTGCCGTTGACCCGATAAAGAATCCGGTCGCCGTCGACACTTTGCAGGCGCGCACCAAACGGTTCCAGCAAGCGCCCAAGCGCCGCGTAGTGTTCCAGATTCATGCCCTGCACCTCGAGCAATTGTTCGCCCGAAGCCCCCGGCTTGACGACAAACCGCGGTGCCAGCCGCTGACTGACCGCCAGCATCACCGCATCGGCCACCGCGGCCTGATCCGCGCCCTGCACGCTGCCCGCCTCCTTTTTGTCGCCGAGCCACAAATTCCACTTGGCCTGCCACTGTCCGCCCTCTTCACGCGCATGCACCGCGAGCAAGGCGTCAGCGTTGTAACGCTCCGATGCCCCGCGCAGTGGCGTCGCGTCCGTACCTTCCAGATTCGGTGCGGTGGCGACGATCTGCTCGCTCAGATCGGCCAGCGGCAAACGCAGCGGCAAGCCACGGTGTTGCGCCGCTCGACGCAACGGCGCAGCACTGGCCTGGCCATCGCCGACCAGGCTCGAACCCTCGGTGGAATCGTTCAACCACCAGCCGAGGATCGAAGGCCGGTTTGCCCCCCACAACGACAGCCCGGCACGGCGCAATGCCTGCTCGGTGGAGGCCGGGTCGAAATCGACCTTCAGCACTTCCGGCGGGCCGGCGTCAAAGCCGTACTGACTGATGATTTGCTGCGGATCCTTGCGCAGTGCCGCCAACCCCGGACTTTGTGCAGCCTTGGGATCGCCGGTCAGCCGCAACACCAGCGTCTCCAGCGCTTGCTGGGTCGCTTGATCGCGCACTTCCGGGGTTTGACCACTGACAGGCTGACGCACCTGATACAGATTTTTTACGGTTTCGGCATGACTCGCCAGGCTGACCAATGACATACAGCCCGCAAACAAAAATCTAGAAAAAAAACGCATGGCGGATTCCTGACGACAAGAGCGGCTGGAACAGGCCGCGTGAACCGGATTGAGCAAGGCTGTGACCACGCCCCCCAGCAAAACATTCACCTGACCCTGGTAAGTTTTTGCACTGTCCTAACGATAGACGGTTAATAGCGATACCTTATACAGCCATGAAGGAGGCGACCAACACGGGCAATGAAGGTTTTTTTAAGCGGATATGCCCCTGCTGTCGGCCTGAGGATGGCCGCTGCCCCTCAAGCCTGATAAAATCGCGCGCCTTCGCAGACCGGCAACAGCCGGGCACCCTGAAATTCGCGGATGGCAATCGCCTTCTTCAGTTTCGGTGGTCCCACTGGACTCGGTCGTTACCCCTGAATCCCCCCTAAAGGCCTGGATCATGAGCAAGCAACCCTCCCTGAGCTACAAGGACGCCGGTGTAGACATCGACGCCGGTGAAGCATTGGTCGAACGCATCAAGAGCGTCGCCAAGCGCACTGCGCGCCCGGAAGTCATGGGCGGCCTGGGCGGTTTCGGCGCCCTCTGCGAAATCCCGGCCGGCTACAAGCAGCCCGTGCTGGTTTCCGGCACCGACGGCGTCGGCACCAAGCTGCGCCTGGCGCTGAACCTGAACAAGCACGACAGCATCGGCATCGACCTGGTTGCCATGTGCGTGAACGACCTGGTGGTCTGCGGCGCAGAGCCGCTGTTCTTCCTCGACTACTATGCCACCGGCAAACTCAACGTCGAAACCGCGACCCAGGTCGTGACCGGCATTGGCGCTGGCTGTGAATTGTCCGGCTGTTCCCTGGTTGGCGGCGAAACCGCTGAAATGCCAGGCATGTATGAAGGTGAAGACTATGACCTGGCCGGCTTCTGCGTCGGCGTCGTGGAAAAGTCTGAAATCATCGACGGTTCCAAAGTCGCTGCAGGCGATGCCCTGCTCGCCCTGCCGTCTTCCGGCCCGCACTCCAACGGCTACTCGCTGATCCGCAAGATCATCGAAGTGTCCGGTGCAGACATCGAAAATATCCAGCTCGACGGCAAACCGCTGACCGACCTGCTGATGGCCCCGACCCGCATCTACGTGAAGCCGCTGCTCAAGCTGATCAAGGAAACCGGCGCCGTCAAAGCCATGGCCCACATCACCGGTGGTGGCCTGCTGGACAACATCCCGCGCGTTCTGCCAAAAGGCGCACAAGCGGTGGTTGACGTTGCAAGCTGGACTCGCCCTGCCGTGTTCGACTGGCTGCAAGAGAAAGGCAACGTCGACGAAAACGAAATGCACCGCGTGCTGAACTGCGGCGTCGGCATGGTCATCTGCGTTGCTCAAGAGCACGTCGAAACCGCGCTGAACGTATTGCGTGAAGCCGGCGAGCAGCCTTGGGTCATCGGTCAGATCGCCACCGCTGCCGAAGGCGCGGCTTCGGTTGAACTGAAGAACCTCAAGGCACACTGATGCAAGAGCGGATGTCCCAGACCTGTGATGTGGTGGTGCTGTTGTCCGGCACCGGCAGTAACTTGCAGGCCTTGATCGACAGCACGCGGACCGGCGACAGCCCGGCCCGCATCGCTGCGGTGATTTCCAACCGCGCCGACGCCTATGGCCTGCAACGCGCCAGGGACGCGGGTATCGACACCCGCACCCTGGATCACAAGGCTTTCGAAGGCCGCGAGGCCTTCGATGCCGCGCTGATCGAACTGATCGATGCGTTCAATCCAAAACTCGTGGTACTGGCCGGGTTCATGCGCATTCTCAGCGCTGACTTCGTGCGCCACTACGCGGGTCGCCTGCTCAACATCCATCCCTCGCTGCTGCCCAAATACAAAGGCTTACACACTCATCAGCGCGCGCTGGAAGCCGGCGACACCGAGCACGGCTGCTCCGTGCACTTCGTCACCGAGGAACTCGATGGCGGACCACTGGTCGTACAGGCAGTAATACCGGTAGAGTTGCACGATTCGCCGCAGAGTCTGGCGCAGCGAGTTCATACCCAGGAACACCTGATCTACCCGTTGGCTGTACGCTGGTTTGCCGAAGGTCGTTTATCACTCGGCGAGCAAGGTGCTTTACTGGATGGAAAGTTGCTCGCGGCCAGCGGCCACTTGATTCGAACCTAGGAGATTTTATGCGTCGCGCCCTGCTCTTCGCTTGCGCTCTGCTCGCACTGCCCTTTGCGCAGGCTGCAGAACTTCAACCTTTCTCCGCCAGCTACACCGCTGACTGGAAGCAGTTGCCCATGAGCGGCACCGCTGAACGCAGCCTGACCAAACAAGCCAACGGCGCCTGGAAGCTCAGCTTCAAGGCCTCGATGATGATCGCCAGCCTGACCGAAGAAAGCACCCTGACTTTGGACAAGGACACCTTGCTGCCGCAGTCCTACCACTTCGAACGTGGCGGCCTGGGCAAAGCCAAGAAGGCTGACCTGGATTTCGACTGGACCAACAAAATGGTCACCGGCACCGATCGCGGTGATCCGGTCAAGATCCCGCTCAACCGCGGCATGGTCGACAAGTCCACTTATCAGCTCGCCCTGCAGCACGACGTGGCCGCTGGCAAGAAAAGCATGAGCTATCAGGTCGTCGACGATGGTGAAGTCGATACCTATGATTTCCGCGTGCTGGGTTCGGAAAAGGTCGACACCAAGGCTGGCCAGATCGAAGCAATCAAGGTCGAGCGCGTGCGCGACCCGACACAAAGCAAGCGCATCACCGTCCTGTGGTTCGCCAAGGATTGGGATTACCTGCTGGTTCGTCTGCAACAGGTTGAAACCGACGGCAAGGAGTACAACATCATGCTTCTCGACGGTACGGTCAACGGCAAGGCTGTCAAAGGCAGCTGATCCGGCTCGACAGCAAAATCCGGAATCCGATAAGGGTTCCGGATTTTTTTTGCCTGCTGATTTTCAGATCCGCGCCAGCGCCTGTGCCAGGTCGTCGCGCAGGTCTTCGACATCCTCGATCCCCACAGACAACCGCACCAACGCATCACCGATGCCGAGTTGCGCACGGGTCTCTTGAGGGATGCTGGCGTGGGTCATGATCGCCGGGTGCTCGATCAGGCTTTCCACCCCGCCCAGGCTCTCGGCCAAGGCAAAGATCCGCACACTCTCGAGGAAGCGCGTGGCACCGGCCAGGTCGCTGTTCAGGTCGAGGGAAATCATCCCACCGAAACCTCGCATCTGCCGCTGCGCCAGTACGTGCTGCGGGTGCGACGGCAGGCCCGGGTAATACACGCGCGCCACCTGCGGCTGACGCTCCAGCCATTGCGCCAGGTCCAGCGCGTTGTTGCAGTGGCGCTCCATGCGCAGCGCCAGGGTCTTCACGCCGCGCAGGGTGAGGAAAGCGTCGAACGGCCCGGCAATCGCGCCTACCGAGTTCTGCAGGAAGCCCAGACGCTCCGCCAGGTCTGCGTTTTGTCCAACCACCGCGATGCCGCCGATCACGTCGGAGTGGCCGTTCAGGTACTTGGTGGTCGAGTGCAGCACGATGTCGAAGCCCTGCTCCAGCGGGCGTTGTATCCACGGGCTGGCAAAGGTGTTGTCGGCCACACAAATGATGCCTCGCGAGCGACAGATGCGTCCGACGGCAGCGAGGTCCGTCAGGCTCAGCAAGGGATTGCTTGGCGTCTCGACCCAAACCATCTTCGTGTCGGGCTGCAGTGCCGCTTCGAATCCCTCCAGGTCAGTCAGATCGACGAAGCTGAAGCGATGCCCGGCGCTGCGTTTGCGCACCTTGTCGAACAGCCGAAAGGTGCCGCCGTACAAATCATTGCCGGAGACGATGTGCGAGCCCGCGTCGAGCAATTCGAGCACGGTGGAAATCGCCGCCAGCCCCGACGCGAACGCGAAGGCTCGGGTGCCGCCCTCGAGGTCTGCAACGCAACGCTCCAGCGCAAAGCGCGTCGGGTTGTGCGAGCGCCCGTAGTCGAAGCCTTTGTGCACACCGGGGCTCTGCTGCAAATAGGTGGAGTTGGCATAAATCGGCGGCATCAGCGCACCGGTGGAAGGGTCGGGCGTTTGCCCGGCATGGATCACACGGGTGGCGAAGGCGCGTGGTACTGCGTTTTCGTCGTGTTGACTCATGTAAGGGATCTCCGTAGGTGAATGAGCATGTCGACTCGAGTAATCAAGCCGTAGAAGCCCGAAGCGTCGGCGATGATCGCCACCAGCCCACGGTCGAGCTCCGCTCGCAGTTCCGCCAGACTGGCGCTGGGCGGCAGGGTTTGCAGCTTGTCGGTCATCGCGCTGGCCACGCTCATGCGAAAGTGCGAAGCATCTTCCTGCAGGCCAAGCAGAATGTCGGACTCGTCGATCACGCCGACCAGCCGCTGCCCGCCCTCCAGCACCGGCAGTTGCGACACGTCCGCCAGGCGCATGCGCTGGAACGCGGTGAGCAGTGTGTCGTCCGGGCCCACGCTGATCACCCGGCCATCCTCGAAACGCCGCGAGATCAGGTCGCGCAGATCGCCATAATGTTTGTATTGCAACAGGCCCTGGTCGTTCATCCACTGGTCGTTGTAGACCTTCGACAGATAGCGCGTGCCGGTGTCGCAGACGAAGCTGACGACCCGCTTCGGCTCGGTCTGCTCGCGGCAATAACGCAACGCCGCCGCCAGCAGGGTGCCGGTCGAAGAGCCGCCGAGTATGCCTTCGGCGCGCAACAGCTGGCGGGCATGATCGAAGCTTTCCTCGTCGCTGATCGAATAGGCGTGGCGCACGCTGGACAGGTCGGCAATCGACGGAATGAAGTCTTCGCCGATGCCTTCCACCGCCCAGGAGCCGGGCGTGTTCATGGTGCCGCTGCGGCTGTATTCGGCCATCACCGAGCCGACCGGGTCGGCCAGCACCATGACCAGGTCCGGTTGCACGCGGCGAAAGAAACGAGTCAGCCCGGTCAGCGTACCGGCCGAGCCGACGCCGACGACGATCGCGTCCACGTCATGCTGGGTCTGCGCCCAGATTTCCGGGGCGGTGCTGCATTCATGGGCCAGCGGGTTGGCCGGGTTGTTGAATTGATCGGCGAAGAAAGCGTCGGGGATTTCCAGCGCCAGCCGCGCCGCAACGTCCTGGTAGTAATCGGGATGGCCCTTGCCGACATCGGAGCGGGTGATGTGCACCTCGGCGCCCATCGCCTTGAGGTGCAAGACCTTCTCGGTGGACATCTTGTCCGGCACCACCAACACCACTCGGTAACCCTTGGCACGACCGACCAGGGCCAGGCCAAGGCCGGTGTTGCCGGCGGTGGCCTCGACGATGGTGCCGCCGGGACGCAGGCTGCCATCGCGTTCGGCCGCGTCGATCATCGCCAGACCGATGCGATCCTTGATCGAACCGCCGGGGTTCTGCGATTCGAGCTTGAGGAACAGCGTGCACGGGCCGGTATCGAAACGGCTGACGCGCACCAGCGGCGTGTTGCCGATCAGTTCGAGCACGGCGGGTCGGGAGTCGGTGGGCATGTCGTCACCTCGCTACGCAAATCAGCACTGGATGGACAGCAACCGACGGCGAGTCATCACGCGCCAGTCGCAAGTAAAGTATCGTTTGGACCATAGGCCGGGATGGCGCCACCCGCAACCTTGCACAGCCAGCCGGTAGCGCCGCCGGAACGACAAAACCGCTGCGCGTTCAGACCGAGAACCGCGCCACCATCGTGTTCAGATCGACCGCCAACCGAGACAGCTCCTGGCTCGCGGCACTGGTTTGATTTGCCCCGGCCGACGTCTGTAACGCCAGATCGCGAATGTTCATCAGGTTGCGATCCACCTCGCGCGCGACAGCCGCTTGTTCCTCCGAGGCGCTGGCGATCACCAGGTTGCGCTCATTGATCAGGGTAAACGCCGTGGCGATTTCCTCCAGCGCCGTGCCCGCCGCTTTCGCCACTTCAAGAGTCGAACGCGCGCGCGTGTTGCTCTGCTGCATCGAACTGACCGCAGCATCGGTGCCTTTCTGGATGCCGGAGATCATCTGCTCGATTTCCTGGGTCGATTGCTGCGTCCGGTGCGCCAGCGCCCGCACTTCATCGGCCACCACCGCAAAGCCGCGCCCGGCACTCCCGGCCCGCGCCGCTTCGATGGCCGCGTTCAGGGCCAGCAAGTTCGTCTGCTCGGCAATCGAGCGAATCACATCCAGGACTTTGCTGATGCCATAAACTTTCTGCGCCAGGTCCTCGACCTGGGTGGCGTTGGCGGTGACATCGTCGGCCAGGGATTCGATGGACAACACGGTCTGATGCACCTGCTCGCGACCGTGCTGGGCGATCCGGTCGGATTCCCGAGACGCTTCGGACGTGGCCACCGCATTGCTCGCGACCTCCTCCACCGCCGCGGTCATCTGATTCACCGCCGTGGCGGCCTGGTCGATTTCCAGGCTCTGTTGATGCAGGCCCCGAGTGGCCTCTTCGGTCACACAACTGAGCTGTTCCGAGGCCGAGGCCAATTGGCTGGATGAGTCGGAAATACGCCGCAGGGTTTCGCGCAAACTCCCCTGCATGCTCTTGAGGGCGTGCAGCAGCCGCGCCGGTTCGTCCTTGCCGCTGATGCTGATATCACCGGTGAGATCGCCGCCAGCCACCCCTTCAGCCACCCTCAACGATTGGGAAAGCGGCACGACAATACTGCGAGTCAGCAGCAGCGCCAGGCCGATGGTCATCAGCGCTGTCAGGCCGATCATCACCCCGACCCAGACCCGCGAATGGCTGAACACCTGGCGCGCCGCCTGCGTCGCCAGGTTAGCGTTGTGCTTGTTCAGTTCGACCAATGCCTTGAGGGTGGCGGCGATTTCATCGGCCAACGGGCTCATCTCGCCATTGAGGACAGCGGCCGCCTCCTCCACCCGTCCCTGAGCAGACAGCGTCATCACCTGAGTCTGGAACTGCAGGTATTGTTGCTCCGAGGCTTTGAAGCGATCGAACAACACACGCTCTTCGGGCAGCACGATCAGCGCGTCATAGCGCTGCCGAGGTTCATCCAGGATGCCTTTGAGCTCGTTGAGTTTGCTGACGTTTTGCGCCAGCGCCTGCGGGTCCCGATTGATCAGCAGGCGCATGGTCAATGCCCGCAGCCGCAGCATGTCCTGATTCATCTCCCCGACCGCCATCACGCTGGGCAGCCAGTTGTCATCGACCTGATCGGACTGCGCGCGCATGTTCGACATTTGCAGCAGCGCGAACGCCCCCAATCCAAACACCATTAACGCCAGCAGGCCAAAACCCAGGCCCGCGCGCGGCGCAATATTGAGACTTCTGATACTCATTGCTCTGGTTCCTTCCAAAAGCGCTGCATCAACCCTGCAGCGGGCTGCTTAAGAAGGTATCGGCCCGGAGAAATTTTGCGTAAGACGAAAACGTGATATCAAAACGCCTTAACTGCTTCGATCACCGGGCGGTAACGGTTCAGCGTTCGGGAATGGGCGAGCTATCAAGTGGAACGCGTCACTGGAAGAGTGCTCTATACCTTCAAGGTGTTTTTTGCTCGAATGACTTTTCCTGTTGCCTATGAGGTTTCCCATGACTGTCACCGTCAATACCGTTTCCACCGAAGGTTATCGTCACAGCGTCCAAATCGATGACCATGAACTGTTTGCCGACGTACCGACACTCGCCGGCGGCGAAGGCTCGGCGCCCGAGCCACACGATTACTTCGACGCCGCCCTGGGTGCCTGCAAGGCGCTGACCCTGAAGATGTACGCGAAGAAAAAAGACATCCCGCTGACCGGTGTCACGGTCGAAGTCAAACGTGACAACAGCGAAGAGCAGAAAGGTAAATATGCCCTGCACGTCAAACTGACACTCAAAGGTGTGCTCTCCGACGCTCAGCGCGACGAGTTGCACCGCGTCGCCGACCGTTGCCCGGTCCACAAGTTGATGACCACCACAGACGTCAGCATCGAAACGCACCTGGCTGAAGGTGCCTTCAGCCAATAGCGGCAAGGGCTGCGCAAGCGGGTTATGCTCCACGCATTACCCGCTCAGCCTGGAATGCAGCATGAACACTCCGCTCGTGATCCGCCCCCGTGCCGAAGATGTCGAAGGCCAACCCATACTTCGTCCACTGCCGTCAGCCAAATGCCGCAGCGTCGGGCCTTTCGTGTTTTTCGACCACATGCTCGAAACCCGTTATGAGGCGGGAAAAGGCATGAACATCCGTCAGCATCCACACATTGGCCTGTCGACCCTCACCTACTTGTTCGAAGGAAAAATCCAGCACAAGGACAGCCTCGGTTCCGACCAGGTCGTGGAGGCCGGTGATGTCAGCTGGATGACGGCGGGCAGCGCGATTGCCCACGTCGAGCGCACGCCCGAGACGTTGAAGGACAGCGGTTTCACGATGCACGGTTTGCAGATTTGGCTGGCCTCACCGAAAGAAAAAGAGCACGGCCCCGGACACTACAGCCACCATCCGGCGGCCACGCTGCCGGTCAGCGATAACCTGGGGGTGAAAATCCGCATGATTGCCGGGTCAGGCTTTTGCCTGGAATCACCGGTCCCGGTGCTTTCTCCTACGCTGTATGCCGAATTGAACCTGCAAACGGCGACCACCTTGCTGATTCCTGCCGAACATGAAGAGCGGGCGTTGTATGTGCTGGACGGCGAGGTGCAACTGGATGGCGAGCCGATAGAACCGCATTCGCTGGTGGTATTGCCGGTCGGGGAAGAGATGACACTGTTTGCTGAAAGCGACTGTCATGCCGTGCTGTTTGGTGGTGCACCGCTGGATGGGCCGCGGCGGATCAACTGGAACTTCGTGGCGAGCGATCCGGCGTTGATCGATGAAGCACGGCGACGCTGGGCGGCCGGGGATTGGCCGACGGTGCCAGGGGAAAGTGAGCGGATCGAATTGCCAAAAGGACGAAGCGAGCCAACCCCGCTGTAACGATCAAAAAACCCGCCGAAGCGGGTTTTTGTACAGCGAAGTTAAACCGACAATTCAACCAACAGCTTGTTGAGACGGCGCACGTACGCGGCCGGGTCTTTCAAGCTGTCGCCAGCGGCCAGGGCCGCCTGATCGAAGAGAATGTGCGACAGGTCGCCGAAGCGTTCGTCGCTCTGCTCGTTGTCGAGCTTCTCGATCAGCGGGTGAGCCGGGTTGAATTCGAAGATCGGCTTCGAATCCGGCACCTTCTGACCGCTGGCTTCGAGGATCTGACGCATCTGCAAGCCCAGGTCCTGCTCGCCAATGGCCAGAATCGCCGGGGAGTCGGTCAGACGGTGGGAAACCCGCACTTCAGCAACGGAGTCGCCCAGTGCAGTTTTCAGACGCTCAACCAGACCTTCCTTGGACTTGGCGACTTCTTCCGCCGCTTTCTTGTCTTCTTCCGAATCCAGATTGCCGAGGTCGAGGTCACCACGCGCCACGTCGACAAAGCTCTTGCCGTCGAAGTCGCTGAGGTAGCTCATCAGCCACTCGTCGATGCGGTCGGTCAGCAGCAGCACTTCGATGCCTTTCTTGCGGAAGACTTCCAGGTGCGGGCTGTTCTTGACTTGCGCGTAGGTCTCGCCGGTCAGGTAGTAAATCTTGTCCTGACCTTCCTTGGCGCGAGCCAGGTATTCAGCCAGACCCACCACTTGCTCGCCTTCATCACCGTTGGTCGATGCGAAACGCAGCAGGCCAGCGATTTTCTCTTTGTTGGCGAAGTCTTCTGCCGGGCCTTCTTTCATGACCTGGCCAAAGTTTTTCCAGAAGCTCTTGTATTGCTCAGGCTCGTTCTTCGCCAGCTTTTCCAGCATGTCGAGAACACGCTTGGTCAGCGCCGACTTCATCGAATCGATGATCGGGTCTTTCTGCAGGATTTCCCGCGACACGTTCAGCGACAGGTCGTTGGAATCGACCACACCTTTGATGAAGCGCAGGTACAGCGGCAGGAACGACTCCGCCTGATCCATCACGAACACGCGCTGCACGTACAGCTTCAGGCCTTTCGGCGCTTCACGCTGGTACAGATCGAATGGAGCACGGGCCGGCACGTAGAGCAGCGAGCTGTATTCAAGCTTGCCTTCGACCTTGTTGTGGCTCCAGCTCAGCGGGTTCTCGAAGTCATGAGCGACGTGTTTGTAGAACTCCTGGTATTCCTCGTCCTTGATCTCGGTACGCGGACGGGTCCACAGGGCGCTGGCGCGGTTGACAGTTTCCCATTCAACGGCCGGTTGTTCTTCGCCTTCAACGGCCGCCACTTCTTTCGGCAATTCGATCGGCAGAGCGATGTGGTCGGAGTACTTCTTGATGATGTTGCGCAGACGCCAGCCATCGGCGAATTCGTCTTCACCGGCTTTCAGGTGCAGGACGATACGAGTGCCGCGCTCGGCTTTATCGACGGTGGCAACTTCAAAATCGCCTTCGCCCTTGGACGACCAGTGCACGCCTTCGCTGGCAGCAGCACCGGCACGACGGCTGAACACGTCGACTTTATCGGCGACGATGAATGCAGAGTAGAAACCCACACCGAATTGACCGATCAGGTGCGAGTCTTTTTTCTGATCGCCGGAAAGATGTTTCATGAAATCGGCAGTGCCGGATTTGGCGATGGTCCCCAGGTGGGTGATCGCATCTTCACGGCTCATGCCAATGCCGTTGTCTTCGAGGGTGACGGTTTTAGCGTCCTTGTCGAAGCTCACACGGATTTTCAGTTCGGCGCCGCCTTCCAGCAACTCAGGCTTGGACAGGGCTTCGAAGCGTAATTTGTCGACAGCGTCAGAGGCGTTAGAGATCAATTCGCGAAGGAAAATTTCCTTGTTGGAATACAGCGAATGGATCATGAGGTGCAGCAGTTGCTTCACCTCGGTCTGGAAGCCCAGGGTTTCCTTTTGAGTTTCCACACTCATGGTCATCAAACTCCAATCAGATGGCAGTGGCCGCGACCTGAAGGGTCGGCGGCGGGTTGTCATCAAAGTTGGGGGCTCAGTTCAGGATTTCAAGGGCTATTCAATTTTGAAATGGGCGCGGGCGGTGGCAATCGGTTCGACTTCAGTGCTTTGCCAGGCCGTAATCGCGACGTTGGCCACCCGGCGGCCCTGCCGGCAAACCTGGCATCTGGCCCAGGTGTCGCGAAACTGCCCGGCACGCAAGTAGTCGAGGGAGAAATCGATGATCTTCGGCACACCCGGCGAACCGGTGAAAATCAGCAGGTGCAGCGCCGCGGACAGCTCCATGAACCCGGCGATCACACCACCATGAATCGCCGGCAATAAAGGGTTACCAATGTTGTCCTTGTTGGCCGGCAAGCGAAACAGCAGATCATCCCCCACCCGCGAACATTCGACGCCGATCAGTTTGGCGTAGGGGATCAAGTGCAGCAGCGAGGCATAGTCGCCCTGCTCATGTGCCAGTTGAAGTTGTTCCTTGAAGGAATCGGTCATTTCGCACCTCCGGCGATAGCGCCGCCAAAGCCTTTGGTGCCCTTGATGGCTTTACCCATGCGCATGAAAGTGCCCACCACATGGGCGATGGGCTGCTCGGGGTCGTCCTGATAGGCGAAACCGCGAGCAAAAATCACATCCGTGGTCACCCGGTAGCACTGGGCAAAACCGTAGACATCCTTATGCGGCTCGGCGGCGTGCATGTAGTCGATGCGCAGGTCGAGGGTCGGACAAACTTCGAACTCGGGCAGCACGCAGAGGGTGGCCATGCCGCAGGCCGTGTCCATCAGCGAGGTCAGCGCCCCGCCATGAATCACACCGGTTTGCGGGTTGCCCACAATTTGCGGACTGTACGGCAGGATAACCGTCAATCCTTCGCTGCTGGCGCTGTGAACGCGCAGCCCCAGTACCTGACAATGTCGCAGCGCCGATAGAAACCGTGTAGCACGCTCAAAAACGGGGTTTTCGGCCATTTTGATAAACTCTTCTTAGTGTCCGGGCGACACACCTGGTGTTTTAGTAAAAGTTCCCGTCGGAATAAACTTATATATCTGTATGAATTGAGGAACTTAACGCTATGCGCTGTGCTCGAAAGGCCAGTAGATATTTTCCATAAGGAGAAACACCCCATGCGTAAGACTTTAGCTATTGCCTTGATGTTGACCGCTTCCCTCGGTCTCGCTGCTTGCGATAAAAAATCCGAGGACAAAGCTCAAGAAGCCGAAAAACATGCCGAGCAAGCTCAGCAAGACATGAGCAAAGCTCAGGATAAAGTGAACGACGCAGCGAAAGAAAACGCCGAAGCCGCCAAAGCTCAGGCTGAATCGGATGCAGCGGCAGCAAAAGAAGCACCTAAAAACTAAAACAGTTTTTAGCGTGATAAAGAAAACCCGCCAAGTGCGGGTTTTCTTTTGCCTTTTTTTTGCCTGGCAGGCGTTACAGCAAAATTGTTCTAAAAGTCGGACTAATCATCAATAGCAACGAACACAATAGTCCAATACCCCACACCAGGCTGCGCTGCCAGGCCAGATCAACCCAATAGCACAACAAATAAATGATTCGGGTAATCACGAAGATGATTGCCAGCAAGTCGATCAGCCACCCCGCTGTCTGCGTGGTATGCGCCATCAGCACCCCCACCGCGAACAGAATGAACGCCTCAAAACAGTTCTGATGAGCGGCCAACGCACGGGCACCAAAGCCAGTCAGTTGCGCCTGTTGCTGACGCGGCAGATGGTTGTCATAACCACCCAGGTCATTCATCGCTTTGGCCACGGGAATCTTTGCTACAAAAATAAGCAAGGCACTGATTAACACACACCAGAACGGAATACTCATCAAACAGCCTCTTTAATCGCCTCGGGCAATGGCGCCTCTGTAGGTGTATAGACCATCACGTCAAGAACGTCGGAATGAAATTCCCGGCGATACAACACCAACACCACACCGGTACTCATCAACATGAACAACCATGGGCTGACGAACCAGGCCAGCATGGTCATGCCGAAGTAGTAGGAGCGCAGTCCGAAGTTGAACTGGTTGGCGGCCATGGAAATGACGCGGGCCGCCCGGGCAGCGAAGGCTTTGCGTTCTTGTTCGGATACGTGACGCTCTCCGACCATAGGCGCCGAGCCCACCAGAATGGCCGCAAAGTTGTACTGGCGCATGCACCAGCTGAACGTAAAGAACGCATAGACAAACACCAGCGCCAGACACAGCAACTTGATCTCCGACATCCCCTGGGATGCCTGCTGCACCATCGGGATATCCGCCAACAACGACACTGCCCTTTCGGAGGCTCCGAGCACCGTGAGAATGCCGGCCAGGATAATCAGTGTGCTGGAGGCGAAGAACGAGGCGTTGCGCTCCAGATTACCGATCACGCTGGCGTCAGCGATGCGGTTGTCGCGCAACAGCATGCGGCGCATCCAGTCTTCGCGATAAAGGTGCAGCACGCTGGCCAGGCACGCAGTGTCGCGGCCCTTCCACGTCGCATAACGGGTGTAGCCGCCCCAGCAGATGGCGAACCAGAGCGCGGCGAGGATGTGGATCATGTTGGCGTGGATGAACGACATGCAGGTCCTTGTGGTGTGTATTCGGAGTACTGAAACCTGTGGGAGCGAGCCTGCTCGCGATGGCGGTAGATCAGCCAACATATCTATTGAATGTAAAGCCGCCATCGCGAGCGGGCTCGCTCCCACATTAGATTTGGCAATGCTTCGACGTTAGCTCAAGGAAAAAGACACTGCACCCCCTCCAAAAAAAATGCCCCGTATCGATTGATACGGGGCATTTCCTTGTGTGTTCACGACCCGCTTGTGGCGGGCCATGAAGCGGCTTAAGCCAGTGCTTCTTCGCGCTTGCCCAGCAGGCGATCGCAAACCACCGCGACGACCAAGGTCATGACCGACGGCACCAGCCAGGCCAGGCCTTGCTCGCTCAGCGGCAGGTGGGACAACTGAGTCGGCATCCAGTCCGCCAGACCCGCGCCCTTGAGGGCGTCGATCAAACCGAAGATGAACGACACTAGCATCACCGGACCGACGATGCGGCCCTGCTCATGCCAGAAGTCCTTGCAGAAGCTCAGGGCGACCAAGGCGATGCACGGCGGGTAGATCGCGGTCAGCACCGGGATCGAGAACGCAATCAGCTTGGTCAGGCCCAGGTTGGACACAAACAGCGAGAACACCGCCAGGATGATGACCAACGTCTTGTAGGACAGCGGCAGCACACGGCTGAAGTATTCGGCGCAGGCGCAGGTCAGACCTACCGCCGTCACCAGGCAGGCCAGGGAGATCAGCACCGCCAGAAAACCGCTGCCCAAAGAGCCGAAGGTGTGTTGCACGTAAGCGTGCAACACCGCCGCGCCGTTGGTGGCACCCGCGGCCACTTCATGGCTGCCCGAACCGAGACGGAACAAGCTGACATAAACCAGCGCCAGGCCCACACCGGCAATCAGCCCGGCGATGATCGCGTAACGGGTGATCAACACCGGCGACTCGACGCCACGGGAACGGATTGCATTGACGATGACAATGCCAAACACCAGCGCGCCCAGGGTATCCATGGTCAGGTAACCATTGATGAAGCCTTGGGAAAAAGGTGCCGCCACGTATTCCGGGGTGGCCACGCCGACATCACCGGCCGGCAATGCAAACGCGGCGATGCCGAGCGCGGCCAGGGCGATGATCTTCAGCGGTGCGAGGAAACGTCCTACGGTATCCAGCAGCCGGCCCGGATAGAGCGAGATGAAAAAAACCAGCAGGAAGTACACCGAGCTGTAGAGGAACAACGCCAACGGGCTCTCGCCAGTCAACGGCGCCAAGCCGACTTCGAATGACACGGTGGCGGTGCGCGGTGTCGCGAACAGCGGGCCAACAGCGAGGTAGCACGCGGCCGCCAGCAGGCCACCGGCGACTTTCCCGATCGGGCTGCTCAAGGCATCCATGGCGCCACCGACCTTGGCCAGGGCAACAACGGTGATCACCGGCAAACCGACCGCGGTGATCAGAAAGCCCAGCGCCGCCATCCAGACATGTGGACCGGATTGCAGACCGACGATAGGCGGGAAGATGATGTTGCCAGCCCCGACAAACAGGGCAAACGTCATAAAACCAAGTGCCAGGATGTCCTGGCCTTTCAACACTTTCATTAAGGAAATACCACACTACTGAATCGGAATTTAGAGAGGGATTTCCCTGAGGGGTGAGGGAAATGCTGTCGGTCCGTATAGGACTGACCCGTTTAGCGCGTAGCAACCTTGTGGGCCGCGGACGCAAAAATGGCTGCTAGCCTAACGAATTTGCCCAACAAACGCACTGTTAGGGTGCGATCTATCCGATACGCGACATTTCTGTGTCGCGTTTACATATCTAAATTACTTACAAAGAACCTTGTGGCGAGGGGATTTATCCCCGTTCGACTGCGCAGCAGTCGTAAAAACCATCGCATGCGGTGCATCTGATACACCTCGGATGCAGGTTTTAGGATCGCTTCGCGACCCAACGGGGATAAATCCCCTCGCCACAAAAGCCCGGTACAAATCCCGGAAACGACAAAGGCCACCCGAAGGTGGCCTTTGTTTGGTGAAGCGTCAGATAAGCGCGAGGCTTACTTGATTGCCCAACCAGTCAGCTCGGACAATGCCTTGCCGATGTCTGC
This sequence comes from Pseudomonas sp. ES4, assembly GCF_050586665.1. Classification (NCBI taxonomy): domain Bacteria; kingdom Pseudomonadati; phylum Pseudomonadota; class Gammaproteobacteria; order Pseudomonadales; family Pseudomonadaceae; genus Pseudomonas; species Pseudomonas sp. ES4. Next base: position 15,750 of record NZ_JBOBDO010000013.1, on the reverse strand, counting down.
CAGCGAACGCACGGTTTTAACGCCTGCGTCTTCCAGGGCAGCAAACTTCTCGTCTGCAGTGCCTTTGCCGCCAGAGATGATTGCGCCAGCATGGCCCATGCGCTTGCCCGCAGGGGCAGTCACACCAGCGATGTAGGAAACAACCGGCTTGGTCACGTGTGCCTTGATGTAGGCAGCCGCTTCTTCTTCAGCCGAACCGCCGATCTCACCGATCATCACGATCGCTTCGGTCTTCGGGTCTTCCTGGAACAGCTTCAGGATGTCGATGAAGTTCGAGCCCGGGATCGGGTCACCACCGATGCCGACGCAAGTCGACTGACCGAAACCGGCGTCAGTAGTTTGCTTCACAGCTTCGTAGGTCAGGGTGCCGGAACGGGAAACGATACCGACCTTGCCTGGCAAGTGAATGTGACCTGGCATGATGCCGATCTTGCATTCGCCTGGAGTGATCACGCCTGGGCAGTTAGGACCGATCAGGACTACGCCCAGCTCGTCGCACTTGACCTTGGCATCCAGCATATCCAGGGTAGGAATGCCTTCAGTGATGCAAACGATCAACTTGATGCCGCCGAAGGCTGCTTCCAGGATGGAGTCCTTGCAGAAAGGAGCTGGAACGTAGATCACGCTGGCGGTGGCGCCAGTGGCAGCTACAGCATCTTTCACGGTGTTGAACACTGGCAGACCCAGGTGCTCGGTGCCGCCTTTGCCTGGAGTTACGCCACCGACCATCTTGGTGCCGTATTCGATGGCTTGCTGGGTGTGGAAACTACCTTGCGAACCGGTAATACCCTGGCAGATAACTTTGGTGTCTTTATTGATCAGGACGCTCATTATTTGCCCTCCGCAGCTTTGACAACTTGTTGAGCAGCGTCGGTCAGGCTGGTAGCAGCGATGATGTTCAAACCGCTTTCTGCCAGTACTTTAGCGCCCAGCTCAGCGTTGTTGCCTTCAAGGCGAACAACAACCGGGATTTTCACGCCGACTTCTTTCACAGCGCCGATGATGCCTTCGGCAATCATGTCGCAACGAACGATGCCGCCGAAGATGTTGACCAATACTGCAGCGACGTTAGTGTCGGACAGGATGATCTTGAACGCTTCGGTAACGCGTTCTTTGGTAGCACCGCCGCCCACGTCGAGGAAGTTGGCTGGTTTGCCGCCATGCAGGTTGACGATGTCCATGGTACCCATGGCCAGGCCAGCACCGTTGACCATGCAACCGATGTTGCCTTCCAGTGCTACGTAGTTCAGTTCGAACTTGGCAGCGTGCGCTTCGCGCGGATCGTCTTGCGACGGATCGTGGAAAGTCTTCAGCTTAGGCTGACGGTACATGGCGTTGGCGTCGATGTTGATCTTGGCGTCGAGGCAATGCAGATCGCCGTCAGCCTTGATCACCAGCGGGTTCACTTCCAGCAGAGCCAGGTCGTGATCCTTGAACAGCTTGGCCAGACCTACGAAGATCTTGGCGAACTGAGCAACTTGCTTGCCTTCCAGACCCAGCTGGAATGCCAGCTCGCGACCCTGGAATGGCTGAGCGCCAACCAGTGGATCGATAGTGGCCTTGAGGATTTTCTCAGGGGTGTCGTGAGCGATTTTCTCGATGTCCACGCCACCTTCGGTGGAAGCCATGAACACGATGCGACGGCTCGAACGGTCAACGACAGCGCCCAGGTACAGCTCTTTAGCGATATCAGTGCACGATTCAACCAGGATCTTGGTGACTGGCTGACCATTGGCATCAGTCTGGTAAGTCACCAGACGCTTGCCCAACCACTGCTGAGCGAATGCTTTGGCGTCTTCTTTGCTGCGAACCAGCTTAACGCCGCCCGCTTTACCGCGACCACCTGCGTGAACCTGGGCTTTGACAACCCATTCGGTCCCGCCGATCTTGTCGCACGCTTCTGCTGCTGCTTCCGGGGTGTCTACGGCGAAACCCTGGGATACTGGCAGGCCGTATTCAGCGAACAGCTGCTTACCCTGATACTCGTGAAGATTCATGCTTATTACCGTCTTCGTTAGGTACTGCGCATTCGGTGCTGCACTTGTTCAAGTGCCGCACCACCTGTGACTGCTGCTTGCGTAGGTGTTCCGGACAACCGGTGAGACTACGCAAGGCTGCGTCCGGCGGACATTCCGCGGTGAGTCTTGCACGCAAGGCTCACGACGGGCCTTCCGCCGTGGTTTCTTATTGTCTTGTCTTAACGCTTCTTGCGGTTGGCGATGTGGATGGCGCCGCCATTCACAGCCAGAGCTGCTTCGTGCAAGGCTTCGGACAGGGTCGGATGGGAGAAAACCATCATGCCCAGGTCTTCCGCGCTGGTGCCGAATTCCATACCGATCGCGCCCTGCTGAACCAGTTCTGCAGCGCTCGGGCCAATCACGTGGACGCCCAATACGCGGTCAGTCTTGGCATCGGCAATGACTTTCACGAAACCGCCGGTGTCGTTGGCTGCCATGGCACGGCCACTGGCTGCGAACGGGAAGGTGCCAACGTTAACTTCAACGCCTTCAGCCTTCAAGGCCTGCTCGGTTTTGCCGACCCACGCGATTTCCGGGTGAGTATAAATAACCGACGGGATCAAATCATAGTTCATCTGGGCTTTGTGGCCCTTGATGCGCTCGACGACCATGATGCCCTCTTCCGAGGCCTTGTGTGCCAGCATCATGCCGCGAACCACGTCGCCGATCGCGTAAACGCCCGGTACGGTGGTGGCGCAGTGATCGTCAACGTGCACGAAACCGCGCTCGTCCAGGGTCACGCCGCAATCAGCGGACAGCAGATCAGTGGTCACCGGACGGCGACCAACGGCTACGATCAGCTTGTCGAAAGTGATGTTCTGTTCGCCGTTGGCATCGGTGTAGTTCACGACTACTTCGTCGCCGTTCACTTTGGAACCGGTAACGCGAGCACCCAGCTTGATGTCCAGACCCTGTTTGGTCAGGGTTTTCAGCGCTTCCTTGGAAACAGCAGCGTCAGCGGCCATCAGGAAGGTGTCCAGCGCTTCAAGAACGGTGACTTCTGCGCCCAGACGGGACCAGACCGAACCCAGTTCCAGACCGATCACGCCAGCGCCGATCACGCCCAGACGTTTTGGAACCGATTGGAATTCCAGCGCGCCAGTCGAATCGACGATCACATTCTGGTCGACCGGAGCCGGTGGAATGTCGATCGGACGCGAACCTGGAGCCAGAATCACGTTCTCGGCTTCAATGATTTCTACCGAACCGTCTGGCTTGGTGACTTCGACTTTCTTGCCGGCCAGCAGTTTTCCGTGGCCCTGGATCGAGGTCACGCCGTTGGCTTTGAACAGGGTGGCAACACCCGACGTCAGGCCTTTGACGATGTTGGCTTTACGGCCGACCATTGCTGGCACGTCCATGGTCACGCCAGCGTGGTTGATACCGTGGATCGCGAAGCCGTCCTGGGCTTCGTGGAATTTCCAGGAGCTGTCCAGCAGCGCCTTGGATGGAATGCAACCGACGTTCAGGCAAGTACCGCCGAGGGCCAGTTTGCCTTCCTTGTCGGTGTATTTCTCGATGCAGGCAGTGGAGAGGCCCAGTTGCGCTGCTTTAATGGCAGCCACGTAGCCGCCAGGGCCCGCGCCAATCACTACCAGGTCGAATTTCTGAGTCATGTGTCATTCCTTCTCGAATCAAACCGGACAGTCCCTTTTGGGGACTGTCGTGGGACGAAGCTGGTCATTACAGGAGGACCGTCCATCACTGGACGGCCCGTGCAACGAAATCAGATATCCAGCAGCAAACGAGCCGGGTCTTCCAGCAGGTTCTTGATGGTAACCAGGAAGGTCACAGCTTCTTTGCCATCGATCAGACGGTGATCGTAGGACAGAGCCAGGTACATCATCGGACGGATAACAACCTGACCGTTGATCGCCATAGGACGCTGCAGAATGTTGTGCATGCCCAGGATGGCCGCTTGCGGCGGGTTGACGATCGGAGTCGACATCATCGAACCGAAAGTACCACCGTTGGTGATAGTGAACGTACCGCCGGTCATCTCGTCCATCGACAGTTTGCCGTCGCGAGCCTTCTTGCCGAAGGTGGCGATGCCGCCTTCGATTTCAGCCAGGCTCATCAGTTCGGCGTTACGCAGAACCGGAACAACCAGGCCGCGGTCGCTGGAAACAGCAACACCGACGTCAGCGTAGCCGTGGTAAACGATGTCAGCACCGTCGATCGAGGCGTTGACAGCCGGGAAGCGTTTCAGCGCTTCGGTGGCCGCCTTGACGAAGAACGACATGAAGCCCAGGCGCACGCCGTTGTGGGACTTCTCAAACAGGTCCTTGTACTTCGAACGCAGGGCCATGACTTCAGTCATGTCGACTTCGTTGAAAGTGGTCAGCATCGCCATGTTCGATTGAGCTTCAACCAGACGCTTGGCGACAGTGGCCCGTACGCGGGTCATCGGTACGCGCTTCTCGATGCGATCGCCGGCAGCGAACACTGGAGCAGCAGCGGCAGGCGCAGCAGCCTTGGCAGGCGCGGCAGCCGGAGCGGCTTTCTTGGCAGCTACAGCGGCAACAACGTCTTCCTTGGTCACACGACCGCCTTTGCCGGTGCCGGCAACGGAAGCGATGTTGATGCTGTTTTCTTCAGCCAGCTTGCGAGCAGCCGGTGCAGCAACAGGATCATCTTCGCCTTCAGCGGCTGGAGCAGCAGCTTGTGCAGCGGCAGGAGCAGCGGCAGCAGCTGGAGCGGCAGCAGCGCCGCCCGCTTCGATGGAGCCCAGGACTTCGTCGGACAGAACGGTGTCGCCTTCGTTCTTGACGATAGCGCCCAGCACGCCATCAGCGGTAGCCAACACTTCCAATACGACTTTGTCAGTTTCGATGTCGACGATCAGGTCATCGCGCTTGACGGCGTCGCCCGGCTGTTTGTGCCAGGTGGCAACGGTGCCATCGGCAACCGATTCCGGGAAAGTGGGGGCTTTGATTTCGATAGCCATTATCTGTGGGTCCTTAAATTCGGTTTCAGGTGCGCGAAGGCGTTAAACAGTAAAGGCGTCTTGCAGCAGTTTTTCCTGCTGCTCAGCGTGCATCGATGCATAACCACAAGCAGGTGCAGCAGAAGCATCACGACCGGCGTACTCGAGGAAGAGTGCTTTGTTGTGATTGCCAACGATGCGGCGCATGTGGTGTTGGCTGCAGTACCAGGCCCCCTGGTTCATCGGCTCTTCCTGACACCAAACGATATGTTTGAGGTTGGTGTACGGAGCCAGGACTTCGTTCAAGTCGTCCTCAGGGAATGGGTAAAGCTGCTCGATACGCACGATGGCGATGTCATCACGACCTTCGGCACGGCGTTTTTCCAGCAGGTCGTAGTAGACCTTGCCGCTACACAGAACAACGCGCTCGACCTTTTTCGGGTCCAGGGTATCGATTTCCGGGATAACGGTCTGGAACGAACCTTCAGCCAGATCTTCCAGGGTCGAGATCGCCAGTTTATGACGCAGCAGCGACTTCGGCGTCAGGACGATCAATGGCTTGCGCAGCGGGCGAATCACCTGACGACGCAGCAAGTGGTAGATCTGGGCCGGCGTAGTCGGTACCGCCACCTGAATGTTGTGCTCGGCGCACAGCTGCAGGTAACGCTCCAGACGAGCCGAAGAGTGCTCCGGACCCTGACCTTCATAACCGTGCGGCAGCAGCATGGTCAGACCGCAGAGGCGGCCCCACTTGTGCTCGCCACTGGTAATGAACTGGTCGATAACCACTTGGGCACCGTTGGCGAAGTCGCCGAACTGGGCTTCCCAGATCACCAGCGCCTCAGGCGTGGTGGTCGAGTAACCGTATTCGAACGCCAGCACGGCTTCTTCGGACAGGAACGAATCGTACAGGTCGAAACGTGGCTGGCCTTTGTACAGGTTTTGCAGCGGGATGTAGGTGCCCGCGTCTTTCTGGTTGTGCAAGACAGCGTGACGGTGCGAGAACGTACCGCGACCGATGTCCTGACCCGTCATGCGAATCGGGTGACCTTCGAACGCCAGGGTCGCATACGCCATGGTTTCGGCGTAACCCCAGTTGATCGGCAGGCCACCGGCTTGCATCTTCTGACGGTCTTCGTAGATTTTCGAGACCTGGCGCTGAACCACGAAGCCTTCCGGAATTTCCAGCAGCTTGGCGGACAGTTCCTGCAAGGTTTTCAGATCGAAGCGAGTGTCGTGACGTGCGGTCCAGGCGTGGCCCAGATACGGACGCCAGTCCACGAACAACTCTTTGTTCGGCTCTTTGACCAGGCTTTTTACAACATGCAGACCGTTGTCCAGCGCATTGCGATATTCATCGACTTTCGCCTGAACACGCTCTGCGTCCAGCACACCGCCCTGGGTCAGACGATCGGCATACAGCTCACGTGTGGTGCGCTGCTTGGTGATCTGCTGATACATGATTGGCTGTGTGCCGCTTGGCTCGTCGGCCTCGTTGTGGCCACGACGACGGTAGCAGACCAGATCGATCACCACGTCACGCTTGAACTGCATGCGGTAGTCGATGGCCAGCTGGGTCACGAACAATACGGCTTCCGGATCATCACCATTCACATGGAGGATCGGCGCCTGGATCATCTTCGCAACGTCGGTCGCGTACTCGGTGGAGCGCGAGTCCAGCGGGTTGCTGATGGTGAAACCGACCTGGTTGTTGATCACGATGTGCACGGTGCCGCCGGTCTTGAAACCGCGGGTCTGCGACATCTGGAAGGTTTCCATCACCACGCCTTGACCGGCAAATGCCGCGTCACCGTGGATGGAGATCGGCAGGACCTTCTCGCCGGTAGGGTCGTTACGACGATCCTGACGGGCGCGAACCGAACCCTCGACCACTGGAGAAACGATTTCCAGGTGGGACGGGTTGAATGCCATCGCCAGGTGAACTTCACCGCCGGTGGTCATCACGTTGGAGGAGAAGCCCTGGTGATACTTCACGTCACCGGAACCCAGCTCGACCTTCTTCTTGCCTTCGAACTCGTCGAACAGCTCGCGCGGGTTCTTGCCGAAGGTGTTGACCAGCACGTTCAGACGACCACGGTGGGCCATGCCGATAACGATTTCCTTGGTGCCGTAGGAACCGGAACGCTGGATCAGCTCGTCGAGCATCGGGATCAGGCTCTCGCCGCCTTCCAGACCGAAACGCTTGGTACCCGGGTATTTGGTACCCAGGTATTTTTCCAGGCCTTCGCCGGCGGTGACGCGCTCGAGCAGGTGGCTCTTGATGTCGGCGGAGTACGTCGGACGGCCACGCACGCTTTCCAGACGCTGCTGGAACCACTGGCGCTGCTCGGAATCGGTGATGTGCGTAAATTCAGCGCCGATGGTGCGGCAATATGTCTGCTGCAACGCTTCGTGAATTTCGCGTAGGCTCGCCTCCTCTTTGCCGATGAACAGGTCGCCGGCACGGAAGGTCGTATCAAGATCGGCATTGGTCAAGCCGTAATGATTGATCGACAGGTCTGCAGGTGCAGGACGCTGCCACAGCCCCAGCGGGTCAAGCTGGGCTGCCTGGTGGCCACGCATACGGTAGGCCTGGATCAATCGCAGCACTTCAACTTGCTTCTTCTCGTGCTCACTGCTCACGCTACCGGCGGAAACCGGTTGGGCGCGGCGCTGGTTCTTTGCCAGCAAGACGAAATGATCGCGAATTGTGGAGTGCGAAACATCGGTGGCAGGGTTGCCGTCAGCAGGCAACTTCTGGAAGTAGGTGCGCCACTCTTCTGGCACAGCGTTAGGGTCGTGCAGGTAGAGCTCGTAGAGCTCTTCCACATAGGCAGCGTTACTACCGGATAGGTAGGCGCTGTTCCACATGCGCTGCATCACGCTTTCTTGCATGCTTGGTCACCCTCGGTTAGGGGAACACCACCGGCGTCGACACCGAGCACACTTGCAGAAGTCCGAATGCAGCGACTAAAACAAGCCACTTAGGATCACGCTGATAGTCCGGGTACCAGCCCGGATGCCCCTGCTTGTCTCATTTCTTCAAAATAAGAGCCGCAGCCTTATAAGCTGCTGCTCAGGTTAAGACTACGGCGCCGGTTGAAGCCTGCGCCGTAGCATCTACGGGTACAGCGGTCTTGCGGGTACTACAGCTGAATCACACGCCGCTTTGCAGAAGCATGTTACGAATGTGACCGATGGCCTTAGTCGGGTTCAGGCCTTTCGGGCAAACGTTGACGCAGTTCATGATCCCGCGGCAGCGGAATACGCTGAACGGGTCATCCAGCGAAGCCAGACGCTCGGCAGTCTTGGTGTCGCGGCTGTCTGCCAGGAAGCGATACGCTTGCAGCAACGCAGCTGGACCCAGGAACTTGTCCGGGTTCCACCAGAAGGACGGGCAAGAGGTCGAGCAGCAAGCGCACAGGATGCACTCGTACAGACCGTCGAGCTTTTCACGCTCTTCAGGGGTCTGCAGACGTTCGATGGCCGGAGCCGGCGTGTCGTTCTGCAGGTATGGCTTAACCTTTTCGTATTGCTTGTAGAAGATGCTCATATCGACGACCAGGTCACGGATAACCGGCAAACCTGGCAGAGGACGAACGATCAGCTTGTTACCTTTTACGACAGCAGACAGCGGCGTGACGCAGGCCAGACCGTTTTTGCCGTTGATGTTCATGCCGTCGGAACCGCAAACACCTTCACGGCAAGAGCGACGATAGGAGAAACCTTCGTCCTGCTCTTTGATCAGGGCCAGCACATCCAGCACCATCAGGTCTTTACCACCGGTATCGACCGAAAATTCCTGCATGAACGGCGTAGCGTCCTGATCAGGGTTGTAGCGATAAACACTGACTTGCAACATGGCGGCCACCCTTAATAAGTCCGAATCTTAGGTTCAAAAGTCGGAACAGTCTTCGGCGAGAAGTTCACAGCACGCTTGGTTACGCGCTTGTCACCCGGGAAGTACAGGGTGTGGCACAGCCAGTTTTCGTCGTCGCGATCTTCGTAGTCTTCACGGGCGTGAGCGCCGCGGGACTCTTTGCGGATCTCAGCGGCGATGGCGGTAGCTTCGGCCACTTCCAGCAGGTTCTGCAATTCCAGCGCTTCGATACGAGCGGTGTTGAACGCCTGGCTCTTGTCGTTGATCTTGACGTTGGCGATACGGCCACGCAGATCAGCCAGTTGAGCAATACCCTTCTGCATGTATTCGCCGGTACGGAACACACCGAAGTAGTTCTGCATGCAGCTTTGCAGTTCTTTACGCAGGGTGGCGACGTCTTCGCCTTCGGTACGCGAGTTCAGAGCGGACAGACGGGCCAGGGCCGTTTCAATGTTGGCGTCGGTGGCGTCGTCGTATTCGATGCCTTCAGTCAGCGCTTTTTCCAGATGCAGACCAGCCGCACGGCCGAACACAACCAGGTCGAGCAACGAGTTGCCGCCCAGACGGTTGGCACCGTGAACCGATACGCACGCCACTTCACCCACTGCGAACAGGCCAGGGATGATGGTGTCGACGCCGTCGGCATCCTGGGTGATCGCCTGGCCATGAATGTTGGTCGGAACGCCGCCCATCATATAGTGGCAAGTCGGAACGACCGGAACCGGAGCAACCACCGGGTCAACGTGAGCAAACGTCTTGGACAGTTCGCAGATGCCTGGCAGACGGCTGTGCAGCACTTCCTCGCCCAGGTGATCGAGCTTGAGCAGTACGTGGTCGCCATCCGGACCGCAACCGTTACCGGCGATGATTTCCTTAACCATCGAGCGGGCAACAACGTCACGACCGGCAAGGTCTTTGGCGTTCGGAGCGTAGCGCTCCATGAAACGCTCGCCGTGCTTGTTGATGAGGTAACCACCTTCACCACGGCAGCCTTCAGTAACCAGTACACCAGCGCCGGCGATGCCGGTCGGGTGGAACTGCCACATTTCGATGTCTTGCACCGGCACGCCAGCACGCAGAGCCATGCCGACGCCGTCACCGGTGTTGATCAAGGCGTTGGTGGTGGACGAGTAGATACGACCGGCACCGCCAGTGGCCAGAACGGTGGCCTTGGCGCGAATGTAGCTGGTTTCACCGGTTTCGATGCAGATGGCGATCACACCGACGAATGCGCCGTCCTGGTTTTTCACCAGATCAACAGCGTAGTACTCGTTCAGGAACGTGGTGCCGGCTTTCAGGTTGCCCTGATAAAGCGTGTGCAACAGCGCGTGACCGGTACGGTCGGAGGCAGCGCAGGTACGGGCAGCCTGGCCACCCTTACCGTAATCCTTCGACTGACCGCCGAATGGACGCTGGTAGATACGACCTTGTTCGGTACGCGAGAACGGCAGACCCATGTGGTCCAGCTCGAACACCGCAGCCGGCCCTTCCTGACACATGTATTCGATAGCGTCCTGGTCACCGATATAGTCGGAACCCTTGACGGTATCGTACATGTGCCAGCGCCAGTCATCGTTCGGATCAGCCGAAGCGATCGCGCAGGTAATGCCGCCCTGAGCGGACACAGTGTGCGAACGGGTAGGGAAAACCTTGGTGATTACGGCAGTCTTGTGACCGCCCTGTGCCAGTTGCAGCGCTGCGCGCATGCCGGCACCGCCACCACCAATAATGATGGCGTCGAAAGAAATCGTTGGAATGTTAGCCATGAATCAGATACCCCAGAGAATCTGCACACCCCAGACGAAGTAAGCGAACATCGCAACGCCGCATACTGCCTGGAAAAGGAAACGTACTGCAGTCGCGGACTTTCCCAGCGCCATTGGCGTCAGGTAGTCGGTCGCGATGGTCCACATGCCGACCCAGGCGTGAGCGCCTAGGGCCACAAGGGCCAGCAGACTGAAGATACGCATCCCGTTGTGGGCGAACAGGCCATGCCATTGGTCATAGCCAATGCCCGGATTCGCTACAAGGTATCCGATCAGGAAGATGAAATAAGCCGCGAGAACGACCGCAGACACACGTTGCGCCATCCAGTCATAAAGACCGGAACGCGAAAGGTTCGTAACGCTGGTTACCATATCCAAACTCCTGCCAGAACGATCAGCACCACGGAAACGGCGATGATAATTTTCGAGCCCAGGCGGCCGCCTTCCAGCGTCTCACCGATGCCCATGTCCATGATCAAGTGGCGCACACCGGCTACCAGGTGATACAGAAGAGCGGACAGGAGGCCCCATGCTACGAACTTGGCCAGCGGGCTGGTCAAGCATGCCTTCACCTCGGCAAAACCTTCCTCAGAATCCAGAGACTTGCCCAATGCATAAAGCATGAAGCCAAGGCCCAGAAAGAGAATGATGCCGGAAACACGGTGAAGAAACGACGTAACGCCGGTGATGGGGAGTTTGATGGTCCTTAGGTCTAGGTTTACAGGTCGTTGGCTTTTCACGGCTTTTTTTTCACACTGAAGAGCCCCTAACAATCAGGGCAAAGTTGTTGGGGAGTGCACTGGTCAGGTAACCACCACCCAGGGATGCGACCCCCAATAAAGCAGGCCCAAAAGCCCCTGGCGGTCGGTGGCCGAGTATAGACAGTTAGGCTACTAATGACAACGCGTTCACCTTCCCCTAATAGCGCATTGCACAAGTCGGATAAAAGGCGTAAACGGCAGGCAATTTCGAGGAAAAAGTCCGGTTAAAGCCTTCTGGAGCAAGACTTTAGGCAAATTGACATTCGAATTTATCTCACTATAGTGGTGCGGGCCCTGCGTGGGGGGTCTGTCTGATGATTTCAAGCATAAATAGGAGGCCACATGGCTGACAAAAAAGCGCAGTTGATCATCGAGGGCGCAGCCCCCGTCGAGCTGCCCATTTTAACCGGCACCGTTGGTCCCGATGTTATCGATGTTCGGGGCCTGACGGCCACGGGCCGTTTCACCTTTGACCCTGGTTTCATGTCGACAGCTTCCTGCGAGTCGAAGATCACCTATATCGACGGCGACAACGGCATCCTGCTGCACCGCGGCTACCCGATCGAACAGCTGGCTGAAAAGTCGGACTACCTGGAAACCTGCTATCTGCTGCTCAACGGCGAATTGCCGACTGCAGAACAGAAGGCCCAGTTCGTCAGCACCGTAAAGAACCACACCATGGTTCACGAGCAGCTGAAGACGTTCTTCAACGGTTTCCGTCGCGACGCCCACCCAATGGCCGTCATGTGCGGTGTAGTCGGCGCCCTCTCGGCCTTCTACCACGACTCCCTGGACATCAATAACCCGCAGCATCGCGAAATCTCCGCGATCCGCCTGGTTGCCAAGATGCCGACCCTGGCAGCGATGGTTTACAAGTACTCGATGGGGCAACCCATGATGTACCCGCGCAACGACCTGACGTACGCGGAAAACTTCCTGCACATGATGTTCAACACCCCGTGCGAGATCAAACCGATCAGCCCGGTACTCGCCAACGCCATGGACAAGATCTTCATCCTCCATGCCGACCACGAGCAGAACGCATCGACTTCCACCGTACGCCTGGCCGGCTCTTCGGGTGCCAACCCGTTCGCCTGTATCGCCGCCGGTATCGCTGCACTGTGGGGCCCTGCCCACGGCGGCGCGAACGAAGCCGTTCTGACCATGCTCGATGAAATTGGCGATGTGTCGAACATCGACAAGTACATCGCCAAGGCCAAGGACAAGAACGATCCGTTCAAACTGATGGGCTTCGGTCACCGGGTTTACAAAAACCGCGACCCACGCGCAACAGTGATGAAGCAGACCTGCGACGAAGTACTGAAGGAACTGGGCATCACCAACGATCCGCAACTCGAACTGGCCATGCGCCTGGAAGAGATCGCCCTGACCGACCCGTACTTCATCGAACGCTCGCTGTACCCGAACGTCGACTTCTACTCGGGGATCATCCTCAAGGCGATCGGCATTCCAACCAGCATGTTCACCGTGATCTTCGCTTTGGCGCGGACTGTCGGCTGGATCTCCCACTGGAAAGAAATGCTCTCCAGCCCGTACAAGATTGGCCGCCCGCGCCAGCTGTACACCGGCTACGAGTCGCGTGACATCACCAAGCTGGAAGACCGCAAATAAGGCCTGTCTTGCGATAACGTCTTAAAGTTGCACCGGGAACGGCCTCTATTTATATAGAGGCCGTTTTTGTTTGTGCGATGAACCTGATCGCTCCTACGCTCCGCGTGAGAATGCCGCCGGGAACGCTCCGCGTCCCGCCTTCCGGTGAGTTGAGTCCTACATATTGGTGACGCGGAGCGTCACGGGATGCATTCCCACGCGGAGCGTGGGAACGATCAGTGAGTGAGCGGTGGGGGCTGTTATCTTGCTTTGGCTTTGGCTTTGGCTTTGGCTTTGGCTTTGGCTTTGGCTTTGGCTTTTGATCTGCCCCGTCGGGAGGCCGAGTGGAGGTTCTGCGCAGTGGGCAGCTCGGCATGGATGCCGGGCTAGCCGCCCCCGGCCATGGATGGCCGATGGCGGCGGGCCCACGGAGCAGGACCGGAGCGAGGGCACCCTGAGCCTAGGCGAAGGGCCGTACGTCAGGGGCCAAGCGTTTTGGTTACTTTCCGCCGGGCCGCGCAGGCTCTTCCAAAGTGACCCGCTGTAAGAGCGGAACCATAGGTGGCCGTTACCGAAGAAACGGATATGTATGCAGTCAACAAGGGCCGATAACCGCAAAAAAAAAAAATGCCCCGATCTCTCGACCGGGGCATTTCTGTTTAACGCAGCTTACATGGAGAAGCTCGAAGCCTTAGTGCGAAACCGCCCCACTCGCGCCCAAGCCCGTCTGCGAACGAACGAACTGAGGGAAGAACAGCGCCCGCTCATTAACGCCGGCCGTCGACTTGTCAGTGATCGAGAAGAACCAGATCCCGACAAACGCAATGGCCATGGAGAACAGCGCCGGGTACTCATACGGGAAGATAGCCTTCTCGTGATGCAGGATCTGCACCCAAATGGTTGGCCCAAGGACCATCAAACCAACGGCACTGATCAGCCCCAACCAGCCACCGATCATCGCACCACGTGTGGTCAGCTTCTTCCAGTACATCGAAAGCAGCAGCACCGGGAAGTTACAGCTCGCCGCGATGGAGAACGCCAGGCCCACCATGAACGCGATGTTCTGGCTTTCGAACAGAATACCCAAGCCGATTGCCAACACACCCAGGCAGACGGTGGTGATTTTCGAAACACGAATCTCGTCCTTGTCGTTGGCCTTGCCCTTCTTGATCACGCTGGCGTAAAGGTCGTGAGACACCGCCGTAGCGCCGGCGAGCGTCAAACCAGCCACTACAGCCAGGATGGTTGCGAACGCTACAGCCGAGATGAAGCCCAGGAAGATACTGCCGCCCACCGCGTTAGCCAGGTGCACCGCCGCCATGTTGTTGCCGCCCAACAGCGCGCCAGCAGCATCTTTAAAGGCAGGGTTGGTGCTGACCAGCAAGATCGCGCCGAAGCCGATGATGAAGGTCAGAATGTAGAAGTAGCCGATGAAGCCGGTTGCATACAGCACGCTCTTGCGAGCTTCTTTCGCGTCACTCACGGTGAAGAAGCGCATCAGAATGTGCGGCAGGCCAGCGGTACCGAACATCAGCGCCAGACCAAGGGAGAATGCCGAGACCGGATCTTTCACCAGGCCGCCCGGGCTCATGATCGCTTCACCTTTAGGGTGAACCTTGATCGCCTCGGAAAACAGCAAGCTGAAGTCGAAGTTGACGTGCTTCATGACCATCAGCGCCATGAACGAAGCACCGGACAGCAGCAACACGGCCTTGATGATCTGCACCCAGGTGGTCGCCAGCATGCCGCCGAACAACACATACATGCACATCAGGATACCGACCAGGATCACGGCAACGTAGTAGTCGAGACCGAACAGCAGCTGGATCAGCTTGCCGGCACCAACCATTTGCGCGATCAGGTAGAACGCCACCACCACCAGCGAACCGCAAGCGGACAGCGTGCGGATCTGGGTCTGCCCAAGGCGGTAGGACGCGACGTCGGCAAAGGTGTATTTACCCAGGTTACGCAGGCGCTCGGCGATCAGGAACAGAATGATCGGCCAGCCCACCAGGAACCCGATCGAGTAGATCAGGCCGTCGTAACCGGAAGTGAACACCAGGGCGGAAATACCCAGGAAGGACGCCGCCGACATGTAGTCACCGGCAATCGCCAGACCATTCTGGAAGCCGGTGATCTTGCCACCCGCCGCATAGTAGTCAGCCGCCGAATTGTTGCGCTTGGAAGCCCAGTAGGTGATGCACAGGGTCAGGCCAACGAACGCTACGAACATCAGGATCGCGGAAACGTTGAGCGGTTGTTTGTGCACTTCGCCGGTCAGGGCTTCACCTGCCCAGGCGCCAGGTGCAAAGGCTGCGATGCTCAATAGAGCCATTAGACGCCGGATCATTGCTGAGCCTCCTTGAGAATCGCATTGTTCAGGTCATCAAATTCGCCATTGGCGCGTCGTACGTAGATTGCAGTCAGGATAAAGGCCGAGAGAATCAGCCCGACACCAATCGGTATTCCCCAGGTAATCGAAGACTCGGGGCTGATTTTTGCTCCCAGAATATGCGGCCCGTAAGCAATCAAAAGGATGAATCCGGAGTAAAGCCCAAGCATGATCGCCGAAAGAATCCAGGCGAACCTTTCTCGCTTACTAACCAGCTCCTTGAAGCGCGGGCTGTTTTGAATCGAGAGGTAAATGCTGTCGTTCATTGTTTTTATCCTCGCAGCACAGATGAAGTTGGAACGTTATCCACTCTATGCGGCTACGGAACTGGTTCCAGACGACCTTAGTATTAGAACGACATGACGGTTATGCCATTCTCCAGTCCGCATCAAACAC
>NZ_JBOBDO010000012.1:0-160380 GCF_050586665.1 Pseudomonas sp. ES4 | reverse complement strand
CGGCGTTCTTAGAGAAGTTTGTGCTCCATGGCGTACTTCACCAGTTCCGCCAGGGAGGTGATGTTGAGTTTTTGCATCAGCCGCGCCTTGTGGGTGCTGATGGTTTTGCTGCTCAGGGCCAGTTGCTGGGCGATGTCGTTGACGTTGGCGCCCTGGGCCAGGCGTTCGAACACCGAGAATTCACGCTCGGACAACAACGAGTGCAACGGCCGCGAATCGGTCAGGCCGACTTCGAAGACCATGCGGTCGGCCAGGTCCGGGTCGATGTAGCGCCCGCCCGCCGCGACCTTGCGGATTGCCGTCAGCAGCAGTGCCGGATCGCTGTCCTTGGTCGCATAACCCGCGGCGCCGACCTTCAACGCTCGAGCGGCCATTTGCGCTTCGTCGTGCATCGACAACACCAGAATCGCCGGCGGATTGTTCAAGGCGCGAATCCGCGGAATCGCCTCCAGCCCGTTAACCCCGGGCATGGAGATGTCCAGCAAGACCACTTCACAGGGAACATGACGCAAGGTCTCGAGCAACTGCTCACCATTGCTCGCCTCCCCTACCACCAGCAAATCCTTGGCCAGGCCGATCAATTGCTTGATGCCTTCGCGGACGATGGTGTGGTCTTCGGCTACCAGTACACGGATCACTTACTTCTCCTCATCCAGCGGCACTCGCACGCTCAGGGTCGTGCCTTCACCCGGTTCACTCTCAAGCGACAACTGCCCGCCCATGATCAACACTCGCTCGCGCATGCCGACCACCCCGAAGGAGGTTGACCTACCGGTGGCAGGGACAAATCCTACGCCATCATCGCTGACGGTCAGACACAACTCGTCACCTTCAAGCACCAGCGTCAGTTCAACAGTATGCGCCTGGGCATGGCGCATGACATTGGTCAGCGCTTCCTGAAGGATCCTAAACAGACCAATCGCCTTGGCATCACTGAGCAGCGGCAGGTTCTCCGGCACCTGCACCAAGCACGGAATCTGCGTGCGCGCCTCGAATCGGCGGGCCTGCCATTCGATAGCCGAGGCGATCCCGGCGTCGAGAATCGGCGGCCGCAGCGCCGTGGCCACGTCGCGTACCAATTGGAACAGCTGCGCGATCAGTCGCTTCATGCTGTTCAAGCGCTCGTTCAGACCAGGGTCGAGCTGGGCGTAGGCCAATTCGCACATGGAGGTTTCCAGCTTCAACACGGTGAGCATCTGACCCAGTTCGTCGTGAACTTCCCTGGCGATGCGGGCTTTTTCTTCTTCTCGCACACTCTCCAGGTGCGCGGACAATTCACGCAACTGTTCGCGAGAGCTGGCCAGTTCCAATTCGATGCGCTTGCTCTCGCTGATGTCCCAGACGATCCCGTCCCAGACATAGGCGCCGTCTTCGAGTCGGCGGGTGATGGCCTTGATCTCGGCCCAGCGCTGTTCGCCGGAACGGGTGAGAATCCGTCCCTGCCATGACCAGTCACTGTCGGTATCCAGCGCATGGTCCTGGGTTTGGTGATAACTGGCCTTGTCGTCCGGGTGCACCAGACTGCGCAAGCCTTTGTCGCGATGGGCCAGGGTGGCCGGCGCGTAACCGACCAGGCTCTCGCTGCCTTCACTGATGTAGGCAAAATCGATCTGTCCCGTCACCGGCGCCCGCTCCAGACGAAAGACCAGCCCCGGAACGTTGGCGGCGATCCCTTGCAGACGCGCCTCGCTTTCCTGCAGCGCAGCCAATGCACGACGGCGCTCGGTGACGTCATTGAGGTAAACCACCAGGTATTCGCTGTCGCGAAACCGCAAAAAGCTCAGCGAAACATCCACCGGCAGGTTGCTGCCATCCGCCCGTATGCAGTTGGTTTCGAAACTTTGCGGGCCGTCCTCGCTGGCCCGGGCGCGCTTCCACAGGTTCAGCCAGCGGTCCATGTGCAAGCCGGGCTCGAAGTCGATCAGCGGCCGATCAATGATCCCGCCCGCCGGATAACCCAGCATGGTTTCGGCCGCGCGATTGGCGTAGCGCACATGGCTGTCCCAGTTGACCCAAAGGATGCCGACAGTGCTCTGGTCGATGGAAAACTGGGTGAGGCGCAAGGCTTCTTCGCTGGCGGCACGCAAGGCAATGTCTTCACGCGCGGCCCGCAAACGATGCTCAAGACTGTGCTGCTGCCGACGCTGCCAGAACACGATGGCCATGCTGCTCAGCATCAGCACCGCCAACAACAGGCAAAGGTTTTGCCAGAAACCCGGGGACTCGGTCAGGCGCGGGTATTTGGGTTGCAGCCATTGGTTGTGCAGCTGCTCCAGGTCCTTGGCGGGGATCGCCCGCAGCGCGCTTTCGACGATGCCGGCCAGTTCTGGCCAATCCCGGCGCGTGGCCACCCGCAACAATTGCGGCAAGCCGATATCACCGACCACCACCAGCCCGGCGAACTCAGGTTCGGCGGACAAACGCCCCAACTGCGCTTCGTCGATGACGGCGTAACTGGCCTGCTGACTCAATAACAGTTGCAGTGCCTGGCGTTCGATCGGTACGCCTTGAAGGTTCAGGTGCGGGTAATTACTGCGCAGGTATTCTGCGGTGGCACCGGGCATGCGCACGGCGACGCGGGTCTGGCTGTCGAGTTTTTCCAGCTCGACCACGCCGGTGCTTTTCTGGTCGCTGACCACCAGTTGCGGCACCCGCATATACGGGTCGGAAAACTGCCAGAGCCGCAAGCCACCGGGGGTTTGGGTCAGCCCCGGAGCGATGTCGATTTCACCCTCGCGCGCGGCGGCTTCCAGTTGCGCCAGGTCGGGAAAGTTGCGCCAGCTCAGCTCGACCTTGAGCGCCTTGGCCAGCCACTTCATCAGCTCGACATTGACCCCCGACAAACGCTGCAAGCGGCGATCGTATTGGGCGTAGGGCACCTGCAACACCAGCCCCACGCGCAATTCGCCATGCTGCGCCAGCCATTGCTGCTGGCCCGCGGACAATTGCGCGACGTGCACCGGGGGCGCGGGAGCCGCCCAGCCCATCAAGGGAAACCACAAACAGCCGATAACCCACAGGCAGCGAAAACGCATCATCGAAATCTCACACACTGACAAATACTGACCAACCCATTAGGCTGCCGGAATAACTTCTGGCCTGGAATATCCGATGCCCCCTGTCTACCGCCTGGCACTGCCAGCATTGTGCCTGTCGCTGATCCTGCCATGCGCCTTTTCTGTCGAGGCCGCCGACCCGGCACCTGCCGCAACGCAAACACCCGGCGAAGAAAAACCGCTCGAGCGCCAGCCGCTGCTTGAGCGTAGTCAGGAAGAGGCGTCTGCACTTGAGCGACAGATCCCGGCTCAGGAACAGCAGCAACTGCAAGCAGGTGGCGACACGTTTCTGGCCTTGTGGAAACCGGCCAATACCGCCGAACCCAAAGGCGCGGTGATTATCATCCCGGGGGCCGGCGAAACCGTTGACTGGCCGCAAGCAATCGGTCCATTGCGCCGTAAATTGCCGGACGCCGAGTGGAGCAGCCTGAGTATCACCCTGCCGGACCTGCAAAGCGATGCCATCGCGCCGCGTATCGTCGAAGTCGCACCCACACCAAAAGCCGCTGACCCCGGCAGCAAAGACTCGACCACCGCCGCGCCCATTGAACAAGCAGCGGGCGGTGAAGCGGAGGTGGCGGACAAGGCGATCGCCGAAACCACCGAGGAACAGGCCAAAGCCGACGCCGAACGAATCTTCGCCCGCATCGACGCCGCGATTGCCTACGCCGAACAGCAAAGCGCTCGCCGCATTGTCGTGCTGGGGCATGGCACTGGCGCCTACTGGGCCGCGCGATACCTGAGCGAGAAGCAGCCCTCGCAAGTGGAGAAATTTGTGATGGTTGCCGCTCAGATGCCGGCGAAAGCCAAACCAGAGCTGGTCGAACTGACACCGACCCTGAAGCTGCCCACCGCAGACATTTTCTATATGGACAAGCCGCTGGATCGCAACCTGGCGCTTGAACGCTTGCAAGCCAGCAAACGCTTGAAGACTGTGGGGTTCAGTCAGGTTTCGCTCAAGGCGTTGCCGGGTAATTCCAAGGCTGAGCAAGAGCAACTGTTCCGTCGGGTGCGGGGTTGGTTGAGTCCACAGAACGCGGTCAACTGATAGACCGCGTCGCCCCATTCGCGAGCAAGCCCGCTCCCACATTTGACCGGTGTACACAGGACAAATGTGGGAGCGGGCTTGCTCGCGAAGGGGGCGTACAAACACTACAAATCTGTCGCCCTAACGAAAATCCCGCCGCTCACGAATCAATGTATAGGCGCTATGCAGTTCGCGGGTCTTGTCAGTGGCTTCGCGCACCTGCAGCGCCGTCGCACCGCTGCCGGCGATCTTGTCCGGGTGATGGCGACTCAGCAGGCGTCGATAAGCACGCTTGATCTGCGCCGGCTCGGTGGTCGCCGAAACGCCCAGAAGCCGCAGGGCATCTTGATAGGTCAGCGCGCTGCTGGTCTTTACAAACTTGTGCTGCTCGTAATCGGCCGCCAGAGCCTGCACCTGCTGTGACGTCCAGCCCAGCCATTTACCCCACTGCCTGATCAGCTCTCGCTCAGCACTGCCGGCGCGGCCATCCGCCCAGATCATCCGCCAGCAGGCGCGCAAGACGCCTTCGGCCGCATGAGGCTGAGTGCTCAAGCGGCGCAAATAACCGCGCAACCGGTCATTTCCCGACTTGCCGCGATTGAACGCGGCAATGGCCCGGCGCTGGGCCGACTCGGTCATGTCCAGAGAACGCATTTCCTGACGAGCCTGCTGGATGTGGCCCTCGACCACCCTGCCATCGCTCTTGGCCAGGCGTCCCAACAACACAAACAGCAGTTCATCGTTGCGCAGCACTGGGCGGCCACCGAGCTTTTCCCGCAAGTGCGCCCAACTCTGTATGTGCAAGTGCCGGTCCAGCACCTGCCCCAACAAGGCGCCAAGCATGGCCCCCGGAATGCTGGCGATGTAAAAGCCCGCTCCGGCTCCAATCAGAGTCCCTGGCCACAACATGTCAGCGTCTCGCTTCTAACAAGGCTTCGACTTCTGCCAGACGCTCGTGAGTGCCAACATCCACCCAATGTCCCTTCAAGTGCTCGCCGGTAACCTGACCATTGGCCATGGCCTTGCGCAGCAGCGGTGCAAGCTTGAAGGCACCGGCGGAGCAACCGTCGAACAGCTGCGGATGCAGGACCGCGATGCCGCTGTAGGTCAGGGTTGCAGTGCCCGGTTGAGCGTCGCGGACTTGCCCGTCGACCAGGCTGAAATCGCCGGTCGGGTGATGGGCCGGGTTGTCCGCCAACACCAGATGCGCCAGCCCGGTGATGGGTTGGTGCAACGTGCTGAAGTCGTAATCGGTCCAGATGTCACCGTTGACCACCAGAAAGGCCTCGTCACCCAGCAACGGCAGCGCGCGGAAAATCCCGCCTCCGGTTTCCAGCGGCTCACCTTCCGCCGAATACTGAATGCGTACGCCATATTGCGAGCCATCGCCCAGGTAGTTTTCGATCAACTGGCCGAGCCAGGCATGGTTGATCACCACCTCGGTAAACCCCGCCACCGCCAAGGCTTTCAAGTGATACTCGATCAACGGTATGCCGCCAGCGCGAACCAGCGGTTTCGGCGTGGTCAGGGTCAGCGGGCGCATGCGCTCGCCTTTGCCGGCAGCCAGAATCATTGCCTTCATGCATTCACTCCAGCACGCAGACTCAGCAGCAACACATCCAGCTCGGCCAGTTCAGGACGGCGGGCGATCACGGCGTCTATATATGCAAAGAAGCGTGGCACATCGCCGAGATAACGTGGCTTGCCGTCACGGTGGCAGATGCGGGCAAAGATGCCGATCACTTTCAGGTGCCGCTGCACGCCCATCAGGTCACTGGCCCGCAGGAAATCTTCGAAGTCGGGCTGAACCGGGATTCCGAGATCGCCCGCTTGCTGCCAGTAAGCTTCCAGCCAGCCGCGCACGCGCTCCTCGGGCCAGCTGAGGAATGCATCCTTGAACAGGCAGGTCACGTCGTAGGTCACCGGACCATAGACGGCGTCCTGGAAATCCAGCACGCCAGGGTTGGGCTCGCTGAGCATCAGGTTGCGCGGCATGTAATCGCGGTGCACCAGCACTTTGGGCTGGGCCAGTGCGCTGTCGATCAATAGCTCGGTCACGTTCTGCCAGAGCACTTGCTGCGCCGAGTCGAACTCGATGCCCAACTCGCGCTTCACGTACCACTCAGGGAACAATTCCAGCTCTCGGCGCAGCAGCGCCACGTCATAACTTGGCAGCGGTGCAACCATCGGCAACTGCTGAAAAGCCAGCAGCGCTTGTAGGGCATCCTTGAACAAATCATCGGCATTTTCGCTGTCGATCACGTCGAGGTAGGTCTTGTTGCCCAGGTCATTGAGCAAAAGAAAACCACGTTCGAGGTCTTCAGCATAAATTTTCGGAACATTTATTCCGGATTTCCCCAGTAAAAAAGCGATATCCACGAAGGGTTTACAGTTTTCCTGGGGCGGTGGCGCATCCATCACGACGAAGCTTCGGCCCTCGCCTTCCCAACGAAAATACCGTCGAAAACTCGCATCGCTACTGGCCGCGGTCAACGTGGCCGGGGGTACGGCACCCCAACCCTGCTCTGCAAAAAGGACAGCCAATTGCTCATCGAGCCAAACTTTCAGGTGTTGCAAACGTACATCTTGATCAGGCATTGCAAGGGTCTCCGACGGCGCTAGCCGTCAAGCGGGTCATGCTTTATTATCCAGCATCTTTTTCAGACCATCGAGAGGCGTGCGGCCCACACCGCGGGCAGATGGCACGCAGGAAGCCCGGACTAATAAGATGGCATTGAAATCCCCCGCGTTTCGTAAAAAATTTCCGTTGTTGGTTACCGGCAGTCTGCTGGCCCTGCAACCTCTAGCCACTTCGTTCGTGGTCGCCGCGGAACAGTATGACTGCTCAGTCTCTGCTTCGGGTGCCTGGAACTGTGCGCCAAAATCTCCAGCAGCTGCGCTGCCACCGCGCCCCGTCCATGACGGCAGTGCGGCGGCAACCACCAGCGGCGAGACTCCGGCTGACAGCGGTTTAAGTCAAGACACCGGCGCCAAGCCTGTGCTGGTGACCGAAGCCAAGGGCCGCGGCCTGAAGTCGCGTAGCGAAGACTACAGTCACCTCGACTGGGTTCCGCGCGAGAAGCTCACTGCAGCGCAATTGGCCGAAACCGGTCCTTACTGCGCTGGTTCCTATATCGAACCGATTCGTCCTGGCATGAATGACAAGACGAATAAAAGTGACGCTCCGACCTTCCTCGGCGCCAAAGCCTCTCGCTATAAGCAGGATGAGCAAGTCGCGACCCTCGCCGGTGACGTGGTCATGCGCCAGGGCAGCATGCAGGTCGAAGCCGACGAAGCGAACCTTTACCAGGCCGAGAGCCGTGGCGAACTGAGCGGCAACGTCCGTGTTCGCGACAACGGCGCACTGATCGTTGGCGACCACGCCGACGTGCAGCTCGACACCGGTGAAGCCAAGGTCGACAACGCCGAATACGTGATGCACAAATCCCGTATCCGCGGCAGTGCGCTGTACGCCAAGCGTGCCGAGAACGCGATCATCCGCCTCAAGGATGGTACGTACACCACGTGCGAACCGGACAGCAACGCCTGGCAGCTCAAGGGCAACAACATCACCTTGAACCCGGCCACCGGCTTCGGTACCGCGACCAACGTGACGCTGCGGGTCAAGGACATTCCGGTCCTGTACACGCCGTACATCTATTTCCCGATCGACGACCGTCGCCAGTCCGGCTTCCTGCCGCCGACCATCGGCACCGGCAGCGATACCGGCTTCTTGCTGGTCACACCGTATTACTTCAACCTGGCACCCAACTACGATGCCACGTTGTACCCGCGCTACATGAGCAAGCACGGGCTGTTGATGGAAGGCGAATTCCGTTACCTGACCCCGTCCAGCGAAGGTCAGTTCGGCGCCGCGTACCTCAACGACGAAGACACCGATCGCAGCAAGCAGACCGACTACCAGAAAAACCGCTACATGTATAACTGGCAGCACAAGGGCGGTCTCGACTCGCGCGTTCTGACCCAGGTCGATTACACCAAGATCAGCGATCCGTATTACTTCCAGGATCTGCAGACTGACCAGATCGGGGTTAAAAGCTCTGATTATGTGAACCAGCAGGGTTCTGTCACCTATCGTGGCGACAGCTACACCGCTCGTTTGAACGCACAGGCTTATCAGCTCGCGACCATTTCGAACATCACACCGTATGACCGCTTGCCACAGATCACTTTCGTGGGTCAGCTGCCGACTCATCCTGGTGGCCTGAATTTCGACTACGAGACAGAAGTCGTACGGTTTGACCGTGACTTGAAGGACGGTGACTTCGTAAACGAAGATGGCACCGTTGATCCGCGCCTGGATAACAACGTTGCGGGACTGGCACGTGCCAACGGCGATCGTTTGAATCTCAAACCGGGTGTCAGCCTGCCGCTGGACTGGACTTATGGCTTCCTGAAGCCATCGCTCAAGTACCAATACACCCAGTACCAACTGGACCTGGACGGTAAAGGGAAAAGCGACATCGCTGCCCAAGATCAAGCCGCAGCTGACGCTGGGACTGAAAATATCAATGGTCATTTCGACAGCAACCAGAACCGTGGCGTGCCGATTGCAAGCATCGATAGCGGCCTGTACTTCGATCGCAATACCCAATGGTTCGGCAAGAATTATCGCCAGACCCTCGAACCGCGCCTGTTCTACCTGTACGTCCCTGAAACGGATCAGGAAGACATTCCGGTCTTCGACACCAGCGAATACACCTTCAACTATGCGTCGTTATTCCGTGACAACCGCTTCTCCGGCGCCGACCGCGTCGGCGACGAGAACAAACTGTCCTTGGGCGTAACCAACCGCTGGATCGAAGACAATGGCTTCGAACGTCAACGCATCAGCGTCGGCCAGGCCGTGTACTTCAAGGATCGCGAAGTCCAGTTGCCGGGTATCGATGCAAAAACCCGCGACGACGCGCATTCCAATGTTTCACCGTATGCGCTGGAATACGAATACCGCTGGAACCGTGATTGGCGCACCACGGCCGATTACAACTGGGACCCGGACAGCCGCAGCCCTCGCTCGGGCAGCGCGATGTTCCACTACCAGCCTGAAGACAACCCGAACAAGGTCATCAACGCCGGCTATCGCTATCGTAATGACCAGGTCCGTTACGACCAGAACACCGGTAAATGGCAAGTGGGCGGCGGTGACTACGGCACCCCGGGCCAACCTGGCTACGTGAAGGACTACTACAAGATCCAACAGCACGATTTCTCGGTGATCTGGCCGATCGTGCCGCAATGGAACGCCATCAGCCGCTGGCAGTATGACTACAACCGTAACCGTACCCTGGAAGCTTTCGGTGGTTTCGAGTACGACAACTGCTGCTGGAAACTGCGCCTGATCAACCGTTACTGGGTTTCGTATGACGAGTTCAGTCAGAACGCCCCGGAAAACGAAAAAGGCGACCACGGCATCTTCCTACAAATTGTTCTGAAGGGACTCGGCGGCCTCACCGGCGCCAAAGTAGAGAGCTTCCTCGACAAAGGCATCCAAGGTTATCGTGAACGTGAAGACCAAGCTTTCTGATTGTCTGCGCCCGCTGATGCTGGGCGCGCTGTTCCTGGGTACCGCGGCGAACGCCGCGGTGGAGTCCATCGATAAAGTGGTGGCCATTGTCGATAACGACGTGGTCATGCAGAGCCAACTGGACCAACGGGTTCATGAAGTTCAGCAAACCATCGCCAAGCGCGGTGCTGCAGTACCGCCGGCTAACGTGCTGGATCAGCAGGTACTTGAACGCCTGATCGTCGAAAACCTGCAACTGCAGATCGGCGAACGTTCCGGCATCCGCATTACCGATGAAGAACTGAACCAGGCTGTCGGCACCATTGCCCAGCGCAACAACATGTCCGTGGATCAATTCCGCGCCGCTCTGACTCGCGACGGTCTGTCTTACGACGACGCCCGTGACCAGATTCGCCGCGAAATGATCATCAGCCGTGTGCGTCAGCGTCGTGTGGCCGAGCGTATCCAGGTTTCCGAACAGGAAGTGAAGAACTTCCTCGCTTCCGACCTTGGCAAGATGCAACTGTCCGAAGAGTTCCGCCTGGCCAACATCCTGATTCCTACGCCGGAAAGCGCCAACTCCGACGCGATTCAGAATGCAGCCAAGCAAGCCGACGCGGTTTACCAGCAACTCCAGCAAGGCGCTGACTTCGGTCAGTTGGCAATCGCCAAATCCGCCAGCGAAACCGCACTGGAAGGCGGCGACATGGGCTGGCGTAAAGCCGCTCAACTGCCACCTCCGTTCGATCGCCTGCTCAGCACCATGGCAGTGGGTGATGTGACCCAACCTATGCGTACTCCGGGCGGCTTCATCATTTTGAAGATCCTCGACAAGCGTGGCGGCGAAACCCAGGTGCGTGACGAAGTGCACGTGCGTCATATCCTGGTCAAACCGAGCCCGATCCGCGACGAAGCAAAAACCAAAGCGCTCGCTGAGTCCCTCTACTCCCGCATCGAATCGGGCGAAGACTTCGGCGAACTGGCGAAAAGCTTCTCGGAAGATCCAGGTTCCGCCCTCAACGGTGGCGACCTGAACTGGATCGACCCGAATGCACTGGTTCCCGAGTTCCGCGAAGTGATGGCCAAGACCCCACAAGGTCAGCTGTCCAAGCCGTTCCAGACTCAATATGGCTGGCACGTCCTGGAAGTCCTTGGCCGTCGTGCCACTGACAGCACCACCCAGGCCCGTGAGCAGCAAGCGATGACCGTATTGCGTAACCGCAAATATGATGAAGAGCTGCAAACCTGGCTGCGTCAGATCCGTGACGAAGCGTACGTAGAGATCAAACTCCCTGGTGCAGACCAGGCAGCGCAGTGAAACCCAAACGTTTCGCGCTGACACCCGGCGAACCGGCCGGCATAGGTCCCGACCTGTGCCTGCTGCTCGCCTCGCAAGCCCAGCCACATCCCCTGATTGCCATTACCAGCCGCGACCTGCTCCTCGAGCGGGCCGCGCAGCTGGGCGTGGTCGTCGATTTGCTGCCGGTAACCCCGGACCGCTGGCCGGATGTACCCGCGCCAGCCAACAGCCTGTATGTCTGGGATACACCGCTCAACGCCAAGGTCACTGCCGGGCAACTGGACAAGGCCAACGCGGCTTTCGTTCTGGAAACCTTGACCCGAGCGGGCCAAGGCTGCCTGGACGGGCATTTTGCCGGCATGATCACCGCCCCTGTGCACAAGGGCGTGATCAATGAATCCGGAATCGCCTTTTCCGGGCATACGGAATTTCTCGCCAACCTGACCCATACCGCACAAGTGGTGATGATGCTCGCCACTCGCGGATTGCGCGTGGCGCTGGTCACCACTCACCTGCCCCTTCGCGAGATTGCCGATGCGATCACGCCGGAGCGCCTGGAACGGGTCACGCGAATTCTGCACGCCGATCTGCAAGAAAAATTCGGCATTGCCCGGCCACGCATCCTCGTGTGTGGGCTCAACCCCCATGCCGGCGAAGGCGGACACCTGGGCCATGAAGAAATCGACATCATCGAACCTACATTAGAGCGCCTGCGCGGCGAAGGAATGGACCTTCGTGGCCCCCTGCCCGCCGACACTCTGTTTACCCCCAAGTATCTGGAGCACTGCGATGCAGTGCTGGCGATGTACCACGACCAGGGCCTGCCTGTGCTGAAGTACAAAGGCTTCGGCGCGGCAGTCAACGTGACCCTCGGCTTGCCGATCATCCGCACATCGGTGGACCACGGCACTGCCCTGGACCTGGCCGGTAGCGGCAAAATCGACACCGGCAGCCTGCAAGTCGCCCTGGAAACCGCCTACCAGATGGCCGAGACCCGTTTATGACCGAGCATTACCAACACAAGGCGCGCAAACGCTTTGGCCAGAACTTCCTGCACGATGCCGGCGTTATCGACCGTATCCTGCGCGCCATCCGCGCCAAGCCCGAAGACCGCCTGCTGGAAATCGGCCCTGGCCAGGGTGCTCTGACTCAAGGCCTGCTTAACAGCGGCGCCCAGTTGGACGTGGTGGAACTGGACAAGGATCTGATCCCGATCCTCAACCAGCAATTTGCCAGCAAGAGCAATTTCAGCCTGCATCAGGGTGATGCTCTGAAGTTCGACTTCACCAGCCTGAACGCTGCGCCGAACAGCCTGCGGGTGGTCGGCAACCTGCCGTACAACATCTCTACGCCGCTGATTTTTCACCTCCTGCATAACGCCAGCCTGATTCGCGACATGCACTTCATGCTGCAAAAAGAAGTGGTCGAGCGCCTGGCAGCAGGCCCTGGTGGTGGTGACTGGGGCCGCTTGTCGATCATGGTTCAGTATCACTGCAGGGTTGAACATCTGTTCAACGTTGGCCCGGGCGCGTTCAATCCGCCGCCAAAAGTCGACTCAGCTATCGTGCGCCTGGTGCCTCACGCAGTACTGCCGCACCCGGCCAAGGATCACAAGCTGTTGGAGCGCGTCGTGCGCGAAGCCTTTAACCAGCGCCGCAAGACCCTGCGCAACACCCTCAAGCTGCTGCTGAGCAACGCTGAAATCGAAGCCGCCGGCGTCGATGGCAGCCTGCGCCCCGAACAGCTCGATCTGGCCGCCTTCGTGCGCCTGGCCGACAAGCTCAGCGAACAAGTCCTACAGACGCCCGCCGCCGACTGACAGGCAATGAGCGTTATCGGGTAGGACGCCAGACGCGATGTCTGGTTTACTACCCGATACTTGGCCTAGACTGAGTTCATTCAGCTACGCCCCGCGTCCCGCTTCGTTTTTAAGGCCTCTTGCATGTCCGATCCTCGTTATCAGGTCGACGTCAGCGTCGTCACCCGCTATCTGGCAGAACAATCGCAACCCGAGCAAAACCGCTTTGCCTTCGCCTATACCATCACCGTGCACAACAATGGCGAGCTACCGGCCAAACTGTTGTCGCGGCACTGGGTGATCACCGACGGTGACGGGCATGTCGAAGAGGTACGCGGGGCCGGTGTTGTTGGCCTGCAACCGTTGATCGCGGTGGGCGAAAGTCACACCTACAGCAGCGGCACCGTCATGACCTCCAAGGTCGGCACGATGCAGGGCACTTATGAAATGGTTGCCGACGACGGTAAACACTTCGACGCCATCATCGCCCCATTCCGCCTGGCGGTGCCCGGAGCCCTGCACTGATGGCAACGTATGCCGTCGGCGACCTGCAGGGCTGCCTTCAAGCACTGCAATGCCTGCTCAAGCAAGTCGCCTTCGACCCGACACGGGATCGTCTGTGGCTGGTCGGCGATCTGGTCAATCGTGGCCCGCAGTCGCTGGACACCTTGCGCTTCCTCTATAGCATCCGCGAATCGCTGGTGTGCGTACTCGGCAACCACGACCTGCACTTGCTGGCCGCCGGGAAAAACATCGAACGCCTGAAGAAGTCCGACACCCTGCTCGAGATTCTGGGAGCGCCCGATAGCGCGGAACTGCTGGAGTGGCTGCGCCAGCAAAAACTCATGCATTACGACGAACAACGCGATGTTGCCCTGGTACATGCTGGCATTCCGCCGCAGTGGTCGCTGCGCAAAGCCCTGAAGTACGCCGCCGAAGTCGAGGCTGCATTGCGCGACGATAACCTGTTGCCGCCCTACCTCGACGGCATGTACGGCAACGATCCGGCGAAATGGGACAACGACCTCAAAGGCGTGACACGCTTGCGGGTGATTACCAACTATTTCACCCGCATGCGGTTTTGTACCGCCGAGGGCAAGCTTGACCTCAAAAGCAAGGAAGGCCTCGATAATGCGCCACCGGGCTACAAACCCTGGTTTCAACACAAAGAGCGCAAGACCAAGGGCCTGAAGATCATCTTCGGCCACTGGGCCGCTCTGGAAGGCCGATGCAATGAGCCGGGCATCTCGGCCCTCGACACCGGTTGTGTCTGGGGTGGCGCCTTGACCCTGATGAATGTCGACACCGGTGAACGCCTGTCTTGCAAATGCGATGAGCATGGCCTTGTCCTGCCGCCAGTCGCCGCACCTATCCCCGAACCATCGTCAGCAAGCGCCCCGCGCTAGACTGCGCTTTCAGCCGAGCCACAGGAGCCCGCCATGAGCGAATTCAAACGTATCCCCCCGGAACAGGCCCAAGCCCTGCGCGAGCAAGGCGCGGTAGTGGTCGATGTCCGCGACCCAGCAACTTTTGCCGCGCTGCACATCGCCGGCTCGAAGCATCTGGATAACCACTCCCTCTCGGATTTCATCCGCGCTGCCGACCTCGACGCACCGACCGTGGTCGTCTGCTACCACGGCAACTCCAGTCAGAGCGCCGCCGCGTACCTCATTAGTCAGGGCTTCTCCGACGTCTACAGCATGGATGGCGGTTTTGAGCTGTGGCGTACGACTTATCCTTCGGAAACGGCGCAAGGCACTTCCGAATAATTTTTTTGTAACGCGCAAGCCCCGTCCCCCGGGGGCTAGCGCGGTGGCAGACGAACGGTCTGCCACAACTAATTACGTATCTCGCCTTTACCTGCCGAATAAGCAACTATCCTTAAGCGCAGGCCATCCAAAACAGGGGAGAGCCGGTACACCGGCGCGCGGGTCATCGGGAGTAGCTTTCGGGGTCGTCAGCTTCGAAAGAGTTCTGGGGGGTAAACAGCGACTGCATATTCGGTCGCTGCCAGCATCGACTGAATGATCCGGCGTCGGCTCCACGTATCGAGCGAGGTGACGTCATGAGTATCTTTAGCCACTTCCAACAACGCTTCGAGTCCACACGCCAGGAAGAACTCTCGCTGCAAGAGTATCTTGAACTGTGCAAAAGCGACCGTAGCGCCTACGCTTCCGCCGCCGAGCGTCTGTTACTGGCCATCGGTGAGCCGGAGCTTCTCGACACTTCGGCCAACTCGAGGCTGTCGCGGATCTTTTCCAACAAGGTAATCCGCCGCTATCCGGCCTTTGAAGACTTCCACGGGATGGAAGAATGCATTGACCAGATCGTGTCGTATTTCCGTCATGCCGCTCAGGGCCTGGAAGAGAAGAAGCAGATTCTCTATCTGCTCGGTCCTGTGGGTGGCGGTAAATCGTCCCTGGCCGAGAAGCTGAAACAGCTGATCGAAAAAGTGCCCTTCTACGCGATCAAGGGCTCGCCGGTATTCGAATCACCTCTGGGTCTGTTCAACGCCACCGAAGATGGCGCGATCCTCGAGGAAGACTTCGGCATTCCACGGCGCTACCTCAACACCATCATGTCGCCATGGGCGACCAAACGCCTCGCCGAGTTCGGCGGTGACATCAGCCAGTTCCGTGTGGTGAAGCTGTATCCGTCGATCCTCAACCAGATCGCAGTGGCCAAGACCGAGCCGGGAGATGAAAACAACCAGGACATTTCGGCACTGGTGGGCAAGGTCGATATCCGCAAACTCGAAGAATTCCCGCAGAACGATGCCGACGCCTACAGCTACTCGGGCGCACTGTGCCGGGCCAACCAGGGCCTGATGGAATTCGTCGAAATGTTCAAGGCGCCGATCAAGGTGCTGCACCCACTGCTGACCGCCACCCAGGAAGGCAACTACAACAGTACCGAAGGTCTGGGGGCCATTCCGTTTACCGGGATCCTGCTGGCCCACTCCAACGAATCGGAATGGCATACCTTCCGCAACAACAAGAACAACGAAGCCTTCATCGATCGGATCTACATCGTCAAAGTGCCGTACTGCCTGCGGGTCAGCGACGAAGTGAAGATCTACGACAAGCTCTTGTTCAACAGCTCCCTGGCCAAGGCTCACTGCGCGCCTGACACCCTGAAGATGCTTGCCCAGTTCACCGTACTGTCGCGACTCAAAGAGCCGGAAAACTCCAACATCTACTCCAAGATGCGCGTGTACGACGGTGAAAACCTCAAGGACACCGATCCGAAGGCCAAGTCGATCCAGGAATACCGCGACAACGCGGGTGTCGACGAAGGCATGAACGGCCTGTCGACTCGCTTCGCGTTCAAGATCCTGTCGAAAGTGTTCAACTTCGATCCGCACGAAATCGCTGCCAACCCGGTGCACTTGCTTTACGTGCTGGAACAACAGATCGAACAGGAACAATTCCAGGCGGAAACCCGCGAACGCTATCTGCGCTTCCTCAAGGAGTACCTGGCACCGCGTTATATCGAGTTCATCGGCAAGGAAATCCAGACCGCCTACCTCGAGTCTTACAGCGAGTATGGCCAGAACATCTTCGATCGCTATGTGCTGTACGCCGACTTCTGGATCCAGGACCAGGAATACCGCGACCCGGAAACCGGCGAGATCCTCAACCGCGTAGCGCTGAACGAAGAACTGGAGAAAATCGAAAAACCGGCCGGCATCAGCAATCCGAAGGATTTCCGCAACGAAATCGTCAACTTCGTACTGCGTGCCCGGGCCAACAACAACGGCAAGAACCCGACCTGGCTCAGCTACGAAAAACTGCGGGTGGTCATCGAGAAGAAAATGTTCTCCAACACCGAGGACCTCCTGCCAGTCATCAGCTTCAACGCCAAGGCCAGCAAAGAGGACCAGCAGAAGCACAACGACTTCGTCACACGGATGGTCGAGCGGGGCTACACCGACAAACAGGTACGACTGCTGTCCGAGTGGTACCTGCGGGTCAGAAAATCACAATAACCCGCTGCCGGTCAGACCGGTTGTCGTCAGCCAGAGGCCTGTGTACGCGTTTTCTGTTACACAGACCTCTGGAAGGTGTTCGAAAGTCGGTAGCGAGGTCAGTCAGCGTCCAAAAGCGCTTGGGGGAGCGTGCACATCCCTTGGCACCGTCGATGCTGCATAACCGCTCGCCCCTTTCAGGACAGCTTCTAAGGAGCAGTCATGAGCTATGTGATCGACCGACGTCTCAATGGCAAGAACAAGAGCACGGTGAACCGTCAGCGGTTTCTGCGGCGTTACCGTGATCACATCAAAAAGGCTGTCGAAGAGGCGGTCAGCCGGCGCTCCATTACCGATATGGAACACGGCGAACAAATCAGCATTCCCGGTCGCGACATTGACGAGCCGGTGCTTCACCACGGTCGCGGTGGCAAGCAGACCGTCGTGCACCCGGGCAACAAGGAGTTCACCAGTGGCGAGCACATTGCCCGTCCGCCCGGAGGTGGCGGTGGCAGAGGGCCGGGCAAGGCCGGCAACACGGGCGAAGGGATGGACGAGTTCGTCTTCCAGATCACCCAGGAGGAATTCCTCGAATTCATGTTCGAGGACCTCGAACTGCCGAACCTGGTCAAGCGCAACCTGACCGGCACCGACACCTTCAAGACCGTTCGTGCCGGGATCAGTAACGAAGGCAATCCGTCGCGGATCAACATCATCCGCACCTTGCGCTCGGCCCATGCTCGGCGCATCGCCCTGTCTGGCAGCAGCCGGGCAAAATTACGCGAGGCCAAGGAAGAACTGCTGCGCCTCAAGCGTGAAGAGCCAGACAACTTCGGCGACATTCAGAAAGTCGAGGCGGAAATCGAAAAACTCAGTGCGCGCATTCATCGCGTACCGTTCCTCGATACCTTCGACCTCAAGTACAACTTGCTCATCAAGCAGCCCAACCCCAGTTCCAAGGCGGTAATGTTCTGCCTGATGGACGTGTCCGGCTCCATGACCCAAGCGACCAAGGACATCGCCAAGCGTTTCTTTATCCTGCTGTACCTGTTTCTCAAGCGTAACTACGACAAGATCGACGTCGTGTTCATTCGCCACCACACCAGTGCCCGGGAAGTGGACGAAGAAGAGTTTTTCTATTCTCGCGAAACCGGCGGCACCATCGTTTCCAGCGCCTTGAAACTGATGCAGGAGATCATGGCCGAACGCTATCCGAGCAATGAGTGGAACATCTATGCCGCCCAGGCTTCCGACGGCGATAACTGGAACGACGACTCGCCGATCTGCCGCGACATTCTGATCAACCAGATCATGCCGTTCGTGCAGTACTACACTTACGTTGAGATTACCCCGCGCGAACATCAGGCCCTGTGGTTCGAGTACGAACGCATCGCCGAAGCCTTCTCTGACACTTTTGCCCAGCAACAACTGGTCTCGGCCGGGGATATCTATCCGGTCTTCCGTGAACTCTTCCAGCGCAGGTTAGTGACATGACCGCCAAAGAGCAGAAGCGCCAACCCATTTCCACCGGCTCCGAATGGACGTTCGAGCTGATTCAGGCCTACGACAAAGAAATCAGTCGTCTGGCGGCTCGCTACGCGCTCGATACTTACCCCAACCAGATCGAAGTGATCACCGCCGAGCAAATGATGGACGCCTACGCCTCCGTCGGCATGCCGCTGGGTTATCACCATTGGTCCTACGGCAAACACTTCCTCAGCACCGAGAAATCCTACAGTCGCGGCCAGATGGGGCTGGCGTACGAAATCGTGATCAACTCGGACCCTTGCATCGCCTACTTGATGGAAGAAAACACCATCTGCATGCAGGCTTTGGTCGTTGCCCATGCCTGCTACGGGCATAACAGCTTTTTCAAAGGCAATTACCTGTTCCGCACCTGGACTGACGCCAGTTCGATCATTGATTACCTGGTGTTCGCCAAGCAATACATCATGCAGTGCGAAGAGCGCCACGGTATCGACGCGGTCGAGGACTTGCTGGATTCCTGCCATGCCCTGATGAACTATGGAGTCGATCGCTACAAACGCCCATATCCGATTTCCGCCGAAGAAGAACGTCGCCGGCAAAAGGATCGGGAAGAGCATTTGCAGAAGCAGATCAACGATCTGTGGCGGACCATTCCAAAAGGTGCGGACAAGTACAGCGACAAGGACAACGCGCGCTTCCCCGCCGAACCTCAGGAAAACATCCTCTACTTCATCGAAAAACACGCACCACTGCTGGAACCATGGCAGCGGGAAATCGTGCGGATCGTGCGCAAGATCGCCCAGTATTTCTACCCGCAACGTCAGACCCAGGTGATGAACGAGGGCTGGGCCACGTTCTGGCATTACACCCTGATGAACGACCTGTATGACGAAGGCCTGGTGACCGACGGCTTCATGATGGAGTTTTTGACGTCCCACACCAGCGTGGTCTATCAACCCGGCTTCGACAGCCCCTACTACAACGGCATCAACCCCTACACCTTGGGTTTTGCCATGTACCGGGACATCCGCCGCATGTGTGAACACCCTACCGAAGAGGACTACCGCTGGTTCCCTGAAATTGCCGGCACCGACTGGCTGTCGAGCATCAAGTTCGCCATGAGTAGCTTCAAGGATGAAAGCTTCATCCTGCAATACCTGTCACCCCAGGTGATCCGCGACCTGAAGTTGTTCAGCATTCTCGATGACGACCAGAAGGAGGATCTGCTGGTCCCGGCCATTCATGACGAAGGTGGCTACCGCATCATCCGTGAAACCCTGGCGGCGCAGTACAACCTCGGCAATCGTGAACCCAACGTGCAGATCTACAGCATCGACCGGCGCGGTGACCGCTCCCTGACCTTACGTCACCAGCAACACGACCGTAAACCGCTGGGCGAGTCCACCGAGGAAGTGCTCAAGCACCTCCACCGCCTGTGGGGCTTCGATATTCATCTTGAAACCCTCCAAGGCGACCAGGTGATGAAAACCCATCATGTTCCGCCCAGAGGCGAGCACGCTGAAGGCGATTACGGGCGACTGGACCTGGCCGTTATTCATCTTTGATCCCGTTTCGGCCTCCGGAAGTTCGACGCAAAGGTTATTCTGTCGAGCTAACGGAGGTTTTTTATGCGGATTTATAAAGTCGGCGGTGCGGTACGCGATCGCCTGCTGGGCAAGCCTGTCACCGACATCGACTGGGTTGTGGTTGGCGCCACCACTGAAGAAATGCTCGCCAAGGGCTTTCGCCCGGTAGGCGCGGACTTCCCGGTGTTCCTTCACCCAAAAAGCGGCGAGGAATACGCCCTCGCCCGCACCGAACGCAAAAGCGGACGCGGTTACGGCGGCTTTACCTTTCACGCCAGCCCCGAAGTCACCCTCGAAGAAGACCTGATCCGTCGTGACCTGACCATCAACGCCATGGCCGAAGACGATCAGCAGAACCTGACCGATCCTTACCACGGCCAGCGCGACCTCGAGGCGCGCTTGCTTCGTCACGTTTCCCCCGCGTTTGCCGAAGATCCGCTCAGGGTTCTGCGCGTTGCCCGCTTCGCAGCTCGTTATGCGGGGCTCGGTTTCACCGTGGCGCCGGAGACACTGGAACTGATGCGCCAACTCAGCGAGTCAGGTGAACTGGAAGCCTTGACCGCCGAACGCAGCTGGAAGGAAATTTCCCGCGCCCTGATGGAAGATCAGCCACAGGTGTTCATCGAAGTGCTGCGCGAATGTGGCGCTCTCAAAGTATTAATGCCGGAAGTCGATGCCCTGTTCGGCGTGCCGCAACCGGAAGCCCATCACCCCGAAATCGACACCGGCGTGCACACTTTGAGCGTGCTGGAACAGGCCGCGCGGCACAAACAACCACTTACCGTGCGTTGGGCCTGCCTGCTGCACGACCTCGGCAAGGGACTGACGCCCGAGGCAGAGTGGCCCCGACACATAGCTCATGAGCACAAGGGCTTGAAGCTGATCAAAGCGTTCAACGAACGCTTCAAGGCGCCGAAGGACTGTCAGGAACTGGCACTGCTGGTGGGCGAATACCACACCCACGGCCATCGCGCGCTGGAACTGAAGCCGTCGACTTTGCTGGAGTTGCTGCAGAGTTTTGACATTTACCGTCGGCCGCAGCGGTTCGAGGAATTTATCGCGGCGTGCGAGATGGACGCCCGAGGACGTAAAGGGCTGGAGCAGCGAAGTTATCCACAGGCTGATTATTTGCGCGGAGCAGCGAATGCTGCGCGGGCTGTAGCGGTTCAGCCGTTGCTGGACAAGGGATTCAAAGGACCGGAGCTGGGCGAGGCGATCAAGCGCGAGCGGCTCAAGGCGCTGAAGGCTTACAAAGACGCGGCGTCTGCCTGAAAAAGCTTCGCGAGCAAGCCCGCTTCCACAAGGTCAGCGCAAGCCCTGTGGGAGCGGGCTTGCTCGCGAAGGCGTCATCCGCATCACAACAATGCTGAAGGGGTCAGTTGCTCGCCGCGCCACTCAAACGCCACCGGCGCCAACACCTGATCAATCTGCGCCTCACGCCACAACGTCGCAAAACTCTTGCCCACACCCGGATGCACGCGATCCGGCGCAATCAGCGACAACGGCCACAACACGAAGGCATTTTTCAGAATTTCTGCCCGCGGCAGGATCAAGCCATCGAAGTTGCCCACCAGATCACCGAACAGCAACACGTCGATATCCAGCGGCAAGCCTTTGCGGTCCGGCGCATAACGGCCATTGTCCGCCTCGATGAATTTCAGCCGGCGATCCAGCTCCATCAGCGGCAAATCGGTAAAAGCCGATACCACAAAATTGAAGAAAGGCCCGCTCTTGATCCCCACCGGTTGACTTTCGAACACCGCCGAGCAGCGTATATCCACGAGGAAACCGGCCAAGGCTTCCAGGCCAGCCTGCAAATGGGATTCGCGCTCGATATTGCTACCGAGCCCGAGAAACACCTGAGTCAGCGACATCCGCGCTCAATCTCCACGCCCACACCGCCTGTGGCAGCCGGGATGGCGCCTGGCTTGGTCAGCTTGAGGCGCATCCAGGTGATATTGAATTCGCTCATCAGGACTTCAGCCAGACGCTCGGCGAAGGTCTCGACCAGTTGGAACTGCGCCTGCTCGGCAAAGGCCTGGATACGCGACGACACACTGGCGTAATCGAGTGCCAGCGTCAGGTCATCACCGGCCGCGGCCGGGCGATTATCCCAGGCGAAACTCAGATCAAGACGCAAGCACTGTCGGATGCCTCGCTCCCAGTCGTAGGCACCAATCACGGTGTCGACTTCCAGGCCCTCGATAAACACTCTGTCCAAGCACTTTTCTCCGCTGCACGACAAGGGCGCAATGCGCCGTTAGAATCAGGGCGTCCTCGCCCGGAATAGTTAGCATGTTTTGGTTACTGGCGACCCTCGCCTACCTGCTCGGCTCTCTGTCCTTCGCCATTTTGCTCAGCCGCCTGACCGGTAACCCCGATCCGCGAATGAGTGGCTCGGGCAATGCCGGCGCCACCAACATGTTGCGCCTGGCCGGCAAAAAACTTGCCGTTCTGACCTTGATCGGGGACCTCTTCAAAGGCCTGCTGCCGGTACTGATCGCCGGCGTTGCGGGCCTTTCGCTTCAAGAACAGGCCTGGATCGGCGTCTGTGCCGTTATCGGCCACCTGTTCCCGTTGTATTTCCGCTTCCGCGGCGGCAAAGGTGTCGCCACCTCTGCCGGCATGCTACTGGGACTCTACCCGCCCGCCGCACTGCTGGCGGTCTGCGCCTGGTTGCTGACGTTCTACCTGACTCGCACCAGCTCACTGGCGGCCTTGATCGCCACACCGCTGACACTGCCGCTGCTGGCCTGGCAAGAACCGGCGGCCCTGCTGCCCATGAGCGCACTCACGGGACTGATCGTCTGGCGACATCGGGGCAATCTACGCGACCTGTTTGCCGGGCGCGAACGGCATTTTTAAATACCGGGCATGAGCGCGGTTCATCCCGCACCTCATCACAGCGCCGACAATTGCTCCATCGGCCAACGCGCCTGCACGCTGATCGCCAGGCTTTCGTGCTGACCGGCCTGCAAACGCTGGCAGCCGGCAAAGGCAATCATCGCGCCGTTGTCGGTGCAGAACTCTGGACGAGCATAAAAAACATCGCCCTTCATGTCGCCTAGCATCTTCTCCAGTGAGGTACGCAGCGCCTTGTTGGCGCTGACGCCGCCAGCGATCACCAAGCGCTTCATGCCGGCCTGTTTCAGGGCACGCTTGCACTTGATGGTCAAAGTCTCCACCACGGCCTGCTGGAACGCCAGCGCGATGTCGCAACGGGCTTGCTCGCTGTCGTCCCCGGCGCTGACGCTCTGCTGCCAGGTGTTCAGGGCAAAGGTTTTCAAGCCACTGAAACTGAAAGCCAGGCCTGGACGGTCGCACATCGGACGCGGGAAAGTGAAACGTCCTGCAACCCCTTGCTCCGCCAGTCGAGCGATTTCCGGGCCACCTGGATAATTGAGGCCCATCATCTTCGCGGTCTTGTCGAAAGCTTCACCGGCGGCATCGTCGAGGGTCTCGCCCAGGAGCGTGTATTGACCGATCCCGTCGACCTGAACCAGCTGCGTATGACCGCCAGACACCAACAAAGCGACGAACGGGAATTCTGGCGGCTGTGACTCCAGCATCGGCGCCAGCAGGTGACCTTCCATGTGGTGCACGCCCAGCGCCGGAATACCCCAGGCAAAGGCCAGCGCCTGAGCGCAGGAAGCGCCCACCAGCAAGGCACCGACCAGGCCAGGACCCGCGGTATAGGCGATGGCATCGATCTCGGTCGGCACACAGTCAGCCTCAGCCAACACCTGACGAATCAAGGGCAGCATGCGTTTGACGTGATCACGCGAGGCCAACTCCGGCACGACCCCGCCATAGGCGCGGTGCAGGTCGATCTGGCTGAACAGCGCGTCGGCCAGCAGGCCGCGTTCACTGTCATATAATGCGACACCGGTTTCGTCGCAGGAGGTTTCTAATCCCAGTACTAGCATGGGTTTGCGCCTTGTTTAGGCTGAATTCGAAGGCGCGCATAATAGTCGCCATGTGATGCCCCGACTAGCGGTTTTCGATCAGAGGCTTTGCATTCCGGGCGATGAGGGGTTAACATCCGCAACCCTTAAAAACCGACGTCTTCAAGTGCTCTTTTGCCACGAGGATGTTGACCCCGGTAATGAATGAAGGTAGCTCTGGATGCCAGCCGTCAAAGTAAAAGAGAACGAACCCTTCGACGTAGCTCTGCGTCGTTTCAAGCGCTCCTGCGAAAAAGCCGGTGTACTGGCTGAAGTTCGTAGCCGCGAATTCTACGAGAAGCCTACTTCTGAGCGTAAGCGCAAAGCAGCAGCCGCTGTTAAGCGTCACGCCAAGAAAGTTCAGCGCGAACAGCGCCGCGCCGTTCGTCTGTACTAATACACAGACGTTCGTAGCAAGCTTCTGCCAAGCCCGGCCCTCAGCCGGGCTAATGGCATTTGCGGAAAACGCTTGATGCTTCACCGTCAAAGCCGCACACGCGACCGAGACAAATCTGCTTCACAGCGTCAGACCTGGCTCTTTTGCCAGCGGTGCACGTCTTTTCTGACGAGCCTTCCAAGGCTACTGACGAGCACACCCACTGATTCCTCTCACGACGATCAGCCCAAGGCACCTTCTTGCGTGCCAGCTTATGAGCTATCCGAGGCCATCGACAGGCCGCAGCGGATTTCAGCGCAACACTTTCAAATAGTCGAATACTGATTGGTACTAACGTCAGTGGATTTTCGGCAGATACACTTCCCGACAGCGATTACGCAGACGACACTGGTCGAGCCGCACATTTTGCGCGCCTC
Source organism: Pseudomonas sp. ES4 (assembly GCF_050586665.1). NCBI lineage: Bacteria > Pseudomonadati > Pseudomonadota > Gammaproteobacteria > Pseudomonadales > Pseudomonadaceae > Pseudomonas > Pseudomonas sp. ES4. The sequence goes on along the minus strand of NZ_JBOBDO010000012.1, from coordinate 135,877 downwards.
AAACAAGGACCCGCGCTCAGCCGCTCTTCGTTTCGGATCCATTGCAGCGCAGATGACGAGAACGCCATGGCCGGGCTAATTCCCCAGAGCTTCATTGACGACCTTCTGAACCGCACCGACATCGTCGACGTGGTCAGCTCGCGCCTGCAAATAAAAAAGGCTGGCAAGAACTACACCGCCTGCTGCCCGTTCCACAAAGAGAAAACCCCCTCCTTCAGCGTCAGCCCCGACAAGCAGTTTTATTATTGCTTTGGCTGCGGCGCTGGCGGCAACGCCCTCGGCTTCATGATGGACCACGACAATCTGGATTTCGTCCAGGCTGTCGAGGAACTGGCCAAAGCCGCCGGCATGGAAATCCCCCGCGAAGAAAGCGGACGCCCGCACAAACCGCGGCAGCCGACCGATTCGCCGCTCTACCCGCTACTCACCGCCGCCGCCGACTTTTACCGCCAGGCGCTGAAAAGCCATCCATCGCGAAAAGCAGCGGTGGATTACTTGAAGGGTCGCGGGCTGACCGGCGAAATCGCCCGAGACTTCGGCCTCGGCTTTGCCCCGCCCGGCTGGGACAATCTGTTCAAGCACCTGAGCAGCGACACCCTGCAACAGAAAGCCATGATCGATGCCGGCCTGCTGATCGAGAACGCCGAAACCGGCAAACGCTATGACCGCTTCCGCGATCGCGTGATGTTCCCGATCCGCGACAGCCGCGGGCGAATCATCGCCTTCGGCGGCCGGGTATTGGGCGACGACAAGCCGAAATACCTGAACTCACCGGAAACCCCGGTATTCCATAAGGGCCAGGAACTCTACGGCCTTTATGAAGCACGCAAGAACAACCGCAACCTCGACGAAATCATCGTCGTCGAAGGCTACATGGATGTTATCGCCCTGGCCCAGCAAGGTCTGCGCAATGCTGTCGCGACCCTGGGCACCGCCACCAGCGAAGAGCACTTGAAGCGTCTGTTTCGCGTCGTGCCCAACGTGCTGTTCTGTTTCGACGGCGATCAGGCGGGCCGAAATGCCGCCTGGCGGGCACTGGAGGCAACGCTGCCGAGCCTGCAGGACGGACGGCGCGCACGCTTTTTGTTCCTCCCCGAAGGCGAAGACCCGGATACGCTGGTCCGCTCCGAAGGCACTGATGCCTTCCGCGCACGGATCAACCAGCACGCCCAGCCATTAGCGGATTATTTTTTTCAACAGCTGACCGAGGAATCGGACCCACGCTCGCTTGAAGGCAAGGCCCACATGGCCACTCTCGCCGCGCCGCTGATCGACAAAGTCCCCGGGGCGAACCTGCGCATCCTGATGCGTCAGCGCCTGACCGAAATTACCGGGCTTAGCGGTGAAGCCGTGAGCCAGCTGGTGCAAAGCGCGCCCCAGGAAGCTCCGCCGGCGTACGATCCGGGCATCGATTACGACGCCATGCCGGATTACAGCGACTACCATCAGCCGCAGGCACAAGAGATGTATGTGCCGCAGCAGGAATGGACACCGAAGAAACCCGGCGCCGGCGGCAAGAAATGGGACAAAAAACCGTGGGACAAAAATGGCAAACGCGGCGGTGATCACGATCAACCCCGCGCGCCACGGGTGCCGGCCGCTGTAGAGCCGCCGACCCTGGCCGCCTTGCGCACGCTATTGCATCACCCGCAATTGGCCGAGAAAGTCGAGGATGCCGGGCACTTTGCTGCCGAGGATCACACCAACACGCAATTGCTGGTGGCCTTGCTCGAAGCCGTACAGAAGAATCCCAAGCTAAACTCATTTCAGTTGATTGCACGCTGGCACGGTACGGAGCAAGGACGTTTGCTCAAGGCGCTGGCGGAAAAGGAATGGCTGATTGATGGAGATAACCTTGAACAACAGTTTTTCGACACCATTACTAGCTTGTCAGCCCGCCAACGCGAGCGAAACCTGGAACAACTTCTCAGGAAAGCACGTCAAAGTGAACTGAGTGCCGAAGAGAAAAACCAACTGCGCGACCTATTAAGTCGCAATGTTTCCGCAACAAGCCCGACCTCAACTGGCGCGTGAGGTCATAGCTCAGGTATAATCCTCGGCTTGTTTTTTGCCCGCCAAGACCTTCAGTGGATAGGGTGTTATGTCCGGAAAAGCGCAACAGCAGTCTCGTATCAAAGAGTTGATCACACTTGGTCGTGAGCAGGGTTACCTGACTTACGCGGAGGTCAACGACCACCTGCCGGAGGATATTTCAGATCCGGAACAGGTGGAAGACATCATCCGCATGATCAATGACATGGGGATCAACGTATTCGAGGTTGCGCCAGATAAGGATTCCCTTATGCTGGCCGACGCCGATACCGACGAAGCCGCGGCCGAAGAGGCAGCAGCAGCGTTGGCAGCGGTCGAGACCGACATTGGTCGCACCACCGACCCAGTGCGCATGTACATGCGTGAAATGGGTACGGTAGAGCTCCTCACACGTGAAGGCGAAATTGAAATCGCCAAGCGTATTGAAGAGGGCATCCGCGAAGTGATGGGCGCAATTGCGCACTTCCCTGGCACGGTTGACCATATTCTCTCCGAATACACTCGCGTCACCACCGAAGGTGGCCGCCTGTCCGACGTCCTGAGCGGTTATATCGACCCGGACGACGGCATTGCGCCGCCTGCTGCAGAAGTGCCGCCGCCTGTCGACCCGAAAGCCGTGAAAGCGGACGACGACACCGACGACGACGAAGCTGAAGCCAGCACCGACGACGAAGAAGAAGCCGAAAGCGGTCCGGATCCGGTCATCGCAGCTCAGCGCTTTGGCGCTGTTGCCGACCAGATGGAAATCACCCGCAAGGCGCTGAAAAAGCACGGTCGTGGCAACAAGCTGGCAATTGCCGAGCTGGTGCTGCTGGCTGAGCTGTTCATGCCGATCAAACTGGTTCCGAAGCAATTCGAAGGCCTGGTCGAGCGTGTTCGCAGTGCCCTGGATCGTCTGCGTCAGCAAGAGCGCGCGATCATGCAACTTTGCGTTCGTGATGCCCGCATGCCGCGTGCCGACTTCCTGCGCCAGTTCCCGGGCAACGAAGTCGACGAAAGCTGGACCGATGCGCTGGCCAAAGGCAAAAGCAAATACGCTGAAGCCATTGGTCGCCTGCAACCGGACATCATTCGTTGCCAGCAGAAGCTAACCGCGCTGCAAACCGAAACCGGTTTGACGATCGCCGAGATCAAGGACATCAACCGTCGCATGTCGATCGGTGAGGCCAAGGCCCGCCGCGCGAAGAAAGAGATGGTAGAAGCGAACTTGCGTCTGGTGATCTCCATCGCCAAGAAGTACACCAACCGTGGCCTGCAATTCCTCGATCTGATCCAGGAAGGCAACATCGGCTTGATGAAAGCGGTAGATAAATTCGAATACCGCCGCGGCTACAAATTCTCGACTTATGCCACCTGGTGGATCCGTCAGGCGATCACTCGCTCGATCGCCGACCAGGCCCGCACCATCCGTATTCCGGTGCACATGATCGAGACGATCAACAAGCTCAACCGTATTTCCCGCCAGATGTTGCAGGAAATGGGTCGCGAACCGACCCCGGAAGAGCTGGGCGAACGCATGGAAATGCCTGAGGACAAGATCCGCAAGGTATTGAAGATCGCTAAAGAGCCGATCTCCATGGAAACCCCGATCGGTGATGACGAAGACTCCCATCTGGGTGACTTCATCGAAGACTCGACCATGCAGTCGCCAATCGATGTCGCCACCGTTGAGAGCCTTAAAGAAGCGACTCGCGAAGTCCTGTCCGGCCTCACTGCCCGTGAAGCCAAGGTTCTACGCATGCGCTTCGGTATCGACATGAATACCGACCACACCCTCGAGGAGGTTGGTAAGCAGTTCGACGTGACCCGTGAACGGATTCGCCAGATCGAAGCCAAGGCGCTGCGCAAGCTGCGCCACCCGACGAGAAGCGAGCATTTGCGCTCCTTCCTCGACGAGTAATACAAAACCCCCGGCCCAGGCCGGGGGTTTTGCTTTTATACAGATTAAATCCCCCGCACCTCCCCCCCTCCGAATTGCCCGTCTACACTCGAAACATTCCCCGAGCCATAACGAGACCGTTATGCCCAGACTGCCGACCGTGCTTTTTTTGCTGTCGATATTGACCTGGACCGCAACGGCTGGCGCGCTGACTCTGACCGACGAAGAACGTAGCTGGCTGGCGGCTCACCCGGACTTGCGCCTGGGTGTCGATGCGTCATGGCCACCCTTCGAGTTTCGCGACGATCAGGGCCGCTATCAGGGCCTTGCAGCAGACTATATCGACAGGATCCGTCAACGCCTGGCCATCAAGCTCACGCCCATCGAGCCCGTCAGCTGGACCGTCGTCCTGGAGCAGGCCAAACAAGCCAAGCTGGACCTGTTGCCCGGCATCATGTCGACCCCGGAGCGCCAGACTTACCTCTCCTTCACTCGCCCCTACCTGGACTTCCCGATTGTTATCCTTGCCCATGTCGGAGGCCCTCAGCCCCGTAAACTCGAAGACTTGTACGGCCTGAAAATCGCCGTGGTGGAAAACTACGCCCCCCATGAGCTGTTGCGCACCCACAACCCCGACCTCAATCTGGTGGCGATGCCCAATGTCAGCTCAGCGCTGCAGGCGCTGGCTACCGATGAAGTCGATGCGGTAGTCGGCGATCTCGCCTCCAGCGTCTGGAGCCTGCGTCAGTTAAAGCTCGACGGGCTCTACGTCAGCGGCGAAACCCCTTATCGCTATCAATTGGCGATGGGCGTGCCCCGGGACAACAAGATACTGGTCGGCATTCTGGATAAAGTCCTGGCGGACATGTCCCCGGACGAAATCAATGAGATTCAGGAGCAGTGGGTCGGCAACGTCCTCGATCATCGGACTTTCTGGAACGATCTGCTGGTTTACGGCCTACCGGGATTGCTGCTGCTGATCATCGTGCTGGCGATGGTTATCCGGATCAACCGCCGACTGAGTTCAGAAATTGCCCGCCGGGTCGATCTGGAACAAGAACTGCGCAGCAGTGAATACCATTACCGCGGGCTGGTGGAGAGCCTTTCGGCCATTGCCTGGGAAGCGCGGATCAGCGATTTCACCTACAGCTATGTGTCCCCCCATGCCGAGGATCTGCTCGGTTACCCCTTGTCTCATTGGCTGATTCCGGGCTTCTGGCGCAACATCATTCACCCCGCCGACCTGACTCGCGCCCAGACCTTCTGTGATCACGAAGTACTGGCCGGGCGCGATCACAGCCTCGATTACCGGGTCATTACCGCCGATGGCCGCTGCATTTGGGTGCGCGATATCGTCAGCCTGATCGAGCACGGCCATGAACCGGTGTTGCGTGGGCTGATGATCGACATCAGCGAGGCCAAGCGCACCGAAGAGGCGTTGCGCCTGTCGGAACAGAAGTTCGCCTCGGTGTTCCAGCAATGCCCGGACATACTGGTCATTGCGCGGCTCTGCGACGGCTGCCTGCTGGAGGTCAACGAGGCGTTCGAAGAACAGATCGGTCTCAAGGCCGAAGACGTCATCGGCCAGACGGCCACCGACCTCAATATCTGGGGAGTACCCGGCGTCGGGCCAGGCTTGTTGCAACGGTTGCAGGCCGGCAGCATCCGTAACCTGGAGATGCCCTTTCGCCGCAACAATGGCCAGGTGTTTACCGGCCTGATCTCCGCTGAGCCGTTCGACCTCGATACAACCCCTGCGCTGGTAGTGGTCGTGCGGGATATCAGCCAGCTCAAGGAAACCCAGAAACAGCTGCAAACCTCCGAAGAGAAGTTCGCCAAGGCCTTCCATGCCTCCCCCGACGGCCTGCTGTTGTCACGGCAGAGCGACGGTTTACTGATTGAGGTCAACGAGGGTTTCAGTCGCATTACCGGTTTCAACAGCGCAATGTCCGTGGATCGCTCCGCCCTCGAGCTGGGTATCTGGGTCAATCTCAACGAACGCAAACAGATGCTCGACCTGCTGCACCGGGACGGTTTCGTCCGCGACTTCAGTTGCCATATACGCCGCAGCGACGGACAGATCCGCCTCTGCGAAGTGTCCAGCAGGCCGCTACCGATCGGCGATGAAGATTGCATGCTGACCATCGCCCGGGACATCACCGAGCGACACCTGATGCAGGAAAAGCTGCAACAGGCTGCCACGGTATTCGAGAGCACCGCCGAAGGTGTTTTGATCACCGACACTCAACAACACATCAGCGCGGTCAACCGTGCGTTTACCGAAATCACCGGCTACAGCGAGAGTGAAGCATTGGGCCACACCCCTCGCCTGCTCGCCTCGGGCCTGCACGACAGCGCGTTTTATGCCGCCATGTGGCATCAGCTGACAGCCGAAGGTCATTGGCAGGGCGAAATTTCCAATCGGCGCAAGAATGGCGAGCTCTATCCGAGCTGGCTGACCATCAGTGCAGTGCGCAACCGGGACAGATTCGTCACCCACTTTGTCGCGGTGTTCGCGGACATTTCCAGCCTCAAACACGCCCAGGCCAAGCTCGATTACCAGGCACACCACGACCCGCTGACCGGGCTGCCAAATCGCACGCTGTTCGAGAGCCGATTGCTGACTGCGCTCAACAACCAACAGGAAAACGGCGGCCAGGGGGCGGTGCTGTTCCTGGACCTGGACCGTTTCAAACACATCAACGACAGCCTGGGTCACCCGGTCGGTGACCTGCTGCTCAAGGGCATTGCCGTGCGCCTCAAGGAGCAGTTGCGCGACATCGACACCGTGGCGCGCCTGGGTGGCGACGAATTCATCATCCTGCTGCCCGGGCTGCAGCAATCCAGTGACGCCGACAACATCGCGACCAAATTGCTCAATTGCTTCGGCGCACCGTTCCAGGCTGGCGAACATGAGTTTTTTATCAGCGCCAGTATCGGCACCAGCCTGTATCCCAAGGATGGCTGCGACGTCGCCACGCTGGTCAAGAACGCCGATGCGGCGATGTACCGCTCAAAGGCCAAGGGTCGCAACCGGGTCGAAAGCTATACCCGCGACCTCACCGCTCAAGCCAGCGAACGGGTGGCACTTGAACATGAACTGCGACGCGCTATCGAGCGCAACGAACTGCACCTCCATTATCAACCGAAGATCAGCCTGGTCGACCATCGCCTGGTCGGCGCAGAAGCGCTCATTCGCTGGCGCCACCCGACCTTCGGCGAGGTGCCGCCGGAGCACTTCATTCCGCTGGCCGAAGAAAACGGCATGATCCTGCAAATCGGCGATTGGGTTCTCGAAACCGCCTGCCGGCAGATGTTCCAGTGGAATCAGGTTTACGAACCCGTCGGCCCACTGTCGGTCAACCTCGCAGGCGCTCAATTGCGTCAGCCGAACCTGCTCGGCCGGATCGAACAACTGCTCAAGGACAACCGCCTCAAACCCGATTTCCTGCAACTGGAAATCACCGAAAACTTCATCATGAGCCAGGCTGAAGAAGCGTTGGCCGTGCTGCATCAACTCAAACACCTGGGCGTGCAACTGGCGATCGACGACTTCGGCACCGGTTACTCGTCCCTGAGCTACCTCAAACGCCTGCCACTGGACATTCTCAAGATCGACCAGTCTTTCGTCCGCGGCCTGCCGGATGACCCCCACGACGCAGCCATCGTTCGCGCCATCATCGCCCTGGGCCGAAGCATGCAATTCACCATCATCGCCGAGGGCGTCGAAACCCTCGCACAGCAGCAATTCCTCGCTGCCGAGGGCTGTGAACAGATCCAGGGCTACATCGTCAGCCTGCCTTTGCCACCGGAAGAATTTGCCGCGACGTTTCTTCGTATAGCCATTTCAGACTTTTCGGATAGCACAGCCGAGAAACCGTCGCTATAATCCGCGGCCTACTGAGGGCCTATAGCTCAGTTGGTTAGAGCAGGGGACTCATAATCCCTTGGTCGTAGGTTCGAGTCCTACTGGGCCCACCATCTTGAAAGCCGCGCAATGCGCGGCTTTTTCGTGTCTGTTGGAATAACGTGTTCGGGGCTTCCAATCTTCATACGCACAGATCACTCTCAGCTTAAGAAGCATCCGTTAACGCTGGAATGGCCTGCACTGATCGCAGCTGCTCAAGCATTGCACCCGTCAACACGACCTCATACGTATCCGCCGCCCTGCCCCACTGTTCAACGATGACCATGCCGTCGACAAGTACGCGTCCCAATTCGGTAATCGTATCGGCCAATTCTTCTACGATCGTTTGAGTCCTCAGCCACACACGATCAGTAATCTCTTTCAGTTCAGCCGTTATGCGGTCAGACGAGGCCGGATCCGTATCGGGGTAGGCGAGATTGCGCAGCAAGTGCCGTAACTCCCTTATTTTTGCGTAATCCTGTTCCGCCCCCAGCTCTCCTTTGAGGATGGCTGTCGCTTTCGACTTATCGACGCGTTTGTCGGGCGAATGCGGTGAAGCTAACGTCTGCCCCATCGCGCCCGCAAACAGGACCATCATTCGCGCCTCCAGATGTTCCCTCATAGCTTGCATCGATGAAATTGGCCGCACCAGGCTAATGGACGCCCCGCCTTGATGCCGCAGGTCCATGGTCACTGTCAGGGTCACGCCACCCGTTTCAAACCCCAAGGCTCGGGCCATGACGTAATGCGCCATTTCGTGATTGGCAATCTGCAACGCACGTTCCCGTACAGCGGGTGGCATTTTCTTTGTCATTTCCATCGCCTCGCATCCCTCGATTTCGCATTCGACTACGACTGACTGTTGGTGTCCATACCGTCGATTACGCCTTGTTCAAGCCAAAGAAAAACCCGAGAGGCAGAAGCGCTCTGAACGGTACTGAGGCGAGATCAACCATCCGCGGTGCGAGATGTGCCTGTAACATGCCAACCCATTGATCTGTGCCGCTGGAGACGCCCCTTGCCTGACACTCGCCCGCCCGTCCTTGACGAAATCGACCGCCAATTGATTGCAGCCTTGCAGATCAATGCCCGCGAGAGCGTGGCCATGCTCGCGCGCCAATTGGGCATCGCTCGCACCACCGTGACTTCGCGGCTGGCCCGGCTGGAAAAAGCCAAGGTAATCACCGGTTACGGCGTGCGTTTGGGTCAACGTGTCGTGGATGGCGGCTTGCAGGCGTACGTCGGGATCACGGTGCAACCGCGCTCGGGCAAGGAAGTGTTGCGACGCCTCAGCGCAATGGCCCAGGTGCAGCAGTTGTGCGCGGTCAGTGGCGAATTTGATTACGTGGCGTGGTTGCGCACCGACTCACCAGAGCAACTTGATCAGTTGCTGGATCAGATAGGCAGCGTCGATGGGGTGGAGAAGACGACTACGTCGATTATCTTGAGTAGCAAGATTGATCGGGGGCAGCCGGTTTGAGTTTTTGCCGATAGCTCTTGGATGTCTGGGAGGGCCTCATCGCGAGCAAGCTCGGCTCCTACATTGACGATGTGCAGCAACTTGTCGTCATTCTGTTAAAACATTTATCAAAACGACGACACATTGCGTCTTATTAACGTGTTCTACGCTCTCTAGAATGGCTGCCATCTTTTCCTATACTCAGACGCGCATGCCGCGTCCGGTCGCCAGCAAGGTCAGCCATGAACAAGAACAATCGCCATCCTGCAGACGGTAAAAAACCAGTCACCATTTTCGGTCCGGACTTTCCTTTCGGTTTCGATGACTGGATCGAGCATCCGGCCGGCCTGGGTAGCATCCCTGTGCACAACCATGGCGCCGAGGTTGCGATCGTCGGTGCCGGCATCGCCGGTCTGGTGGCGGCCTACGAATTGATGAAACTGGGCCTGAAACCCGTCGTCTACGAAGCCTCGAAAATGGGCGGCCGTCTGCGCTCGCAGGCATTCAACGGCGCCGAAGGCATCATCGCCGAGCTCGGCGGCATGCGTTTCCCGGTATCGTCCACCGCGTTTTATCACTACGTCGACAAGCTTGGCCTCGAAACCAAACCTTTCCCGAACCCGCTGACCCCTGCTTCGGGCAGCACGGTGATCGACCTCGAAGGTCAGACCCATTACGCACAGAAACTGGCGGATCTTCCTGCGCTGTTCCAGGAAGTCGCCGACGCCTGGGCCGATGCGCTGGAAGCCGGTTCGCAGTTCTCTGACATCCAGCAAGCGATCCGCGACCGTGATGTGCCGCGCCTGAAAGAACTGTGGAACACCCTCGTTCCGCTGTGGGACGACCGCACGTTCTACGACTTCGTGGCCACCTCAAAAGCCTTCGCCAAACTCTCGTTCCATCACCGCGAAGTGTTTGGTCAGGTCGGTTTCGGTACCGGCGGCTGGGACTCGGACTTCCCGAATTCGATGCTGGAAATCTTCCGCGTGGTCATGACCAACTGCGACGATCACCAGCATTTGGTGGTCGGCGGTGTGGAACAAGTGCCATTGGGGATCTGGCGTCATGTGCCGGAACGTTGCGTGCACTGGCCGGAAGGCACCAGCCTCAGCTCCCTGCACAACGGCGCACCGCGTACCGGCGTGAAGAAAATTGCCCACGCGGCAGACGGGCGCTTTGCCGTCACCGACAACTGGGGCGACACCCGCGAATACGCAGCGGTGCTGACCACGTGCCAGAGCTGGCTGCTGACCACCCAGATCGAATGCGACGAAACCCTGTTCTCGCAAAAGATGTGGATGGCGCTGGACCGCACTCGCTACATGCAATCGTCGAAAACCTTCGTGATGGTCGACCGGCCATTCTGGAAGGACAAGGACCCGGAAACCGGCCGCGACTTGATGAGCATGACCCTCACCGATCGTCTGACCCGTGGCACTTATCTGTTCGACAACGGCGACGACAAGCCGGGGGTGATTTGCCTGTCCTATTCGTGGATGAGCGATGCGCTGAAAATGCTCCCGCAACCGGTGGAAAAACGCGTGAAACTGGCGCTGGATGCGTTGAAAAAGATCTACCCGAAAGTAGACATCGCCGCGCGGATCATCGGCGATCCGATCACCGTGTCCTGGGAAGCCGACCCGCATTTCCTCGGGGCTTTCAAAGGCGCCCTGCCCGGCCACTATCGCTACAACCAGCGCATGTACGCGCACTTCATGCAGGACGACATGCCGGCCGAGCAGCGCGGGATTTTCATCGCCGGCGACGACGTTTCGTGGACGCCTGCCTGGGTCGAAGGCGCGGTACAGACCTCGCTTAATGCGGTGTGGGGCATCATGAAACACTTCGGCGGTGAAACTCACGCCGAGAACCCGGGTCCAGGAGATGTGTTCAACGAGATCGGTCCGATCGCCCTGCCCGAGTAAGAGGAATCCGAAATGCGCGTAGCCCTTTACCAATGTCCACCGCTGCCCCTGGATGTCGCAGGCAACCTGCAACGTCTGCATCAATTGGCGCTGGAGGCCAAGGGCGCAGACTTGCTGGTGCTGCCGGAGATGTTTTTGACCGGTTACAACATCGGCCTCGATGCCGTCAACGTGCTGGCAGAGGTGCACAACGGTGAGTCGGCGCAGCAAATCGCGCGCATCGCCAAGACGGCCGGGATCGCCATTTTGTATGGTTATCCCGAGCGCACCGAGGACGGGCAGATCTACAACGCCGTGCAGTTGATCGACGCCAATGGCGAACGCCTGTGCAACTACCGCAAGACTCACCTGTTCGGCGACCTCGATCATTCGATGTTCAGCGCCGGGCCGGATGAGTTTCCGCTGGTTGAACTCAACGGCTGGAAGCTCGGTTTCCTGATCTGCTACGACCTGGAGTTCCCGGAAAACGCCCGACGCCTGGCCCTGGCTGGCGCCGAGCTGATCCTTGTGCCGACAGCGAACATGATTCCCTACGACTTCATCGCCGACGTCACCGTCCGCGCCCGGGCTTTCGAAAACCAGTGCTATGTGGCTTACGCCAACTATTGCGGCAACGAAGGCGAGATCCAGTATTGCGGCCAGAGCAGCATTGCTGCGCCGGATGGCAGCCGCATCGCCCAGGCCGGGCTCGATGAAGCACTGATTGTCGGTGAGCTGGATCGTCAGTTGATGGTCGACTCCCGCGCCGCCAATCGCTACTTCCTCGATCGTCGCCCCGAGCTTTACGACGACCTTAACAAGCGCTGAGCCTCTGTAATCCGCTAGCATTAGCGCTTCTCTGCTCTGGAAGTGCTCATGCCTGCGCTGAATCACCCTCGCCCTCACACTGAAACCCTGGCCAACGGTCTGCGGGTGACGCTGCGTCATGCTCCCGATTTGAAGCGCAGTGCAGCAGCGTTGCGCGTCGCGGCGGGCAGCCATGACGTGCCGCTGGCATGGCCCGGGCTGGCGCACTTCCTCGAACACCTGCTGTTTCTCGGTACAGAGCGCTTTCCTGCGAGCCAGGCACTGATGGCCTACGTCCAGGGCCATGGTGGTCAGGTGAATGCGCGGACCAGTGAACGCACCACGGACTACTTTTTCGAGTTACCGCCGCAGTCGTTTAGCGGAGGGCTGGAGCGCCTGTCGGACATGCTCGCTCATCCACGTATGAATCCGGACGATCAGCGGCGGGAACGGGAAGTGCTGCATGCTGAATTTGTCGCTTGGTCTCGAGATACGACCGCTCAGCAGCAATTCGCGCTGTTCGACGGTCTTTCAGCGGCGCATCCGTTGCGGGCGTTTCATGCTGGTAACCGCTACAGCCTGCCGGTGCCGCAACCTGAGTTCCAGCAAGCCTTGCAGGATTTTTATCAGCGGTTTTATCAGACTGGGCAGATGACTTTGAGCCTGACCGGGCCGCAGAGTCTCGATGAATTGAGGGCGATGGCTCAGCGCTTTAGCGCTGCTATTCCCGGAGGGGAAAAGGTCCCGCAACAGGCGCCTCCATCGCTGATGGATTCTTCGGACAAAAGTTATCAACAGGCTGGAGCGCGTCGACTGGATCTGCTGTTTGCCTTCGAAGCATTGCCCTATTCATCGTCCGAGGCGCTGGCGTTCCTGTGTCACTGGCTGAACGCCGCGAAACCCGGTGGCCTGCTAGCGCAATTGCGCGAGCACGGGCTGGCTGACAGCCTGAAAGCTGCACCGTTGTATCAGTTCGCCAGCCAGGCTGTGTTGCACGTCGAATTCACATTGCCGGCCAACGCGACGCCCGACGGGATCCGCGAACAGCTGCTGGATTGGCTTGGGTTCTTTGCCTCACAGCAACCCTGGGCCGGGTTGCGCGAAGAATACGCTGCCTTGCTGCAACGTCAGCAGCAAGTCAGCGGCGCCCTGCAACTGGCCCGACTGGACAGCGAACAGCGTGAAGCCGAGTTATCCGAATCGGGTGTTGCTGCCCTCAAGGACGTCCTGAAACAAATCGGCGCTGTGAATAACTTCACCGGCCAATGGCAACTGCCAACCCAAAATCCGTTTTTACGCGCCGAGGCTGCGGCCCCAAGTGCCGGACTGATCCGCGGCCAGACCAGCAAACACCGAGGCTTGCGGACCTTTGCCCAGGATCGCTCGCGCGGTCGCCGTGAACGTTCGCCCATGCAGTTCAGTCAGGCGTTGCCGGATAACAGTGCCGAAGGTGCCGTTTACCTGCGCTGGCGTCTGGACTCGGCACCTCGCAGCAGCCTCCAGGCAAACCTGGAAAAGCGCCTTCAGCCATTGCGTGAAGACGCTCGTCAGGCAGGTGTCGATTTTTCCTTCAACGCATCGGGCAATGAATGGCTGCTGAAAATGACCGGGCTACAGGAGCCGATGCCAAGCGTCCTAGAACACGCGCTGAAAGAACTGACAACAGCCGATGCCGGTTTCTCGCAAGAAGAGCCGCCTAGCATTGCGTTGATGCCGATTCGACAGTTGCTTAAAGCGCTGCCTGATCACTGCCTTGAGCGCAGCGCTGACTCGGACGATTTGATGCAGCTTTGGTCGAGCGCACGCTGGGATGGCCTGGCGACCGGGCTGTCCGCCCAGACACAGGCAGCGATGGGCTTTGCTTTGAGTCGTGTGCCCGGCACTGCGGACAATCAACTGACACCGCCCTCGCCGATAAACGCGCAGCATCTGTGGAGCGCGGTCGATACCGGCTCCAGCGAACATGCGCTGCTGCTCTTCTGTCCGACCGCAACGGCAAACATCGCTGACGAAGCCGCCTGGCGCTTGCTGGCTCACGTCTACCAGACGCCGTTTTACCAACGCCTGCGGGTAGACCTGCAGCTCGGTTATGCGGTGTTCAGCGCCCTGCGGCAGATCCATGGGCAGACCGGGCTGCTGTTCGGCGTGCAATCACCCAGCGTTGCCCCTCTGGATCTGCTGGAACACATCGAACACTTCCTGAGCGGTTTGGCGGGGATGATCGAAGCCATCGATGACGAAACCTTCCTCGACCAGCGCCAGGCACTGGCCGATCAATTCGATCGCGCAGCGTTGCCCAATGCGCAGGCCGCCGAACTGCTCTGGCAGGGCAAACTGGCCGGCCACTCGTCGGATTATCTGGAGCTTCTACCTCAGACGATTCTGATGATCGACCGCGAAACGTTACTGGCCGCAGCACAACGACTGAATCAGGCTGAAGGCGGTTGGCGCTGTCTGTCCAGCGGGCCGTGCCCGGCTGCACCTTGGCAAGCGGCAAAATGATCATTACCGAGGCTGCAATTAGCTTTCTCAAAGATTCGCGGCCAATCGCCCTGTAATTTTGAGTAACATAGCCACCTAACTATCTGAACATCTCCGGCTGGAGGTGGACTATATGTATAGATCTCAACTGTCCCATCACCCGAAGGAGCGCTTTTATGTCCTGGTCCAAACCTGCTTACACCGACCTGCGTATCGGCTTTGAAGTCACCATGTACTTCGCCAGCCGCTAATCTTTTTGTAGCGCAGTGCAACGCCTCGGCTCGCCGAGGCGTTTTTATTTTCAGTTTTCAAAATGATGGAGCGGCCATGTTTGTCCAGATTCTAGGTTCCGCCGCCGGCGGTGGTTTCCCTCAGTGGAACTGCAACTGCGTGAACTGCGCCGGCTTTCGCGATGGCAGCCTGAACGCCAAGGCGCGGACCCAGTCGTCCATCGCCATTTCCGATAACGGCGTGAACTGGGTGCTGTGCAACGCATCGCCGGACATCCGCGCCCAGCTCCAGAGCTTTGCCCCGATGCAACCGGGCCGCGCCCTGCGCGATACCGGCATCAACGCGATCATCCTGATGGACAGCCAGATCGACCACACCACTGGCCTGCTCAGCCTGCGCGAAGGTTGCCCGCACGAAGTCTGGTGCACCGACATGGTCCACGAAGACCTGAGCACCGGTTTTCCACTGTTCACCATGCTGACCCACTGGAACGGCGGGCTGACTTGGAACCCGATCGAGCTCGACCGCAGTTTCACCATCCCGGCCTGCCCCAGCCTGCGCTTCACCCCGTTGCCGCTGCGCAGCGCCGCGCCGCCGTACTCGCCGCACCGCTTCGACCCGCACCCCGGCGACAACATCGGCCTGATCGTTGAAGACCTCAACACCGGCGGCAAACTGTTCTACGCGCCGGGCTTGGGCAAGGTCGACGCACCGCTGCTGGAAATCATGGCCGGCAGCGATTGCCTGCTGGTGGACGGCACGATGTGGGATGACGACGAAATGCAGCGCCGTGGCGTCGGCACCCGCACCGGCCGGGAAATGGGCCATCTGGCGCAGAACGGCCCCGGCGGCATGCTGGAAGTGCTGGAACAGCTGCCTAACCAGCGCAAAGTGCTTATCCACATCAACAACACCAACCCGATTCTCGATGAGGATTCACCGGAGCGTGCAGAACTGGCTCGGCGCGATGTTGAAGTGGCGTATGACGGCATGAGTATTGTGCTGTAGGGCATACAGACCGCTGCGCGGTCTATCGCCAGCAGGCTGGCTCCCAGTTGATAGCATTCCAATGTGGGAGCCAGCCTGCTGGCGATAAGGCCCGACCCGACACCAAAGAATCCACCGGTCGTACCCGGAGAACCGAAATGACTGACACCGCACTGTCCCCCGCCGAGTTCGAAGCGGCCCTGCGCGCCAAGGGCGCTTACTACCACATCCATCACCCGTACCACGTGGCGATGTACGAAGGCCGGGCATCGCGCGAGCAGATCCAGGGCTGGGTCGCCAACCGCTTTTATTATCAAGTGAACATCCCGCTCAAGGACGCCGCGATCCTCGCCAACTGCCCGGACCGCGAGATTCGTCGTGAGTGGATTCAGCGCCTGATCGACCATGACGGTGCCCCCGGCGAAGACGGCGGCATCGAAGCCTGGCTGCGCCTTGGACAGGCCGTCGGCCTCGACCCCGATCAGCTACGCTCGCAGGAATTGGTACTGCCCGGCGTACGTTTTGCCGTCGACGCCTACGTCAACTTCGCCCGCCGGGCCAGTTGGCAGGAAGCCGCCAGCAGCTCGCTGACCGAACTGTTTGCGCCGCAAATCCATCAGTCGCGCCTGGACAGCTGGCCGCAGCATTACCCGTGGATCGACCCGGCGGGCTACGAGTATTTCCGCACCCGCCTGGGCCAGGCGCGCCGCGACGTGGAACACGGCTTGGCGATCACTTTGCAGCACTACACGACGCGGGCCGGCCAAGAGCGCATGCTGGAAATTCTCCAGTTCAAACTGGACATTCTTTGGAGCATGCTCGATGCCATGAGCATGGCCTACGAACTGAAACGCCCGCCGTATCACAGCGTGACCGAGCAACGGGTCTGGCATAAAGGAATCACCTTATGAGTTTTGATCGCAGCAAGACCCCGACCTGGCGTCCCGGCTACCGCTTCCAGTACGAACCGGCGCAGAAAGGTCATGTGCTGCTCTACCCGGAAGGCATGATCAAACTCAACGAAAGTGCCGCGCTGATCGGCGGTTTGATCGACGGCGAGCGAGACGTCGCGGCAATCATCGCCGAACTGGACGCGCAGTTCCCCGGCGTGCCCGAGCTCGGTGACGACATCGAACAATTCATGGAGGTTGCCCGTGCTCAGCACTGGATCGAACTTGCCTGAATCCGCGTCAGACAAGTTACCGCCCAAACCGGAAATCGGCCTGCCGCTGTGGCTGCTGGCCGAACTGACGTATCGCTGCCCATTGCAATGCCCGTACTGCTCCAATCCGCTGGACTTCGCCGAGCAAGGCAAGGAACTGAGCACCGAACAGTGGATCAAGGTGTTCCGCGAGGCGCGGGAAATGGGTGCGGCGCAGTTGGGCTTTTCCGGCGGTGAACCGCTGGTGCGCCAGGACCTTGCCGAGCTGATTGCCGAGGCGCGCAAGCTGGGGTTCTACACCAACCTGATCACCTCCGGCATCGGCCTGACCGAGCAGAAAATCAGCGACTTCAAAAAGGCCGGCCTGGACCATATTCAGATCAGCTTTCAGGCCAGCGACGAGCAGGTGAATAACTTGCTGGCGGGCTCGAAAAAGGCCTTCGCCCAGAAGCTGGAAATGGCTCGCGCAGTGAAAGCCCACGGTTATCCGATGGTGCTGAACTTCGTGACCCATCGGCACAACATCGACAAGATCGACCGGATCATCGAGCTGTGCATCGCCCTTGAGGCGGACTTTGTGGAACTCGCCACGTGCCAGTTCTACGGCTGGGCGCAGCTCAACCGGGTCGGTCTGTTGCCGACCAAGGAACAACTGGTCCGCGCCGAACGCATCACCAACGAATACCGCGCCAAACTCGAAGCCGAAGGGCATCCGTGCAAGCTAATTTTCGTCACGCCTGACTATTACGAAGAACGTCCGAAAGCCTGCATGAATGGCTGGGGCAGTATTTTTCTGACGGTCACACCGGACGGAACCGCCTTGCCCTGTCATGGCGCCCGACAGATGCCGGTGCAATTTCCTAACGTGCGCGACCACAGCATGCAGCACATCTGGTACGACTCGTTCGGCTTCAATCGCTTTCGCGGTTACGACTGGATGCCCGAGCCGTGCCGTTCCTGCGACGAGAAAGAAAAAGACTTCGGCGGCTGTCGCTGCCAGGCCTTCATGCTCACGGGGGACGCGAGCAACGCCGACCCGGTGTGCAGCAAATCGGACCATCACGGCGTGATCCTCAAGGCTCGCGAAGAAGCCGAGCACGCGACCCAGACCATTGAACAACTGGCCTTTCGCAATGAACGAAATTCACGACTCATCGCTAAAAGCTGAGCCCTTCAGCGCTGCCAAGGCTGTTGCGGCCGGCATCGACTTCGCCGAGTTGCAGGTCGGCCCGCATGGCTTGTTCTGGAACGAGTACCGGCCCGAGGACGCCGCCTGCCGGATCTGGCATTGGCGTGACGGCCAGGCGAATTGCCTGACACCAGCGGGCTTCAGTGTGCGCAGTCGCGTGTACGAATACGGCGGCGGCGCGTTCTGTCTGACCGATGACGGGATCGTGTTCGTCAACGAGGCGGACCAACAGCTGTATCGACAGTCGCTGACCGGTGAGACACCCGAATTACTGAGCTCAGGCGAATGCCGATATGGCGATCTGCAGTTCGCTGACGGGCAGGTATTGGCGGTTGAAGAAAACCGCGACCGGCATCGTCTGGTGGCTATCGATGTGGCTGACGGCGCACGTCATCTGCTGGCCGAAGGCGCCGATTTCTATGCCGCGCCGACGTTGAGTCCCGACGCGCAACGACTGGCATGGATCGAGTGGAGCCGCCCGGACCAGCCTTGGACCGCGACTCGCCTGATGGTTGCCGAACGCCAGGACGATGGCCGCTTTGCTCTGCCGCGTTGCGTGGCGGGCGAAGACGCGGAGGAATCGCTGCAACAACCGAGGTTCGATGCAAACGGCCGCCTGTTTTGCCTGACTGATCGCGCCGGCTACTGGCAGCCTTGGGTGGAATCGGCAGACGGTCTGAGCCCGCTGCCGAGTGCCCCTGCGGATCATGGGCCAGCACCGTGGCAGTTGGGTGGCTGCACCTGGTTGCCGCTAAGCGAAGGCCGCTATCTGGCGAGCTGGACTGAAGACGGCTTTGGCAAACTGGGGCTTTGTGGTGATGCCGGTGAGGATTTCACGGGCGATTACAGCCGCTTCCGCGCTCTCGCACTGGATGAGCAGTTCATTTACTGCATCGCCGCTTCGCCAGTCAGTTCGTCGGCAGTCATTGCCATCGACCGCCAGACCCGCCAGGTCAAAACACTGGCGGGCGGTATTGCACCGTTGCCCGCCGAGCAGATCAGCCTGCCGCAAACCCTGCGCTACCCGAGCGGTTCGGGCGAGGCCCACGGCTTCTTCTATCCCGCGATGACCGATGATGCGAAGCCGCCTCTGGTGGTGTTCATCCACGGCGGCCCGACGTCGGCCTGCTACCCGATGCTCGATCCGCGGATTCAGTACTGGGCGCAACGCGGTTTCGCCGTGGCCGACCTCAACTACCGCGGCAGCAGTGGCTACGGTCGGGCTTATCGACAAGCGCTGCATTTGAGCTGGGGCGAAGTGGACGTGGAGGATGCCTGCGCAGTCGTCACTCAACTTGCCGAACGCGGGCTGATCGACGGCAACAAGGCATTTATTCGCGGTGGCAGTGCCGGCGGCTACACCACGCTGTGTGCCCTGGCCTTTCACACAGTCTTCCGCGCCGGCGCCAGCCTGTATGGCGTCAGTGATCCTGTGGCGCTGGGCCGGACGACTCACAAGTTCGAAGGCGACTATCTGGATTGGCTGATCGGCGACCCGGTGCAGGATGCCGAACGCTACGCTGCTCGAACGCCGTTGCTGCACGCGGGCAACATCAGTGTTCCGGTTATTTTCTTTCAGGGTGAACTGGACGCCGTGGTGGTGCCGCAACAGACCCGCGACATGGTCACGGCGTTGCAGGACAAAGGCATTCTGGTTGAAGCGCACTACTACGACGACGAACGCCATGGCTTTCGCAAGGCCGGCAATCAGGCCCATGCGCTGGAGCAGGAGTGGTTGTTTTATCGAAGGGTGATGGCGTTGGCGGACTGAAGATCGCACTGAGTGCGGAAATTGCGGTGCTCCCTTCGCGAGCAAGTCGAATGGTCGCACCGCCGCTCCCACAGGGATTTCTGTACACCAAAGATCCATTGTGGGAGCGAGCCTGCTCGCGAAAGCGATCTAACGGGCGCCGCGAAACTCAGCGCTTGGCGATGATGTACACCGCATGCACGATCCCGGGAATATAACCGCAAAGCGTCAGCAGAATATTCAGCCAGAACGCCCCGGCGAAACCGACTTGCAGAAACACACCCAGTGGCGGCAACAGAATGGCGATGATGATACGAATAAAGTCCATGGGTCAGCTCCTGATTAAAGTTGGCTCGCGTAAGCCTACAGCTAATCGACCTTTGCCGTTCGTCAGGGTTCAGTGCGGTTCTTCAGGCCAGTATCTCAAGTCCATGTTTCTGCACGATGCTCAGCAACTTCAGCGCCATGCCGCTGGGGTGCTTGTCTCCCGCTTCCCATTGTTTAACCGTCGAGGCACTGGTGTTCAGATAACGCGCGAATACTGGCTGGCTTACGTTGTTGCGTTCGCGTAACGCTTTGATCTGCTCAGCGGGGATCGCATCTGGAACTGTTGCAAGACATGACTCATCGAATTTGCGCATGGTTGCTTTGCTGATTGCACCGATGGCAAACAAGGCACTGGCTGACTCGTGTATCGATTCCGAAATTTCACTTTTGAATTTTTTACTCATGAGGTATCTCCACAAACTCCTTCATATCCAGCAAGCGCTGGATTTCCATCTCGGTCAGCCCTCCATACGTCTTGGCTAACTCGCGCAAGTCGGTCAACTGCCTCGGACTGATATTGCGCTGGTCTTTCTTGGCATACAGAAACTGATAGATCCAGTAATGGCCACCTTTGGCCAAAACAATCGACCGATGACGATTGGCATTCAACCGTTTTTTCCAGACCCCACCGCCGAGATTGTCCCCCTGGCCGTTGAGCATTTCGGTGAATGCTTCACGAAGCTCGTCATCATCGATCCAGGCCTTCCCAACTTGCATCGAAAAACGTTTCGTTTTGAATAACCTTGGTGACATCGGCTTCCCTTCCAAAACATACCACCCAGTGGTATAGAACTCAAAGCCAGTTCCACAACAATATTGTTTCGCTGGCACCGACACTCCTTGCCGATACGCTCTAAAAAGCCATTGTTCCCACTACCACTCAAGCACTGAATGGCATTTGGCAAAACGCAGAGACAAAAAAACGCCCCACACCAAAAGAATCAGGCATGGGGCGATGCGTTATACCGCGAGACGGTTCGGGAATTCGTGTAGGAAAGGTCTGATCAGACGGCAATCCCTTTGCGGCATTGCAGTTGCGCAGTGCGCACGCGGGAGAAGGCGCGGGCCAGACGCAGGAGCATTTCGTCGATGTTGGCTATGCTGACGGTCAGGGCTGGGGTGAAGCGCAAGCAATCGGGCTGCGGAGCGTTGAGCAGCAGGCCTTCGTACAACGCCGCCTTGACGACGGCGTCAGCCGATTCGTCGGACAAGGCAAGACCCCAGAGAAGCCCTTGCCCGCGTAACTCGCCGTGACCATAGCGACGGGATAAACGCTGCAGACCTTCACTCAGGTGCTGGCCGATTTCCCCGACATGCTCGAGAAACCCTTTGTCCTGCACGCTGTCGAGGACGGCAAGACCGGCCGCCGTCATCAGTGCATTGCCATGATGAGTGCCTGTCACTTCGCCGATGTCGAAACAGCAGGCTTTGCCTCGCGCCAACAACGCTGCCAATGGCACGCCACCGCCCAGCCCTTTGCCAAGAACGACGATATCTGCCCGCACGCCGTAGGATTGCTCGGCAAGTAAAGTGCCGCAACGACCGATGCCGGTTTGCACTTCGTCGAAGATCAGCAGAATCCCTAGCTCACGGCACAGGCGCTCAACACCTTTGAGGTAATGCTCCGTGGCCGGTATCACCCCGGCTTCGCTCTGGATCGGTTCGAGCATGACCGCCACGGTCCGGGCATCGACGGCTGCATGCAAGGCCGCAAGATCATTGAACGGCACGTGACTGAAGCCCGGAAGCAGCGGCTCGAATCGGTTAGGCAGATTTGAACTGTCCGACGCCGACAGCGTCCCCAGACTACGACCATGGCAGCCGTTGTTGGCAACGATGATCCGCGAAGCCCCGCCGCGATGCCGCTGGCCCCATTTGCGCGCCAGTTTGATCGCCGCTTCACAGGCTTCGCTGCCACTGTTGAGCAGGTACGCCTGATCACTGCCGGTGCTGGAACACAGTCGCTCAGCAAGATTGAGCATGCCGCGGTTATGCAGGCCGAAGCCGGGGTTGATCAGCGACTGAGCCTGCGCCGAAATGGCGTTGACCAGTACCGAAGGGCTGTGTCCGAGGCTATTGGCCCCGCCACCCTGAGAGAAATCCAGATACGCGCGGTCATCGCTGTCCCACAACCATGAGCCCTGGCCGCGCACGAATATCTGTTTCGGTCGCTCGACACTGGGCATCAGGCACTCGCTGGAAAGATTGTCGTCTTTGGACGGCAAGGAGGCGTCCACGGCCAAGTCATCAAGACTCGGGGGATTGCGCCGCAAGCTGAACAAATTCATCTGATCGAACCTCGTGCGAGGTTTTTTGCCGTGCCTATGTAAACACCATCGAAGCAAACGGTATTCATCGCGCTCTGTGGCCCTGTAAGCCTTGTGAATGCGGTTAGACTAGGCTTACGCGAGGCCTTGAGCCATTTCGATTTCCCAGCATTTTCGATAAGCACACCTTATGGATTTCAAGCAACTGCGTTATTTCGTCGCGGTCTACGAAGAAGGTCATGTGGGCCGGGCTGCCGAGCGGCTTTCAATCTCCCAACCGGCACTGTCCCAGCAGATCCGCCACCTCGAGCAAAACCTCGATGTAAGCTTGTTCGAACGCAGCAGCAAACGCCTGCTGCCCACCCTGGCTGCCCATACGTTGTACAACCATGCCCTGCCTTTGCTGGATGGATTGCAGCGGGCACGTGAAGCCTTGGGCAACTTCAAGGGCCAGGCACTGCGCACGCTGGCTATCGGTGTATTGCAGACCGTCCATAGCAGCCTGGTGCCGCAGATGCTCGAACGCGTGCGCAAGGCGCAGCCGCATTTGGTGGTGCAAATCTATGAATTGACGGGGCTGGAAGTCGAGCGACGCTTGCTCAACGGCTCGCTGGACATCGGCATCAGCTATCTGCCGCCTCGTCAGCCGGGGCTGCACGGCGTGATGCTGTACGAAGACGAGCTGACCCTGGTGATCCCGGCTGATCACCCGTTGCGCGAATTCAAGAAAGTCTCGATGAGTCAGGCTGCCGAATTGCCGATGTTGCTGCTGGGTGAAGAGTTTCAAGTGCGGCAGATCTGGCAAGCCCAATTGGCCAATCTGGGACGACGCCCGCAAGTACAGGCAGAACTGAACAACATGGCGGGGATTCTAGACAGTTTGCCGCACACACGACTGGCGACGGTGCTGCCCGGACGCTCACAACAGGCACACAGCAACAAGGAGCTGTTGTGGAAACCACTGAGCGAGCCGCGGGTGCCGCTGAAAGTTGGCTTGGTGTGTCGGGATGTGCAGCGGCAACAGGCCTCGCTGACCTTGTTGCGTACGTTGCTGGAAGAAGTGATGAATGGCTCGGAGGGGCGCTTGATCAGCCCGGCAACACTGGATGAGATGAGCTGAGCACTTTTCTGCAGGCAAAAGAAAACCCCGCCGAAGCGGGGCTTTGCAGACTGTTTCCCTGACATCCATTTCACTCCGCCGTCCTGGCAGAATCCTACGTGTCCGTGTTGTTGCTTTGCGCTTCCTGCGCGACGTCCATGTGAAGTAGATTAGCCGTGGATCCAATCTGCATCTATGGGAGAAAAGCAGCACGTCATGTAAGAGAATGCTTACATGACGTTACATTGTCAGAACTGCCCTGCGTCCAGCAGAAATAGTGATTCGCTGCCAGCCTTCACCGACGCGCTCAACGAGTGAATACGCGGCAGCAGACGTGCGAAATAGAAGCGCGCCGTGCCCATCTTGCTCGCGTAGAAATCGTCCTGCGCTTCTTTGCCAAAAGCGGCCTTGGCCATCAGTGCCCACATGTACGCATACGCCACGTAACCAAATGCTTGCAGGTACTCGACCGAGGCAGCGCCGATTTCGTTCGGGTTGTTTTTCGCCCGATCCAGCAACCAGGCGGTCAGTTCGTCGAGGGTGGTCACCGCATCGTTCAGCGGTTTGGTGAACTCCACCAAGTCAGCGCTGGCGGTCGCAGTGAAATGACGGATCTCGTCGGCAAACAGATTGTAGAACGCGCCGCCGGTGCCAACGATCTTGCGGCCTACCAGGTCCAGCGCCTGAATGCCGTTAGTGCCTTCGTAGATCTGTGTGATGCGCACGTCGCGCACCAGTTGCTCCTGGCCCCACTCACGGATGTAACCGTGGCCGCCGAAAACCTGCTGGCCGTGAATGGTGGTTTCCAGACCCAGGTCGGTCAGGAACGCCTTGGCTACCGGGGTCAGCAAGGCCACCAAATCTTCCGCGCGTTTGCGGGTGATGGCGTCTTCGCTGAACTTGGCGGTATCCAGTTGCATGGCCACGTAAGTCGAAAAGGCACGACCGCCTTCGTTCGAGGCTTTCATGGTCAGCAACATGCGACGCACGTCCGGGTGGACGATGATCGGGTCAGCGACCTTGTCCTTGTTCTGCGCACCGGTCGGCGAACGGCTTTGCAGGCGGTCGCGGGCGTATTCGACGGCGTTCTGGTAGGAGCGCTCACCAGAGGCCAGGCCCTGGATACCGACGCCCAGACGCTCGTAGTTCATCATGGTGAACATCGCGGCCAGACCTTTGTTTGGCTCGCCGACCAGATAACCCACGGCCTCATCGAAGTTCATCACGCAGGTCGCAGAGGCCTGGATGCCCATCTTGTGTTCGATCGAACCGCAGGTCGCCGGGTTGCGCGCGCCCAGGGTGCCATCGGCATTGACCATGAACTTCGGCACCAGGAACAGCGAAATACCTTTCGGCCCCGCCGGTGCGTCCGGCAGTTTGGCCAATACCAGGTGAATGATGTTCTCGGTCAGGTCGTGCTCACCGCCGGTGATGAAGATCTTGGTGCCGCTGACTTTGTAGGACCCGTCGGCCTGAGGCTCGGCTTTGGTGCGGATGATGCCCAGGTCCGTACCGGCGTGTGGCTCGGTCAGGCACATGGAACCGGCCCAGACCCCGGCGTACATGTTCGGCAGGTACGCGGCTTTCAATTCTTCGCTGGCGTGGGCGTTGATCGACAGGCAGGCGCCCGCGGTCAGCATCGGGTACAGGCCGAACGACAGGCTGGCGGAGTTGACCATTTCTTCGACTTGCGCCGAAACGGCCTTGGGCATGCCCATGCCGCCGTAGGTCGGATCGCCGCCGACACCGACCCAACCGCCTTCAGCGTAAGTCTGATAAGCCTGTGGGAAACCTGCCGGCGTGGTGACGGCACCGTCCGCCCAATGGCAACCTTCTTCGTCAGCCGCACGGCTCAGGGGCGCGATGCTTTTGCTGGTGACCTTGCCGGCTTCTTCAAGAATGGCTTCGACCGTTTCAGCATCGACAGTCTCGGCCAGCGCAGGCAGCTCGGCCCAGAGTTTGGCGACCTCGAAAACTTCATTGAGGACGAAGCGCATATCGCGCAGGGGCGCTTTGTAGTCAGCCATGGCAAACCTCGCAAGATCTAAACAGGGTAATTCGTAGGAGTGGTGCTTTCGTTGAATTTGAGTGTAACCCAACAACTTTTACGACACATAGGGTCAGCACATGACCGTTTTGTTATTTTTAGTCACCGGAAAGCGAACCATTAAAGAAGCCCGCAACTAGGCGGGCTCTTTTACGTCTGCTTGAAACACTATAGTGCGAATAACTCCGCTGGCAGCTTCATCAGACAATCGCTGCCTGCCTCGATGGCCGCCCGGTGAGCCGCCGTGCGTGGCAGCAAACGCTTGAAGTAAAACTCGCTGGTCGCCAGTTTTGCCTGGCAGTAATCGGCATCGCCGCTGCCCGAATCCAGCTGCGCCTGAGCGACCAGCGCCATGCGCAGCCACAGATAGCCGAGGATGATGTAACCGCTGTACATCAGGTAATCCACCGACGCCGCGCCGACTTCATCCGGATTTTTCATCGCCGCCATGCCGACTTTGGTGGTCACCTCTCCCCACTGCTGATTCAGGTCGTCGAGCTGCGCCACGTAGCTGGCGAGTTGCGGGTGTCCGGCGTTTGCCGCACAGAACTTGTGGACGATTCTGGTGAACCCGCGCAGCAGTTTCCCCTGGCTGCCGAGGACTTTTCTGCCCAGCAAGTCCAGCGCCTGAATGCCGTTGGTGCCTTCGTAGATTGGTGCAATCCGGCAGTCGCGTACCAACTGCTCCATGCCCCATTCGCGGATGAAACCGTGACCACCGAACACCTGCATGCCGTGGTTGGTCACTTCCAGCCCGGTATCGGTCATGAAGGCTTTGCAGATCGGCGTGAGGAATGCCAGCAGGTCTTCGGCCTCCTGACGCGCCGTTTCATCCGCGCTCAGGTGCGCCACGTCGAGCAATTGCGCGGTGAAATAAGTCAGCGCCCGGTTGCCTTCGTTGAAGGCCTTCATGGTCAGTAACATCCTGCGCACATCAGGATGAACGATGATCGGATCGGCGGCTTTTTCCGGCGCTTTCGGGCCGGTCAGCGCGCGCATCTGCAAGCGATCATTGGCGTACTTGATCGCCCCTTGAAAGCTTGCCTCCCCCAGACACAAACCCTGCATGCCGGTGCCCAGCCGAGCATGGTTCATCATGGTGAACATGCAGTTCAGGCCCTTGTTCGGCTCACCGATCAAGAAGCCCTTGGCGTCGTCGAAGTTCAGCACGCAGGTAGCCGAGGCCTTGATGCCCATTTTGTGTTCGATCGAGCCGCAGGAAACACCGTTGCGCTCTCCCGCCTGACCTTCGTCGTTGGGTAGGAATTTAGGAACGATGAACAGGGAAATGCCCTTGGTCCCGGCCGGGGCGTCCGGCAGTTTCGCCAGCACCAGGTGAATGATGTTTTCACTCATGTCATGCTCGCCGGCGGAGATGAAGATCTTGCTGCCGGAAATCGCATAGCTGCCGTCGGCCGCAGGTACGGCGCGGGTTTTGATGATGCCCAGGTCGGTGCCGCAATGGGCTTCGGTCAGGCACATGGTGCCGGTCCATTGGCCGGCCGTGAGCTTGCTCAGGTAAGTCTGTTTCTGTTCCTCGGTGCCGTGGGCGTGGATTGCCGACATCGCGCCGTGGGTCAGACCGGGGTACATGCCCCAGGAGGTGTTGCTGGAGCCGACCATTTCGCTAATGACCAGCCCCAGCGAACTCGGCAACCCCTGGCCACCGTAAACCGGATCAGCCGCCAGACCGTGCCAGCCGCCTTCCACATATTGTGCGAAGGCTTGCTTGAAGCCTGTAGGCGTAGTCACCACGCCATTGTCGAAATGGCAGCCTTCTTCGTCGCCGCTGCGGTTCAGCGGTGCAAGAACGTTCTCACAGAATTTCGCACCTTCTTCGAGGATCGCATTGACCATGTCCGGGCTGGCATCAGTGGCACCCAGCGCGGCGTAGTTGCTGTGAAAATCGAAGACGTGGTCGATCAGAAAGCGCATGTCGCGCAGGGGAGCTTTGTACTCAGGCATGGTCATTTCTCCGGCAGCAGATTCCCCAAACCTACTGCCGCACACCCGGCCTCACAATCACAGTCCAGACGCTGAATGCGCCATCATCACTCAATCAGTAGCGGCGTCCATGCGCACCGCGCCACGACGGTTTTGACCGAACGCCACCACACAGTTGCGCCCCGCACCTTTGGCACTGTAGAGCGCCTCGTCAGCGGACTTGAGCACTTTCTCGGGGGTGCGCTGCTCCAGTCGTTCGGCCACGCCAATGCTGACGGTGACCGACACACTTGAGGCGCCCGAGCCTGCGCGACGTTGACGACCTTGCTGGTCGTCCTGAGGACGGCTGTCCTGATTGCGCAGTTGAATGTTGTAGGTGGCGATGGACTCGCGGATGACTTCCAGGTGCGGCATGCACTCTTCGAGAGTCTTGCCTGCGAATACCAAGGCGAATTCCTCACCGCCATAGCGATACGCCCTACCGCCGCCACCGATTTTCGACAGCTTGCTGGCGACCAATCGCAGTACCTGATCGCCGACATCGTGGCCGTGGGTGTCATTGAATTTCTTGAAGTGATCGACGTCGCTCATCGCCAGCACATAATTGCGCCCCAATCGCTGCATCCGCTCGTTCAAGGCGCGACGGCCCGGCAGGCCGGTAAGCTCGTCGCGGAAGGCCATTTGATAGGCCTCGTGGGCGACCGCTGCGGCAATCATCAACATCACCTGACTGCACATGATGTTCAGGGTAAACGGCAAGATGAAAGTTTTCGGCAACATCCAGAACAACCCGAGCAGGCCCACCAATTGGGCCGCATGCAAGGGTCTCGGGTTGCGCCAGTATTGCCAGGCCAGTAACGCAAACGAGGCGATGAACACGGGATAAGACAGCTGGATCAGACTCATCCAGGCGCCATGCAACGCTGGCCAACGGATCTCCGACAGCCACATCAACAGCGCCTGTGGGTAACTTTGTTCCAGTCCCAACGCTACGCTACCGAACGCCAGCAACACGGCGAAGCGCGCCACCATGTCCTGGAACAGGTGGGTGCGCTCCTGCCACGCGGCGAACACACCAAATAGCAGCGGCAGCAACAGGCAGCACAGATGGAAGACCACCGCGGCGTCTTCACGAACCTTGCCGTTGTCGCGGTAATAGTCGGTCTGGGTGTCGAGCAGGAAGTAGGCGATGTACACCGTGACCATCAGAAACAGCTCACGCTGACGTCGGTAAACCGCGCAGTAAGCACCGCCGAGCAACAACACCAGGGTTGGCAGTACGTTGAACAGCGAGGTGAAAAAAACGTTCAGATCCTTCACGTACGCAGCCGCCAGTCCCGCGAGCAAAAGCAGTAATGACGGCAGGAAATGGCTGAAACGTACAGCGGAAGAACGCGGCAAGGGGAAAGCTCCGACCCGGCAAATAAAGATGGCATTGTGCCTTCTCTTCGGGCGACATGTCATATCGCCACCCTCTTTAACGGCAGCAAAGACTTTCTTCTTAGCGTTTTAGTCAGGAAATATTTACCCGTAGATATCGCGCACAAAAAAGCCGCTGCTCCCGAGGAAGCAGCGGCTTTATGAAGCGACAGCGTGGGGCTTAGTAACCCAGCGCGAAGTCTTCTTCTTTCATGTCCATCAGGTTGTTGGCGCCCGACAGCATGGTCACAACGTGAGTGCGGGTACGCGGCAGGATGCGCTGGAAGTAGAAGCGCGCAGTCTGCAGCTTGGCGGTGTAGAACGCCGTTTCGGTGGTGCCGGCAGCCAGTTTTTCGGCAGCCAGGCGCGCCATGTCAGCCCAGAAGTAAGCCAGGCAGGCGTAACCGGAGTACATCAGGTAATCCACCGACGCCGCGCCGACTTCTTCGCGATCCTTCATGGCCGCCATGCCGACCTTCATGGTCAACTCGCCCCACTCTTTGTTCAGGGCAGCCAATGGCTCGACGAACTCTTTGACTGCGTCGTTGCCTTCGTTGGTCTGGCAGAACTTGTGGACGATCTTGGTGAAGCTTTTCAGAGCCTCGCCTTGAGTCATCAGCACTTTACGGCCCAGCAGATCGAGTGCCTGGATACCGGTGGTGCCTTCGTACAGCATCGAAATACGGCTGTCGCGAACGTTCTGCTCCATGCCCCACTCGGCGATGAAACCGTGGCCGCCGTAGATTTGCACGCCGTGGTTGGCGGATTCGAAGCCGACTTCAGTCATGAAGGCTTTGGCGATCGGCGTCATGAACGCCAGCAATGCGTCGGCCTTCTTCTTCTCTTCTTCGTCCACACCGTACTTGACGATGTCGACTTGCTTGGCGGTGAAGTAAACCATCGCACGGTTGCCTTCGGCGAACGCCTTCATGGTCAACAGCATGCGACGTACGTCAGGGTGAACGATGATCGGGTCAGCGGCTTTTTCCGGCGCTTTCGGGCCAGTCAGGGAGCGCATTTGCAGACGATCACGAGCGTATTTCAGACCGCCCTGGAAGCCGATCTCGGCGTGAGCCAGGCCTTGCAGCGCGGTACCCAGACGTGCGGTGTTCATGAAGGTGAACATGCAGTTCAGGCCTTTGTTCGCCGGGCCGATCAGGTAACCGGTGGCCGCGTCGAAGTTCATCACGCA
Source organism: Pseudomonas sp. ES4 (assembly GCF_050586665.1). Classification (NCBI taxonomy): domain Bacteria; kingdom Pseudomonadati; phylum Pseudomonadota; class Gammaproteobacteria; order Pseudomonadales; family Pseudomonadaceae; genus Pseudomonas; species Pseudomonas sp. ES4. The sequence goes on along the minus strand of NZ_JBOBDO010000012.1, from coordinate 105,774 downwards.
GGTGGCGTTACCGTGGATACCCATCTTGTGTTCCAGGGAACCACAGGTCACAGCATTGCGTGCGCCGACCGTACCGTCTTCGTTCGGCATGAACTTGGGAACGATGAACAGCGAAATGCCTTTGGTGCCAGCCGGCGCATCCGGCAGACGTGCCAGCACGATGTGGACGATGTTGTCGGCCATGTCGTGTTCACCGGCCGAGATGAAGATTTTGGTGCCAGAGACTTTGTAGGAACCGTCGGCCTGAGGTTCAGCCTTGGTACGCAGCATGCCCAGGTCGGTGCCGCAATGCGGTTCGGTCAGGCACATGGTGCCGGTCCATTCGCCGGAAACCAGCTTGGTCAGGTAAGCCTCTTGTTGCTCAGGCGTGCCGTGCTCGGAAATGGTGTTCATCGCACCATGGGACAGGCCTGGGTACATGCCCCACGACCAGTTGGCTTCGCCAACCATTTCGCTGACGGCCAGACCCAGAGATTCCGGCAGGCCTTGGCCGCCGTGCTCTACGTCGTGGGCCAGGCTTGGCCAGCCGCCTTCGACGAATTGTTTGTAGGCTTCTTTGAAACCAGTCGGGGTTTTAACGCCGGACTCGCTCCAGGTGCAGCCTTCGGTGTCACCCACGCGGTTCAGCGGAGCCAGTACCTGCTCACAAAACTTGGCGCCTTCTTCGAGAATGGCATCAACCATGTCCGGAGTTGCGTCTGCGCAAGCTGGAAGGCTCTGATAGTGCGCTTCGTAGCCGAGCAGTTCGTCACGAACGAAGCGAATATCACGCAAGGGGGCCTTGTAGTCAGGCATAGCGATAAACCTCTGCTGATGTAACCGGGAATGAACGACCGCGTTGATTTGTTGTGGCGGTCAAACAGTTGTTTGAAACATACGTTTACGCCTAAATCTTGTCAAGCGCCGATCTTTTGCCGTTCGTCATCATCCGAGGCAAATGACCGATCCACAGCCACGCAACACCTCCGTCGCCTGAGCAAACGCTGTGCAGAAAAGATTAGTTGAGCGAGAAGGACTTACGCAGAAAAACGCCGCGAATATTCGCGGCGTTGGGGGTACGGATTCAGCGAGGATTCAAGCGTAGGTATCAATCAGCGTACCGAGCATTTCGTCGGATGCCTTGGCGACTTTGACACCCAGTTCAACCTGAAATTTGCCTTGGGACATCTCGACCATATTACTGGCCAGGTCCGACTGCTGACTGCGATCCACTGAACGCAGACGATCAACCTGAGCGTCGGAAGACTGGCTGGTCACCGAACGCTCGATCGTCGTGTTGGCGATCTGGCCAGAGGCCTGATCCACACGGTTCTGCCCTGTCTGAATAGTGCTCAGACCGGGATAAAAAGCGGTATTTCCTGAGATTTCCATGGCAGAACTCGTCCTACAAAGGATCAACAGCGGCCATTGAACCAGACCCACTGCCAAAAGGCCCGACAAAAACCCTAATAGCACAGTGCCTTGTCATAGTTAAAACCCCGTGTCAGAAAACTCAGTCCAGCAGATCCAGTTGCAGATGCTCCGCCACCGCTTCAGCCGTCACCAACTTGAGTTTCGGCACACGCCCCAGGCACGGCGCCGGGATCCGCTCAGCGAGTGTCGCGAGGTTTTCTTCCAGACGCGAAGTCTTCGGATCGATGATATTGGCCACCCACCCCGCCAACTGCAAACCGTCCTGAGCGATCGCCTCAGCCGTCAGCAGCGCATGGTTGATGCAACCCAGGCGCACGCCCACCACCAGGATCACCGGCAGACCCAGCGCCATCGCCAGGTCCGACAGGTTGTCCTGATCCGCCAAAGGCACTCGCCAGCCGCCAGCACCTTCGATCAAGGTGAAGTCCGCCTGCATATCGAGGATCTCCCGCATCGGCGTCAACAGTGATTGCACCGTCAATGCCACGCCGGCCTCCCGCGCTGCCAGATGCGGCGCGATCGGCGGTTCGAACGCCATAGGGTTGACCTGAGCATAAGTCAAAGGCACTGAGCACTCCGCCAGCAACGCCAACGCATCGGCATTGCGCAAGCCCTTGGGTGTCACATCGCATCCTGAGGCGACCGGTTTGCCCGCCGCCGTGCTCAAACCGGCCGAGCGCGCGGCATACAGCAAAGCGGCGGCAATGGTGGTCTTGCCGACATCGGTATCAGTACCGGTGATGAAATAGGCTGCGCTCATAAGGGTTTCTCCAACACGGCGTAGACCACTTGATAAGTCGCCGGCAATCCTTCGGCCTGACGAAACCGCTCATAAGCCTCGATCAAACCGAGGATCCGCGCCCTGCCGGTCAAACCACCCGGCCGACCGGGGTTCAAGTTGTGGGCACCCAGCGCCTTCAATTCATGGGTCAGGCTGCGCACATCCGGGTAATGCAACACGTGCGGTCGAACTTGCAGACTCGCGACGCTCAACCCACTGTCCGCGCAAAGCTGTTGATAAACCCCGAACTCGCGGAAGCGGTTGACGTGCACCATGCCATCCACCTGTCGCCAGCTGTCACGCAGCTCGAACAGTGTGCCTACGCACAGACTAGCAAACGCGAAAATTCCGCCTGGTTTCAACACCCGATTGGCTTCACTGAGCACCGAAGCGAAGTCCGCGCACCACTGCACCGCCAGGCTGGAGAAGATCAGGTCGCAGGTCGAATCCTGCAATGGCAACCGCTCGGCATCGCCTGCGATGAAATGCGTTGCGCCACCTAACGGCCGGGCGTGATTGAGCATGCCTTCGGCGATGTCCATTGCCAGGCCGTGACTTGCAGGAAATCGCTCGCCCAATGCACGACTGAAATGCCCGGTGCCGCAGCCCAGGTCGAGCCAGACACCCGGCACGAAGTCCTCCGGCAAACGACTCGACAATTCGCCGCCCACGTCGCGCTGCAATTCGGCCACGCTGTCGTAGCTTGCCGCCGCACGGGAAAAAGATGCCGCGACCTGGCGTTTGTCGGGCAAACCACCGGGCAGGTTGGGAAGGGATAAATCAGTCATCACCGGACTCATGCAAAAAGGCCTGGATCGCCCCCGCCACACCGTGAGGGTCTTCCAGAAGAAACGCGTGACTGGCCTGCTCGATCAGACCAATTTCAACATCCGGCAGCAATGTCAGCAGGTCGCTTGCCGCTTCGGCTGGAACCAGCCCATCAAGACCTGCGAACACATGCAGTTGCGGGCCGCGGAACGCTTGCAAAGCCTGACGGGTATCCAGTTGTGCGAGCAATTCCAGGCCGCTCATCAGCACCTCGGCCGAAGTGTGTGGGGCGCCACCGAGCAACAGCCGAGACAATCCGCGCGGGTCTTCGGCCCCCTGAGCGCAGAGCAGCGAGAAACGCTTCAATGTCATGCGCGGATCAGCCTTGCAGCCGGCCAGAAACGCATCGAAGGTTTCAGCCGGCATCGCACTCGGCCATTGCTCATGGGCGACAAAAGAAGGATTGCTCGCCAGGGTCAGCAAGCCGCAGCAGCGATCGCCGCGCCGCGCCGCCAACTCTGAAGCGAGCATGCCGCCCAGCGACCAGCCGCCGAGCCAGGCGTCCTGAGGCACCGTCGAATCCAGCTCATCGAGCCACTCTTCAAGATCGCTCGATTGCAGTTCCGGCAACGGCTCGATTTCGACCCGCAAGTGTTCATCCAGTCCTTGCAACGCTGCCGCCAAGGGCTCCAGGGGAGAAATGCCGAGCCCCCAGCCGGGCAGCAGAATCAGACGATCACGCATGGCTTGGCTCCGGTCCCAGTTGTTGAAAACAATCGGCCAGTCCATTTAACAATAGCTGTACCTGCGCCTCGCTGTGGGCGGCGGTCAGGGTTACCCGCAGTCGGGCGCTGCCGGCGGGCACGGTCGGGGGACGGATCGCAGTGACCATCAGACCGCGTTCGCGCAGCATCTGCGACAGTCGAACCGCACGCCCGGCATCGCCGATCATGATCGGCTGGATCGGCGTGAAGCTGTCCATCAACTCCAGGCCGATCTGCTCGGCCCCGTGGCGGAATTGGCGGATCAACGTTTTCAGATGTTCCCGTCGCCAGTGCTCGGTACGCAGCAACTCAAGGCTTTTCAGCGTCGCGCAGGCCAGCGCCGGCGGCTGGCTGGTGGTGTAAATGTAGGGACGGGCGAACTGGATCAGGCTCTCGATCAGCTCTTCGCTGCCCGCCACAAAAGCCCCGGCGGTGCCGAACGCCTTGCCGAGGGTGCCGACAAGCACCGGCACATCCTCCTGGCTCAAACCGAAATGCTCGACGATTCCGCCGCCATTGGCACCCAGCGGACCGAAGCCGTGAGCGTCATCAACCATCAACCATGCACCTTTGGCCTTGGCTTCCCGCGCCAGCGCCGGCAGGTCGGCGATGTCGCCGTCCATGCTGAACACGCCGTCGGTGACCACCAGGGTATTGCCGGTCGCCTTCTCGAGACGCTTGGCCAGACTCACCGCGTCGTTGTGCAAATAGCGATTGAAGCGCGCTCCCGACAACAGACCCGCATCCAGCAAGGACGCGTGATTGAGCCGGTCTTCCAGCACCGTATCGCCCTGCCCGACCAGCGCGGTGACCGCGCCAAGGTTGGCCATGTAACCGGTGGTGAACAACAGCGCGCGCGGGCGACCGGTGAACTCGGCGAGGGCTTCTTCCAGTGCGTGATGTGGGCTGCTATGGCCGATGACCAAATGCGACGCCCCGCCGCCGACACCCCAGCGGGTCGCACCGGCGCGCCAGGCTTCGATCACTTGCGGGTGATTGGCCAGGCCCAGGTAGTCGTTGTTACAGAACGCCAGCAACGGCTGACCATCGACCACTACTTCCGGGCCTTGGGGGCTTTCGAGCAATGGGCGTTGGCGGTAGAGATTTTCGGCACGACGGGCAGCAAGGCGCGCGCTGAGATCGAAAGACATGCAGGCCTCGACTATCAAATGACACATGTCCCCTGTGGGAGCGGGCTTGCCCGCGATGGCGTCGGTCCAGTCGACATCAATGTTGAATGTAAGTCCGTCATCGCGGGCAAGCCCGCTCCCACAGGGTTTTGCATTCCTTCAGAAAGATCCGTGGAGGCTTCAGACGGCAGCGTTATAGAACTGCGAGCTGCTCTTCTGCTCAACCAGCGCTTGTTCGATCGCCGCCTGATGGACTTCGTCAGCGTGCTCTTCGCGCGCTTCCGGCAGGATGCCCAGGCGCGAGAACAGTTGCATGTCCTTGTCGGCTTGCGGGTTGGCGGTGGTCAGCAGTTTTTCACCGTAGAAAATCGAATTCGCGCCAGCAAAGAACGCCAGGGCCTGCATCTGCTCGTTCATCGCTTCGCGGCCGGCGGACAGGCGCACGTGGGATTGCGGCATCAGGATACGGGCGACAGCCAGCATGCGGATGAAGTCGAACGGGTCGATATCGTCAGCATTTTCCAGCGGCGTACCGGCGACTTTCACCAGCATGTTGATCGGCACCGATTCCGGGTGTTCCGGCAGGTTGGCCAGCTGGATCAGCAGATTGGCGCGATCATCAAGCGACTCGCCCATGCCGAGGATGCCGCCGGAGCAGATCTTCATCCCGGATTCACGCACGTAGGCCAGCGTTTGCAGGCGCTCGCTGTAAGTGCGGGTGGTGATGATGCTGCCGTAGAACTCCGGCGAGGTATCGAGGTTGTGGTTGTAGTAATCGAGGCCGGCGTCTGCCAGGGCGACTGTCTGGTCCTGATCGAGACGACCGAGGGTCATGCAGGTTTCCAGGCCCATGGCTTTCACGCCTTTGACCATTTCCAGCACGTAAGGCATGTCTTTGGCCGACGGATGTTTCCACGCCGCACCCATGCAGAAGCGGGTCGAACCGATGGCCTTGGCGCGAGCGGCCTCTTCGAGGACCTTCTGCACTTCCATCAGCTTTTCTTTTTCCAGGCCGGTGTTGTAGTGACCGGACTGAGGACAATATTTGCAATCTTCCGGGCAGGCACCGGTCTTGATCGACAGCAGCGTCGACACCTGGACCCGATTGGCGTCGAAATGCGCGCGATGCACCGTCTGCGCCTGGAACAACAGGTCATTGAATGGCTGAACGAAGAGTGCTTTGACTTCGGCCAAAGACCAGTCATGACGCAGGGTTGCAGTGGTGCTGGCGCTCATGGGCGTTTCCTTTGTTTTATGCTTGGCAAGCGGCTGGGGGAATGGAATACCCACAGACGCGACACGGATGTTCGGCATATTTAAGGAAGACTCATGCGCTGTCAACCACGATACGAGGGACCGGTTTACATCTGGTTAAAAAACAACCAGACCTGTTTGCTTTGCGCAGAACCCGCCGATGAATGCACACCCCTCTGCATGGCCTGTGAAACAGAGCTGCCCTGGCTTGGCGATCAATGCCAAACCTGCGCCCTGCCGTTACCTGCCGCTGGTCTGACCTGCGGCCAATGCCTGAAACACCCACCAGCTTTTGAACGGGTCGCCACGCCCTGGACTTACAGCTTTCCGGTGGACACGTTGATCACACGCTTCAAACACGCTGCGAAGTGGCCGTTTGGTCGCCTGCTCGCCGAACTTCTCGCTCAGTTCCTGCAACATCGCTTTGATGAAGACCTGAATCGACCCGATGTACTCATCCCGGTTCCGCTCGCCGCCAAACGCCTGCGTAAACGGGGTTTCAACCAGGCCGCGATGCTCGCCCGCTGGCTCAGTACCAGCCTCGACATTCCGTGCGATGAAACGTTGTTGCTGAGGATTCAGGACACCAGCGCTCAACAGGACCTGAATGCCGAGGCCCGCAAAAAGAACCTGCGCAACGCCTTCGCCCTGACGCCCGATGCGTGTATCAAGGGTCGTCATCTAGCGTTAGTGGACGATGTGTTGACCACCGGCGCCACGGCCCAAGCCCTGGCTCGCCTGCTGATGGACGCCGGCGCCGCCCGGGTTGACGTCTATTGTCTGGCCCGCACACCCAAACCCGGCGATGCGCCCTGATTCAGTGGCATTCAAGGTAGGAACGAGCCTGCTCGCGATGACGGTCGATCCGTCACATCTATGGTGAAGTTGATGACCTCATCGCGAGCAGGCTCACTCCTACAAGGATATGACCCGACTTGACTCCCGGGCTCCCAGCCGCCAACGTCCTTTCCATCGCCCCAGCCCAAAGCGCCCTGCCATGTCCTTGCCTACGTTGTTGTCGCAGCACATTGTCCGTCGCCCGCAACGCATCGCGTTGCTGCAACACATCGCCGAACAGGGCTCGATCACCCGCGCCGCGAAAAGCGCGGGGCTGAGTTACAAAGCGGCCTGGGACGCCATCGACGAGCTGAACAACCTCGCGCAAAAGCCGTTGGTGGAGCGCAGTGTCGGCGGCAAGGGCGGCGGTGGCGCCAAACTCTCCAGCGAAGGCGAGCGCGTATTGCGCCTGTATCAAAAGCTGCAAGCCTTGCAGGCTCAGGTGCTGGAAGCCGCCGAGGATGCCAGCGATCTTGACCTGCTCGGCCGACTGATGCTCAGAACCAGCGCGCGCAATCAACTGCATGGCAAGGTAGCGGCGATTGATAACCAAGGGCACAACGACCGTATTCGTCTTGAATTGGCCGAAGGCTTGAGCATTGATGCGCAGATCACTCACGACAGCACCCTGCGCCTGGAGCTGGAAACCGGCACCGAAGTGGTTGCACTGATCAAGGCCGGTTGGCTGGAGTTGCTGGGCATCGATCAAGTGGCAACACCCGGCAACAACTGCCTGAAAGGCATCATCGAAGTAATTCTCGACGCCGAGGACGGCCCCAGCGAAGTGCGCATCGGCTTGTCCAATGGCCAGACACTCTGCGCACTGGCCGAACCGCTGCACTTGAGAACCCTCGATCTGGCCGCCGATAAACCGGTGCGGGTGCAGTTCGCGCCATCCAACGTTTTGCTCGGTACACCGCTTTGAAACACAAGTGTCATTAACGCTCATTAAGGTGACTGCAAAAACCAGCAGGGAGCCTGATGTGAGCCTATTAGAAGACAACCAATCCACCGACCTCGAGAACATGGTCGGCCTTAGCCGTCGAGGCTTCATCAGCGCCGGCGCCCTTTGCGGTGCAGCGATGTTCCTGGGCGGCAACCTGCTGAGCCGCAGCGTGCTGGCCGCCAGCGTCAGCGCCGGTTCCAGCAAACTGTTGGGTTTTGCCAGTATTCCCGCCGCCACCAGCGACGCCATCACCCTGCCGCCAGGTTACAAATCTTCGGTATTGATCAGTTGGGGCCAACCCCTGCAGAAGAACGGTCCGGCATTCGACCCAAGCGGCAACGGCACGGCCGAGCATCAGGAAGTCCAGTTCGGCGACAACAACGACGGCATGAGCCTGTTCGAATTTCCCGACGACAACAACCGGGCGCTGATGGCGATCAACAACGAATACACCAACTATCGCTACCTCTATCCACACGGCGGCATGCCGCAGTCGGCTGCTGACGTGCGCAAGGCTCTGGCCTGTGAAGGCGTGTCGGTGATCGAAGTGCAGAGCAAGAACGGCCAGTGGCATTTCGTCCAGGGTTCGCGCTACAACCGGCGCATTCACGGCAACGCGCCGATCAACCTGAGCGGTCCGGCCGCCGGCCACGCGCTGCTGAAAACCAGCGCTGATCCGCACGGCAAAAACGTCCTTGGCACCTTCCAGAACTGCGCCAACGGCAAGACGCCGTGGGGCACGTATCTGACCTGCGAAGAAAACTTCACCGACTGCTTTGGCAGCAGCAATGCCGAACAGAAGTTCGACGCCGCGCAAAAACGCTACGGCGCAGTAGCGGCCAGTAAAGAGATCAACTGGCATCAACACGACGAGCGTTTCGACCTGGCGAAAAACCCCAACGAACTCAACCGTCACGGCTGGGTTGTGGAAATCGACCCGTTCGATCCGCAATCGACGCCAGTCAAACGCACCGCGCTGGGCCGCTTCAAACATGAAAACGCCGCCCTGGCCGAAACCAGTGACGGTCACGCCGTGGTGTACATGGGCGACGATGAGCGCGGCGAGTTCATTTACAAATTTGTCAGCCGCGACAAGGTCAACCACAAAAACCCCAAGGCCAACCGCGACCTGCTGGATCACGGCACTTTGTACGTGGCGCGCTTCGACGCGGGCGACGGCAATGCCGATCACCCGAAAGGCCAGGGCGAGTGGATCGAACTGACCCATGGCAAAAACGGCATCGACGCCAGCAGCGGTTTCGCCGATCAGGCCGAGGTGTTGATTCACGCCCGCCTCGCCGCCAGTGTGGTGAAAGCTACACGCATGGACCGCCCGGAATGGATCGTCGTCAGTCCCAAGGATGGCCAGGTTTACTGCACGCTGACCAACAACGCCAAGCGTGGCGAGGACGGGCAACCGGTGAACGGGCCGAACCCGCGCGAGAAAAACGTCTACGGGCAGATTTTGCGCTGGCGCACTGACCGTGACGATCACGGTTCGAAAAGCTTTGCCTGGGATCTGTTTGTGGTCGCTGGCAACCCGAGCGTCCACGCCGGCACGCCGAAGAGTGGTTCATCGAACATCACACCGCAGAACATGTTCAACAGCCCGGACGGCTTGGGATTCGACAAGGCTGGGCGGTTGTGGATTCTGACCGATGGCGATTCGAGCAACGCAGGCGACTTCGCGGGCATGGGCAATAACCAGATGCTCTGCGCTGACCCGGTCACCGGGGAGATCCGCCGCTTCATGGTCGGGCCAGTGGGCTGCGAGGTGACGGGGATCAGCTTTTCGCCGGATCAGAGGACTTTGTTTGTCGGGATTCAGCATCCGGGGGAGAACGGCGGATCGACGTTCCCTGAGCATCTGCCGAATGGCAAACCGCGGTCTTCGGTGATGGCGATTTCCCGGGAAGATGGCGGCATCGTCGGCGCCTGATAAAAGTCCCCCCCCTGGTGATCGTTCCCATGCTCCGCGTGGGAATGCAGCCCGGGACGCTCTGCGTCCCAGAAACGGACGCGGAGCGTCCGGTGAGGCATTCCCACGCAGAGCGTGGGAACGATCCCATGGGAACGATCCCCCTAAAGAAGCCCCGTCTGCGCTACCATGCTTGGCCGGACGCGGCAGCCTGCTGCGCGCAGGAGTCAGCATGGCCCACCCGTTTGCAACGCTCACCCCAGACCTCGTGCTCGATGCCGTCGAAAGCATCGGCTTTCTCAGTGACGCGCGCATTCTGGCGCTCAACAGCTACGAGAACCGTGTCTATCAGGTCGGTATCGAAGACTGCGAGCCGCTGATCGCCAAGTTCTACCGCCCGCAGCGCTGGACCAACGAAGCGATTCTCGAAGAACACCAGTTCACCTTCGAACTCGCCGAGTGCGACGTGCCGGTAGTGGCGCCGATGATTCACAACGGTGCCAGCCTGCATGAACACGCCGGGTTTCGTTTCACCCTGTTCCCCCGCCGCGGTGGCCGTGCGCCGGAGCCGGGCAATCTCGATCAGCTGTATCGACTGGGGCAACTGCTCGGTCGCCTGCACGCGGTCGGCTCTACCAAACCGTTCGAACACCGCGAAGCGCTGGGTGTGAAAAACTTCGGTCATGACTCGCTGACCACATTGCTCGAAGGCAATTTCGTACCCAAAAGCCTGCTGCCCGCCTACGAGTCCGTCGCCCGCGACCTGCTCAAGCGGGTGGAAGAGGTCTACAAGGCAACGCCGCACAAGAACATCCGCATGCACGGCGACTGCCATCCCGGCAACATGATGTGCCGCGACGAGATGTTCCACATCGTCGACCTCGACGACTGCCGCATGGGTCCTGCGGTGCAGGACATCTGGATGATGCTGGCGGGTGACCGTCAGGAATGTCTCGGTCAGTTGTCGGAATTGATGGACGGCTACAGTGAGTTCCACGACTTCGATCCGCGGGAACTGGCGCTGATCGAACCACTGCGCGCCCTGCGCCTGATGCACTACAGCGCCTGGCTCGCCCGCCGCTGGGACGACCCGGCGTTCCCGCACAGTTTTCCGTGGTTCGGCAGTGAACGGTATTGGGGCGACCAGGTGTTGGCCTTGCGCGAACAACTGGCTGCGCTCAACGAAGAACCGTTGAAGCTCTTCTGACGAACACAAATCCCCATGTGGGAGCGGGCTTGCTCGCGAATACGGTTTCACATTCAACAGTGATGCTGAATGAACTACCGCTTTCGCGAGCAGGCTCGCTCCCACAGTTGTTTGTGTTCACAAATAACCAACCTAATCAGGTAGGACATCCGTAGACAATTCTCCTTACAATCCCCTCTTTGTTAGCTGCCTAAGCAAGGATTCTGCATGCAAGCCGCCAACCCGCGTCGCGGGTACATTCTGGGCCTGAGTGCCTACATCATCTGGGGCCTGTTCCCGCTCTACTTCAAAGCCATCGCCAGCGTGCCCGCCGTGGAGATCATCATCCACCGAGTGCTCTGGTCCGCGCTGTTCGGCGCCTTGCTGCTGATGGTGTGGAAACATCCGGGCTGGTGGCGCGAGTTGCGTGACAACCCGAAACGCCTGGCGATCCTGGCCCTGAGTGGCACATTGATCGCGGCCAACTGGCTGACCTACGTCTGGTCGGTGAACAACGGGCGCATGCTCGAAGCCAGTCTCGGTTACTACATCAACCCGCTGGTGAACGTGCTGCTGGGCATGTTGATCCTTGGCGAACGACTGCGGCGCATGCAATGGCTGGCGGTTGGCCTGGCGGCGGTCGGCGTCGCCCAGCAGGTCTGGCAAGTTGGCAGTCTGCCGTGGGTGTCGTTGGTGCTGGCACTGACCTTCGGTTTCTACGGATTGATCCGCAAGCAGGCACCGGTCAAGGCGCTGCCGGGTCTGGTGGTGGAAACCTGGATGCTGGTGCCGATTGCGATTGCCTGGCTGCTTTTCAATCAGACGGCCACCAGCGCTCAGCCCGAGTTCTGGACTACGTCTGAAGCCTGGTGGCTGGTGGCCGCGGGTCCGGTGACGCTGGTGCCGCTGGTGTGTTTCAACGCCGCCGCACGGCATTTGCCCTACACGACGCTGGGCTTTCTCCAGTACCTGGCGCCGACGCTGGTGCTGTTGCAAGCCGTGCTGCTGTTTGGCGAGCATTTGTCGTCGAGCACACTGGTTGCGTTCATCTTTATCTGGGCGGGCCTGGCGATTTACAGCGTCGACGCGTGGATAAGTATGCGTCGTCGCCGCTGATCAAAAAACACACAAACCTCTACAGGCCACGGCTACCGTGGCCTGCATCGATCCTTCCCAAGGTTATCCACAACGTGATCCCCGGCGTTTGTGCGCAAGTCACTGAAACTGCTGGTTTTTTGATCAACTCCTGAAGAAGCCCGGTCGACGTGGCCTGGAGGATGGTCTCTACAGGTTATCCACAGGCAGGTGCACGTATAACTTGGATAACCTGTTCAGGGTTCGCTGCGCAGCACCAATTCGACCATCAAATCATCCGCCAGGGTTTCCAGGCGCGATTGCAGCACGTCCAGGGACAACGTCAGCGGCACGGCGAGAATCGCTTCGGCGTGGAACAAAGGCTCGCTGCTCATCGGTGCCGGACGTACTTCGGTCACCAGACGCTCCAGGTTCACCCCCTGCTCACTCAGCAGACGCGTGATGTCGCGTACGATCCCCGGGCGGTCATTGCCCACCAATTCCATGGCTATGGGTTTCCAGGTGCAGGATTGCTCGATGCCGCTTTCGGCAATCAGTACACGAATGCCGTGGGCGGACAACGCCTGTAGGGCATCGACCAATTCATCGTAGGCCTCGGCCGGCACGCCCACGCGAAGAATCCCGGCGAACTGCCCGGCCATGCGCGACATGCGGCTTTCCAGCCAGTTACCGCCGTGCTCGGCGATGCATTGGGCAATGCGCTCGACCTGCCCAGGCTTGTCCGGAGCGAAAACAGTGAGTACGAGGTGGTCCATGGCGCAGCCCTCTTGTCATGACTTTTGTTATAGAAAAGCAAGTATAGGCAAGGGACCGGAATCAGCCCGGCACTACTTTTTTGTGGCGAGGGAGCTTGCTCCCGCTGGGGCGCGAAGCGGCCCCCTGAATAGCCCAGACGGACCGCTTTCGCTGATTTTGCGACTGCTGCGCAGCCGAGCGGGAGCAAGCTCCCTCGCCACAAAAGCAAGGCCCCATAGCAGGGCAATGAAGATTATGTGTACAAGTTTTTATATTTAACTGGAACAATCCAATAGTTTTTTGAGAACATCCCGTTCCCCGACGTGACCGCAATGCGTCATGGCGTCGCAGAACGACGTATTTAGTCTAATTTTCACAAGCGCAATTCATCATGTAGTATGCCGCAGCGCGCACTACATAACGCTGGATCGATGTCTGCCGCAGGTACAGCCACAACCTGAAAGCCCCGTCAGCACGGCCTCAACGCCGTTGATTGGTCATAACCCAGCCGCCCGCAATGGCATGTACTGGTCAACAGGTTTGTGGTTTAAATGCCAGAGGCTTCATTGTTAAATTGAAGAGCTGAAAAGCGAAATAGCTGAGCAGAGTGAGGCAAGCAATGACTGAACACGTTCAAGTCGGTGGCCTGCAGGTCGCCAAAGTCCTGTTCGACTTCGTGAACAACGAAGCCATTCCCGGTACCGGCCTCACCGCCGATAAGTTCTGGGCCGGTGCCGACAAGGTCATTCATGACCTGGCGCCGAAGAACAAAGCCCTACTCGCCAAACGCGATGATATCCAGGCTCGTATCGATGCCTGGCACCAGGCTCGTGCAGGTGTTGCGCACGATGCGGTGGCCTACAAAGCCTTCCTGCAAGACATCGGTTATCTGCTGCCAGAAGCGGCTGATTTCCAGGCAACGACGCAAAACGTCGATGACGAAATCGCCCGCATGGCCGGTCCACAGCTGGTGGTTCCGGTGATGAACGCCCGTTTCGCGCTCAATGCCTCGAACGCCCGTTGGGGTTCGCTGTATGACGCGCTCTACGGCACCGATGCCATCAGCGAAGCTGACGGCGCGGAAAAAGGCAAAGGCTACAACAAGGTTCGCGGCGACAAGGTCATCGCCTTCGCCCGCGCCTTCCTCGACGAAGCGGCGCCATTGGCTGCTGGCTCTCACGTCGATTCCACCGGCTACAAGATCGTTGACGGCAAACTGGTGGTCGCCCTTAAAGGCGGCAGCAATACCGGCCTGCGCAACGATGCACAGCTGATCGGTTTCCACGGCGATACAGCCGCACCGACCGCGATCCTGCTGAAAAACAACGGCCTGCATTTCGAAATCCAGGTCGACGCCAGCACCCCGGTCGGCCAGACCGACGCTGCCGGCCTCAAAGACATCCTGATGGAAGCCGCACTGACCACCATCATGGACTGCGAAGACTCCGTCGCCGCCGTCGATGCCGATGACAAAGTGGTGATCTACCGCAACTGGCTCGGCCTGATGAAGGGCGATCTGTCGGAAGAAGTCTCCAAGGGCGGTCAGACCTTTACCCGCACCATGAACGCCGACCGCACTTATACCGGTGTCGATGGTAAAGAACTGAGCCTGCATGGTCGTTCGCTGCTGTTCGTGCGCAACGTCGGTCACCTGATGACCATCGACGCGATCCTCGATAAAGACGGCAACGAAGTACCCGAAGGCATCCTCGACGGCCTGGTCACCAGCCTCGCAGCGATCCACAGCCTCAACGGCAACAACTCGCGCAAGAACAGCCGTACCGGCTCGGTCTACATCGTGAAACCGAAGATGCACGGCCCGGAAGAAGCCGCGTTCACCAACGAGCTGTTCGGTCGCATCGAAGAAGTGCTCGGCTTGCCACGTAACACGCTGAAAGTCGGGATCATGGACGAGGAACGCCGTACCACGGTCAACCTCAAGGCCTGCATCAAGGCTGCCAGCGAGCGTGTAGTGTTCATCAACACCGGTTTCCTCGACCGTACCGGCGATGAAATCCACACCTCCATGGAAGCCGGCCCGATGGTGCGCAAGGCGGACATGAAGGCCGAGAAGTGGATCGGCGCCTACGAGAACTGGAACGTCGACATCGGTTTGAGCACCGGCCTGCAAGGTCGCGCGCAGATCGGTAAAGGCATGTGGGCGATGCCGGACCTGATGGCTGCGATGCTCGAACAGAAAATCGCTCACCCGCTGGCCGGTGCCAACACTGCCTGGGTTCCATCGCCGACCGCTGCCGCACTGCACGCACTGCATTACCACAAGGTCGACGTGTTCGCCCGTCAGGCTGAGCTGGCCAAACGTGCGCGCGCTTCGGTGGATGACATCCTGACCATCCCGCTGGCCGTCAATCCGGACTGGACTGCAGAGCAGATCAAGAACGAACTGGACAACAACGCCCAGGGCATTCTCGGTTATGTGGTGCGCTGGATCGACCAGGGCGTGGGCTGTTCGAAAGTGCCGGACATCAATGATGTCGGCCTGATGGAAGACCGTGCGACGCTGCGTATTTCCAGCCAGCACATCGCCAACTGGCTGCGTCACGGCATCGTCACCGAAGATCAGGTCATGGAAAGCCTCAAGCGCATGGCGCCAGTGGTTGACCGTCAGAACGCCAATGACCCGCTGTACCGTCCGCTGGCCCCGAACTTCGACAGCAACATCGCCTTCCAGGCGGCGGTCGAACTGGTGGTCGAAGGCACGAAGCAGCCGAACGGCTACACCGAGCCGGTCCTGCACCGTCGTCGCCGCGAGTTCAAGGCTGCCAATGGCCTGTAACTAAGCGCTGACGCCGGACAAAAAAATGCCCTGATCGAAAGATCAGGGCATTTTTGTTTGGGAACGATCACCTACACATCCATTCCCAACTCATGCTTGACCAGCGCCAACAGCTTGTCGGTATCGATAGGCTTGAGCAGAAAATCCACCACACTCAAATGCATCGCTTCGATGGCGTCTTTCACATCGGCGTCGCCGGAGACAATGATGATCGGCAACGCCGCCCGCACCGACTCACGTACCTGACGGATCAGATCCAGGCCATCGACATTGCCCATGCGTAAGTCAGTGATCATCAAACCGATTGAAAGCTTTTTCAGTTCAGCTTCATCAACCAACATCTTGAGTGCAGTTTCGCCACTTGCTGCGGTAATGCATCGAACCCCACCGAGTTCCAGAATCTGCGACAACAACTCCCGCGCGTCTCTATCATCGTCAACGATCAATACCCTTTGCGTCGGCAGGGCAGGTTCCAGCATGAGGGCACTCAGCGCCTCGCGCTCGGCGTCACTCAAAATATCGTGGTCGGACATGGCTTACTCTACGATTTCATTTCTATTCCCTAGCACATCCGTCAGACATCGCTAAGCAGGCCTTCAATGTGCACTTCGTCGGAAAAATTTCCTATAGCCAATGTAGGAGGTTTTTCGCACAGTTGCGTCAGACATTTCCCAAATACCTACAGCTTCACGTCCTACCTAGACTTACGTCCAATGGGCACCCCGCGCGCAGGGGCCGACCATGGCTGAGTCATCCGACAACAACAATCAAAAGACTGCGGTAATGGTTATGAGTAAAGAGGATGCCTTCACACAGGCAGGGAAAACCGCGGTGTTGCAGAACATCCAGGGCACTTTGCAGTTCCTTCAGCGCTTCCCGCCCTTCAATCAAATGGAACACGCTCACCTGGCGTACCTGGTCGAGCAGTGCCAGCTGCGTTTTTATGCGCCCGGCGAGAGCATCCTCAAGCCCGCCGACGGTCCGGTCGAGCATTTCTACATCGTCAAGCAAGGCCGCGTCGTGGGAGAACGCCCGCATACGGCCAAGGGCGGCACCGAAACCACCTTTGAAATCACCACCGGCGAGTGTTTCCCCCTCGCCGCGCTGCTGGGTGAGCGCGCGACGCGCACCGAACATCTGGCCTCCGAAGACACCTTTTGCCTACAGCTGAACAAGCTGGCGTTCATCAAACTGTTCGCGCTTTCCAACGCATTTCGCGACTTTGCCCTACGCGGCGTGAGCAGCCTGCTGGATCAGGTCAACCAGCAAGTCCAGCAAAAAGCCGTGGAAACCCTCGGCACCCAGTACTCGCTCAACACCCGCCTGGGCGAATTGGCCATGCGTCATCCAGTGACCTGCAGCCCGACTACGCCACTGCGTGAAGCCGTGACCCTGATGCATGAGCAGCAGGTCGGCAGCATTGTGGTGGTCGACGAAGATAAAGCGCCGTTGGGGATTTTCACCCTGCGCGACTTGCGTCATGTGGTGGCCGACGGCACTGACGATTTCAACGAAGCCATCGAGCGCCACATGACCCGGGCGCCGTTTTTCCTGTCGCCGGACCACAGCGCCTTCGATGCGGCAATTGCCATGACCGAACGGCACATCGCCCACGTCTGCCTGGTGAAAGATCATCGCCTGTGCGGCGTGGTTTCGGAACGTGATCTGTTTTCCCTGCAACGGGTCGATCTGGTGCATCTGGCGCGGACCATCCGCAGCGCCCAGAAAGTGGAAAACCTGGTCGCGATGCGCGGCGAAATCGGTCAACTGGTGGAGCGCATGCTGGCCCACGGCGCTTCTTCAACCCAGATCACGCACATCATCACCCTGCTCAATGACCACACTGTATGCCGGGTGATCGAACTGACCCTCGCCGAGAAAGGCGACCCCGGCATTGCGTTCAGTTGGCTGTGCTTCGGTAGCGAAGGTCGCCGCGAACAGACGCTGCATACCGATCAGGACAACGGCATTCTGTTCGAAGCCCGGGACGCGGCCCACGCCGCCGAGATTCGCGGCAAATTGCTGCCCATCGCCCAGCAGATCAACCAGAGCCTGGCGCTCTGCGGTTTCACCCTGTGCAAGGGCAACATCATGGCCGGCAACCCTGAGCTGTGCCTGTCCCGTGCCGAATGGTCCCGACGTTTTGCCGCGTTTATCCGCGAAGCCACACCGGAGAACCTGTTGGGTTCGAGCATTTATTTCGACTTGCGGGTGGTCTGGGGCGACGAGCAAGGCTGCGAGCAGCTGCGTCAGGGCATTCTCGATCAGGTGAATGACAACCGCCTGTTCCAGCGAATGATGGCCGAGAACGCCCTGCGCAACCGTCCGCCCGTAGGACGTTTCCGTGAGTTCGTACTGGCTCGCAAGAATGGTGAGAAAGCCACCCTTGATTTGAAAGTCCAGGGACTGACGCCGTTTGTCGACGGTGCCCGACTGCTCGCCCTGGCCCATGGCATCGAGGTGAACAACACGCTGGAGCGCTTTCGCCAACTGGTGGACAAAGAAGTCATCGAACGGCTGGACGGTGCGGCGTACGAAGAGGCCTATCATTTCATCCAGCAAACCCGCATGCAGCAACATCAGCTACAGACTCGGGAGAACTTGCCCTACTCCAACCGGGTCGATCCGGACAGCCTCAATCATCTGGATCGACGGATCCTGCGTGAATCCCTGCGCCAGGCCCAACGCCTGCAAAGCAGCCTGGCCTTGAGGTATCAGCTATGAGCCTGTTTTCATGGCTGCGTCCGGCAGGTCCCAGCCTTCCCTGCGACCTTCAACAACGCCTGCAACGCTTGCCCTCGGCGGCAGAGCTGGGCGAATGCAGCCTGCGCGAACAACGCTGGGTGGTGCTCGACCTGGAAACCACCGGGCTGAACCTGAACAAGGATCGAGTGTTGTCCATCGGCGCGGTGGTGATCGAGGACGGGGCGATCGACTTCAGCCAGCAGTTCGAACGCACGTTGCAATGCGCCGACATGAAGTTGGCGCCCAGTGTGTTGATCCATGGCCTGGGGCCAAGTGCGATTGCCGCGGGCAGTGATCCGGCTCAGGCCCTGGTCGAGTTCATGGAATTCGTCGGCGACAGCCCGGTGCTGGCGTTTCATGCGCCGTTCGATCAGCACATGCTCGGGCGCGCGCTGAAAGATCATCTGGGCTACAAGTTGCAGCATCCGTTTCTGGATGTGGCTGATATCGCGCCGCTGCTTTGCCCTCAGGCGCACATTCGCGATGCCGGGCTGGATCAGTGGATCGACTGGTTCAAACTCGAAGTGTTCGAGCGCCACAATGCCAGTGCCGATGCGTTGGCCACCGCTGAGTTGGCGTTGATTTTGTTCAGTCGGGCGCGGCAGTTGCAGATCCATAGCCCGTTGAATCTGCAGCAGCGCGTGAATCAGTGGAAACGGCGCCAGCACACACACTCCTTCTGACACGCATCGCGATCCTTTGTAGCAGCCGCCGAAGGCTGCGTCCGGCTGCGCAGCAGTCGTCAAACCGGCCACCACGGTCTGCCTGATGCACCGCATTCGCTGTTTTTACGACTGCTTCGCAGCCGGACGCAGCCTTCGGCAGCTGCTACAAGGTTCGATGCCGGGTCCAGAATCCTGGTTATCCCCACCCGACCAGCGCCAATTGCTTACCTCCCCCGCCTCTGCCACAATCGCGAACAATTCTCGTTACTTAACACTTCCCAATCGGTGATGCTGCGTGTCGTCAGTCCAAAGCCCTCAAAGTGAGCTCGTTGGTGCGTTGTATCGCGACCATCGCGGTTGGCTGTTGGCCTGGCTACGACGCAATGTGGCCTGTCCGCAACGGGCCGAAGACCTGAGTCAGGACACTTTCGTACGTTTGCTGGGTCGTGAAGAACTGAAGGAGCCGCGTGAACCTCGCGCGTTTCTGGTGGCGATTGCCAAGGGGCTGCTGTTCGACTATTTCCGCCGCGCCGCGCTGGAACAGGCCTACCTCACCGAACTGATGCTGATCCCCACGGGTGAACAACCGTCGGTGGAGGAACAGCAACTGATCCTCGAAGACCTCAAAGCCATCGACCGCCTGCTCGGCAAGCTCTCAAGCAAAGCCCGGGCGGCGTTTCTCTATAACCGTCTCGATGGCCTCGGCCACGCCGAAATCGCCGAGCGCCTGGGCGTGTCGGTACCGCGGGTGCGCCAGTATCTGGCCCAGGGCATTCGTCAGTGCTACATCGCGCTGTACGGTGAGCCGGTATGAGTCCGGTCAGTTCGAAACCCGTCTCGGCGCAGGTGCTGGATGCCGCGATTGCCTGGCAGTTGTCCCTGGACTCCGGCAACCCGGTGGAGCGCGAAGAGTTCGCCAAATGGCACGCCGCCCACGAAGAACATGCGCGGGCCTGGCGCCAACTGGGCATGCTCGACCAGCGCTTCAGCGTTGCCAGCGGCCCGGCACGCACCGCGTTACTGCAATCGCGCGAAAGCATTCGCCGGCGCGTGCGCAAACTCGGCAGCGGCTTGGCCAGCATCGTCGCGGTGATCGGGTTGGCGTTGTTTGCCGGTGATCGTTATCTGCCGATCGACTATTGGCTGGCCGACCAGCGCACCGCCACCGGCGAACAACGCACCCTGCGCCTGACCGATGGCACGCTGATCAACCTCAACACCCACAGTGCCGTGGATGTGCGTTTCGATGAAAAACAACGGCTGATCATCCTCCAGGAAGGGGAAATTCTCGTCGAAACCGGCCATGGCGACACCCGGCCGTTCATCGTCGAAACCCGCGAAGGCAGCATGCGCGCACTGGGAACAAGGTTCCTGGTCAAGCGTGAAGAACAAGGTACACGCCTGAGCGTGCTGAAATCAGCGGTGGCGGCTCACCCCGAGTCGAGCCCGGAAGAGCAGATTCTGCGTGAAGGCCAGCAAGTCCTGATGCGCAGCAATGGCCTCGGGCCGATCGTCGCGCTCACCCTCGGCGCCGATGCCTGGACCCGCGGCATGCTGGTGGTGGACAACACACGGCTGGAAGACCTGGTCCATGAACTCGGTCGTTATCGACGCGGGCATCTTGGCGTTGCGCCAGAAATCGCCGACCTGCGCATCACTGGCAGCTTCCCGCTGCACGACACCGATCTGGCCCTGAGCGCCCTGCTGCCGACCCTGCCGGTGCAGATCGAACAGCACACGCCGTGGTGGGTGACGGTCGAGGCGAAGACTGACGCTAAATGATCGTTCCCACGCTCTGCGTGGGAATGCAGCCCGTGACGCTCCGCGTCACATGCCGAAGCGGACGCAGAGCGTCCATTGAGGCATTCCCGCGCAGAGCGTGGGAACGATCCCCCCTTAGCGACTGGTTTACTGAATCGAAATTATTTTCAATCAGCCCTATCACTTTTGAATTCTCGTCCGGCACCTAGGCAATTGAGAAATATTTCCATTCAGGAGCCGCTGTATGTCCCGCTCGCTAGACACCGTGTTGCGCCCCAGTTTGCTGGCGATTGCCATTGCCCTTAGTGCCCCTCTGGCCAGCAGTCAGCTGATGGCCGCTGAACAGGCATCCAGCGTTCGCGCCTACAACCTGCCGGCCGCGGCATTGGCCAACACTCTGAACCAGATCGCCAGCCAGGCGGGTCTGGCGCTGTCGTTGAATCCTTCACTGGCGGCAGGCAAGACCTCGGCACCGGTCAACGGCCAGTTCGACGCTGCCGGCGCCCTGCGCGAAGCCTTGCGCGGCACCGGTCTGCAACTGGAACAAAGCAGCACTGGCACCTTCAGCCTGGTGGCCGTGCCCGAGGGTGTGATGGCTCTGCCGGCGACCAGCGTGATCGGCGCGGAAAACACCGAGAGCGCTTGGGGTCCAGTACAAGGCTACCTCGCAAAACGTACGGCAGCAGGGACTAAAACCGATACGGCGCTGGCGGAGGCACCGCGGTCAATTTCTGTTGCCACCCGTGAACAGATGCAAGACCGCGCCGTGCAAAACCTGGATGACGCAGTCCGTTACATGCCCGGCGTCGTAGCCAGCAGCTACGGCAGCGATAGCCGCGCCGAGTGGTTGAAGGTTCGTGGATTTGAGCCCACCCAATTCCTTGATGGACTGCCCCTGCCCAAGGGCACCTATGCCATGCCGAAGATGGAAACCTGGGATCTGGAGCGTGTAGCATTGTTGCGTGGCCCGGCATCGTCGGTCTATGGCCAGACGCCTCCTGGTGGCTTGATCGATATGGTCAGCCGCCGCCCCGAAGACATTGCCAGCAACGAAGTGCAGTTGCAGATCGGCAGCTATCAGCGCAAGCAGATCAGCTTCGACAGCACCGGCCCCATCGATGACGAAGGACGCTTTCTTTACCGTGTCAGCGGCGTGGTGCGAGACAGCAATACAGCCATCGAGCACAACGATGACAAGCGTTACAACATCGCTCCCAGCCTGACATGGAACATCGATCCCGATACCAAGCTGACGTTCCTGAGCCAGTTCAACCGTGACGACACAGGCATCACCAGCCAGTTCCTTCCTTTACAAGGCACCAAGCTTTCAACGCCTGCTGGCGAAGTGAAGTACCACAAGAATCTCGGTGATCCGGAGTGGGAGTTCTACGACAAGACCTATTACGCGTTGGGATATGCTTTTGAGCACCGGATGAACGATGTCTGGCAGTACCGTCAGAACCTGCGCTACACCAAGAGCGACCTGTCCTTCCAAGGCATTACCGCAGGCGGTTTTTATGGTTCGGTCAGTGACGACGGTACCCTCGCCCGAGGTGCCAACATCGTCAACGAAGACATCAGCCAGTTCGCCGTGGATAACAATTTCCAGGCGGACTTCGATACGGGCTCGATCAGGCACACCGTGTTGCTGGGCCTGGACCACCAGCGCGTCAACACCAATTACAAATGGCTGTATGGCAGCGCGCCGCCCAGCAACATCATCACCCCGATCTACGGCCAGGACTTCAGCAACGTCAGCTACACCGCGTTCAATGATTACAACCAGAAGACCCATGACACAGGTCTGTACTTCCAGGACCAGATGGCCCTGGATAGCTGGCGCCTGACGTTGGGCGGCCGTCAGGACTGGCTGCACACCGATACGACTTTCTACAACATGAACGATGCAAAGGACACCCGCGACGACACCGCCTTCACCGGCAACGCTGCGCTGAGCTATGTGTTCGACTCAGGCTTCACACCGTACATCTCCTACGCCGAATCCTTCCAGGCGGAAGCCGGCGGTGCCAATGGCGAGGCGTTCCGTCCAGGCACTGGCAAACAATATGAGATCGGTATCAAGTACCAGCCTCCGGGCAGCGACATGTTGTTCACCGCAGCGGCCTATGACCTGACCCGCAAGGACATCGTGCTCAGTGACACCCTGGGTGTATCTCGCCCTCTGGGTGAGGCCAACGTGCGCGGGTTCGAGTTGGAAGCTACCGGAAACGTCAACGAGAACTTGAAATTGACGGCCGCGTACACCTACGCCAACAGCAAGATGACTAAAGTCACCGACCCTCTGGATAAAAACCGCCCACTCCCACTGACCCCGGAAAACCAGGCTTCTGCATGGGCTGATTACACGTGGCATACCGGTGTTCTGGATGGTTTCGGAATCGGCTTCGGCGTGCGCTATATCGGCGAAACCGACAATATCGCCATCGGCAGCATGGGCTTCGTACGCGATCCATCAGACGGCCATAGCAGTTCCTACACCGTCTATGACGCGGCAGTCCATTACGACCTGGGCCGCCTGAACAACACGCTCAAGGGTGTGAGTCTCAGCGTCAATGCCAACAACGTATTCGACAAAGAATACATTTCGACCTGCGACGGTTTTTACTGCTACTACGGCGACCGTCGCAACGTAATGGCCAGCGTCGGCTACAAGTGGTAACGCCTTGATCTGACACACCTGATATCCAAGCCGTCCCTCGAGGACGGCTTTGGTATTTCTGAAGGCTATGAAATGAAAAGCAAAACAATTCGCCGCTGGTCCTTCGTCCACACCTGGAGCAGTCTCATCTGCACCGTGTTCCTGCTGATGCTCGCACTGACCGGCCTGCCATTGATCTTCCATCACGAGATCGACCACTTGCTGGGCGATGCCGCTGAATTGAAGACGATGCCGGCGGACACCCCGCATCTGGATTTGCAGCAGTTGGTGCAGGCCGCTGAAAAGCATCGCCCCGGCGAAGTGATGCAGTATTTCGGCTTCGACGAAGACGAGCCCAACGCCGCGATCACGATCATGGCGGCCACCGCCGGCACTGAACCGAATTCGTCTCACACCTTCATGCTCGACGCCCGCACCGGCGAAGCGCTGGAGATGCCGTCGGCCAACGGCGGCTTCATGATGATCATGTTGCGCCTGCACGTGGACATGTTCGCCGGTCTGCCGGGCAAGTTGCTGCTGGCGTTCATGGGCATTCTGTTCGTGGTGGCGATTGTTTCCGGGACGGTGCTGTACCTGCCGTTCATGCGCCGCTTGAAATTCGCCACCGTGCGCCAGGACAAATCCACGCGCCTGCGCTGGCTCGATCTGCACAATTTGATCGGCGTGGTGACCTTGACCTGGGCCTTGGTGGTCGGCGTCACCGGCGTCATCAGCGCTTGCGCCGACCTGCTGATCGCCGCGTGGCGCAACGACAGCCTGAGCGCGATGGTCGCGCCCTATCGCGACGCGCCGCCATTGACCCAACTGGCGCCTGCGACCCGCTTGCTCGACATCGCCAAGGAAGTCGCTCCGGGCATGCAGCCGGACTTCATTGCCTTTCCCGGCACACGCTTCTCCAGCGAACACCATTACGCGGTGTTCATGAAAGGCAGCACTCACCTGACCTCGCACCTGCTGACACCGGTGCTGATCGACGCCAGCACCCTGCAAGTCACCGCCGTGGCTGAACGCCCGTGGTACATGGACGCCATGGGCATGTCCCAGCCGCTGCACTTCGGTGATTACGGCGGCATGCCGATGAAAATCCTCTGGGCGACGTTGGATGGGCTGACCATCGTCGTGCTCGGCAGCGGCGTTTATCTTTGGGTGGTGCGGCGCAAGGCGGTGAAACCGGTGCTCGAAAACGCGGAGAGTGCAGCATGAGGCCGCGGCAGTCGAATTTCTGGAAAGTCTTCTCCACCCCGACAGTCATCGCCCTGCTCAGCGCGGCGGGGTTGTTTTCCGCGTTGCTGGGCGATGGCGTGTGGGACGCCTTGAGCTGGCTTGGACTGGGCATTCCCGCCATCCTCGCCCTGCGCGGCCTGCTGCAACGCCGCTAACCCAAATCGATCGGCGAACTCCTGTAGCAGCTGTCGAGCAGCGCGAGGCTGCGTCCGGCTGCGTAGCGGCCGCAGTCCGGCAAACGCGATTTGTCTGAAACAACTCGGCCGCAGGATGCACGACTGCTGCGCAGCCGGACGCAGCCTCGCGCTGCTCGGCAGCTGCTACAGAGTTAAATGCGCCAACCGTTTGAGCTCCCGGATCCACGCGCTATGCTGCCCAGCACTGCCCACTCCGAGATGCTGCCATGTCCGCCCCCAGCATGACCCTGTTCCACAACCCGTTGTCGCCCTTCGTTCGCAAAGTCATGGTGCTGCTGCACGAAACCGGTCAACAGGACCGCGTAGCGCTGCAAGACTGCGTGCTCACACCGGTCAGCCCGGACCTGATGCTCAACGAAGACAACCCGCTGGGTAAAATCCCGGCCCTGCGCCTGGCCGATGGCAGCGTCATCCACGACAGCCGGGTGATCCTCGATTACCTCGACCACCAGCACGTCGGCAACCCACTGATCCCGCGTGACGGCTCGGCCCGCTGGCGGCGCCTGACCCTGGCCTCCCTGGCCGACGGGATCATGGACGCGGCGGTGCTGATTCGTTATGAAGTCGCCCTGCGTGCCCCGGAAAAACACTGGGATGAGTGGCTCGACGGCCAGCGCGAGAAGATTCGTCGTGGCCTGGCATTGCTGGAAGCGGACGCGATTGCCGAGCTGACCAGCCACTTCGACGTGGCGGCGATCAGTGTCGCCTGTGCGTTGGGCTACCTGGATTTGCGCCATCCGGATCTGGAATGGCGCACGGTGAATCCGAAGCTGGCTGCTTGGTATTTCGAAGTCAGTCAGCGGGCTTCGATGCTGGCGACGATGCCTAAGGTTTAGATTTTCACTGGCTGTTCGGGCCTCTTCGCGAGCAGGCTCGCTCCCACAGTTGATCGGTTGTGTGCACGAATTTTGTGTTCACTGGAGATCCCTTGTGGGAGCGAGCCTGTTTGCGATGGCACCACAGCGGATCCACTGGAAACAACACCGCAATCCGCGTCGCCAACGCTTCCCCTTCCCGCTGATCCTCACGCAACCCCAACGACCGGCTCATTCCACAGCCCCGAGATCAAACGCCAACGGCTTGGCCGGCTTCTGCCCGATCCCGTACCAGTCCAGCTTGCGGGTCAGCACCATGAACACACCTAACAACCCGAACAACAGCAGCGAACCCATCAGCAACGCGTAATCCTCGGCACTGAGCAAGCCATAGAGCAAGCCATACAACGCCGCCAGTCCCGCCGAAAAACTCAAGCCGTGACGCACGCTGCGCAGCACATGGCAGACATAAAACCCGATCAACAACACACAGCTGCCCGCCGACAACAGATACGCCAGGGCAAAGCCGATGTGCTCGGACAGCGATAGCAACAGCAGGTAGAAAAACGCCAGCGCCACACCCACCAGCGCGTACTGGATTGGATGCACGGCCATGCTTTTGAGCACTTCGAACAGGAAGAAACCGGCGAAGGTCAGGGCAATGAACAGCAGCGCGTATTTGATCGCCCGATCGCTTTTCAGGTACTGATCCACCGGGTCGATGAAGCTCACCCCGAAGTTGCGGCTCTTGAACTCGTCACAACGGTCGCTGGTCAGGCAGTTGGTCAAGGCTTCTTCCAGGTTGGTGGAAAAGAACGAAGTCTGCCAATTCGCGGTAAAACCTGTGCCGGTGACTTCACGCTGAGCCGGCAAGTAGTTGCCGATAAAACTCGGGTGAGGCCAGTTGGCGGCCAGTTGCACCTTGCTGGTTTTGCCGACCGGAGTGATCTGCAACTGGCCGGTGCCCTGCAGGCGCAGGTCAAAGGCGAATGCCAGTTCCGCGCCTTTGTGCCTGTCCAGCGCGGGCAACTTGACGTGTGCCCCCTCGCCTAGCCAACCCAGCTGCGTGCCCGGTTCAAATTCCAGACTCTGACCGTTGAGGTCCAGTTTCAGGGCATTTTCGATCCCGCGGATATCGCTGATGCCTATCGTCAGGAACGCTTGGTCAAACTGATAATCGGCGAAATCTTCCTCGATGCCCATTTGCGCGGGAATCGAAAACAGGCCGCTGATGTGGTTGTCGGCGTGGTACAGCCGCGCCTCGTAAATACCCCGCGAGCGCAACTCGGTCTGCACCTTGCCGTCGAGCTCGAAACGCTCCGGCAGAAAATACAGTTGGCCGCGTTCTTCGCCGATTTCCTGATAGCGCTTGTTGGTTTTCTCATTGGTCTTCCAGGTGCGCACCACCTTGCGATACGGCACTACCATGATCGGACCGCTCAGTTGCTGGCTGTAGCTGGAGCTGCGGGCGATGTCTTCGAGGACAACGTCGCGCAGTTGCTGGCGATCCTGGATCACGCCGTTGATCATCAAGAGCGGGATCAGCAACAACAGAATCAGAAGGGCAATTGCCCCCAGTTTTAGGGTCAGGCTACGGTTCATGGGACTCTCCCTGTTTGGATGGGGCGAGTCTGGGTGGTGTGTGTGGGGGATTTATGGGAGGAATGTGGAGAGTGTGTGGAGACTGGTTGATGTTGATCGTTTGATCGTTCCCACGCTCTGCGTGGGAATGCAGCCCGGGACGCTCCGCGTCCCATCCAAAGCCGAACGCAGAGCGTCCGTTGAGGCATTCCCACGCAGAGCGTGGGAACGATCACACGGGGAAGCGCAAACCTGCTTCAACACCGTCCCCGACATTGCCGATGCATAGTTCTCCGCCATGCAGCTTCATCACCTCTTCAACAAAATTGAGTCCCAGCCCCGTGCTCTTGCGCCCGCTGTCCGGTCGCGGCAGTGAATAGAATCGTTCGCTCAACCTCGGTAACGCATAGTCGGGAATCGCCTCGGCCTGGTTGAAGAGTTTGAATTCGATTTGCTCGCCAACCTTCGCAGCACTGAATCGCAGCAAACCCCGAGCCGGGGTGAAGTCCAAAGCATTCTCCAGCAGATTGCCCAGCGCCTGACGCAACAGGAACGGCTCACCGGTCAGCAGCAGATCCGCTGGGATCGTTTGCTCCACGCGCAACTGCTTGCCTTCGATGCGCGCCGCCTGAGCGCTCAGCAATTCATCGACCAACTTCGCCAGCGGCACCGTCACCCGCTCTTCCAGCCCTTGGCGTTGCTCGACCACGGCCAGGTTCAACAGGCGTTCAATCAACTGCTGCATCCGCGCGCTTTCGCTGTCGATGTTGCTGACAAAACGCTGTTGCTGGGCCAGCGGCATCTCGCCCTGCAACAACTCCGCCGCGCCGCGAATCGCCGCCAGCGGGCTTTTCAGTTCGTGGGTCAAGGTGTGTACGTAACGCTCGACATAGGCTTTGCCTTCGAGCTGCGTGCGCATCTGCTCCACCGCCGTCGCCAATTGTTCCAGTTCGCCACCACGGTAATGCGGAACCTCGACCCGCCGGCCTTCACTGACCGCCTGAGCGTAAGCAGTCAACCGCCGCAGCGCCGCGCTCAACCACCACGACAACAGCGCGCCAAACAGCAGACCGAGGCCGATCAACCCGGCGCCCCAGGCAAGCAATCGCCGCTCGGTGCGATCAACGTATGGCTGCAACGAGCTATTGGGTTTGGCGACGGTGACCACACCGATGATCTGGCCGTTGTCGCGAATCGGGGCGCCGACGTGCATCACTGAGGAGCTCGGATCGTCTGGATCGCTGCGGCTGGAACGAGCGCCGTATTCGCCTCGCAGGGTCAGTAAAACGTCGTTCCAGCGCGAGTAGTCCTGCCCCACTGCCATGCCGCTGGAGTCCAGCACCACAACACCCTTGGCATCGGTGACGTAGATGCGGTGGTTGACCTGATTCTTCGGCAATCCCCAGATGTTCGCCTTCGGTTGCCGTTCGCCATAAGCCTTGAGCAGCTCGGGCCAGCGGTTCTGGTTCAGGGTGCCGGCCTTGAAGTCGTCGCGCAGGATTTCGGCCATCAGGTTGGCGGTGTCGACCAGCGTTTCTTCGGTGGACTGGCGCACGCCGGGACGGATTTCTTCCATCACGGTGTTCAGCACGAAATAACCGGTCAGGCCGATAAACAGCACATAGACCAGAAAGATCCGGATCCCCAGCGGCATCAGCTACGCCCCGGGCTGTAGCTGTAGCCGAGGCCGCGATGGGTCTGGATCGGCTCCGCGTCGGCTTTCACCTGGCGCAGTTTGGCGCGCACGCTCTTGATGTGGCTGTCGATGCTGCGCTCGTACCCGGCATCGGCGGCGACACCCAGCGCATCGAGCAATTGCTCGCGGCTGAAGACCCGTTCGGGTTGCTCCAGCAGGCATTGCAGCAGACGGAATTCATGGCGGGTCAGGGTTAGCAGCTGACCGCGGTAGCTGATCTGTACCCGTTCGCTGTCGATGCGAAACAACGTCGATGCCACCTCGGCGGTCGCTCGCGGCGCCATGCGTTTGAGAATCGCCCGGACCCGCGCCGCCACTTCCCTTGGGCTGAACGGCTTGACCACGTAATCGTCGGCACCGATTTCCAGGCCCACGACGCGATCGATTTCAGCATCACGGGCGCTGAGGAAGATCACCGGCACTTCGCTGAAACGGCGCAATTGCTTGCAGGTCTCGAAGCCGCTGATGTCCGGCAGACCAATGTCGAGAATGATCAGGTCGGCCGGTGTCTGGCGCTGATGCTCAAGCGCCGCGGCGCCAAGGCTCAGCCAGGTGGTGGTGAAGCCCTCGCCCTGCAAGGCGAAAATCAGGGTGTCGGCAATCGCCGCTTCGTCTTCGACAATCAGGATATGAGGCATGGCGTCCGAGCCCGGCAGTTAAGTGGGCGAACGGTGCCCCAAGGCTCACGTCACGTCAATGAGACCACTTCAAATCAGCAGTCGGGTTTGTCCGCCGTAAAGCGCCGTGCCGGGTTCACCGCCGCGCCGAACTCACGCAAGGCTTTGGCGCCAATCAACAAAGGGTAATTGAAGCTGCTGCGATCGGTGAGGTTGACCTCCACGGTGCGCTTGACGTTGCCCAGGCACAGCTCCAGATCGACCACCGGACGCTTGGTGGGTTCGACCGATTCGTTGTCGTCGTCATCTTCTTCGGAGCGGGTCTTGATCTTGCTGATCCGCGCGACCTTGTGCTCGTAGACCTTGTTGCTCGCGCCTTTGGTAGCGAGGCGGAAACGCACCCACTCGTCGCCATCACGAGTGAAGGTTTCGATGTCTTTGGCCGACAGCGACGCGGTCAGGGCGCCGGTGTCCATCTTGGCCTTGAGGACTTCGCCACCGATTTCCGGCAGCGCGATGTATTCGTAGCGCCCGTACAGGGTCGGCTCAGCAGCCAGGACCGGCAGGGCTATAAGGGAAAGCAGTGCAAGGAGGGATTTCACGTAATGGGCTTCCTTGAGGAGTGGGCAGCGGAATTTTAGACCGTCAGTGAGCAATTCGTTCGTTCTTGAAATCGCTTCGCGGGCAAGCCACGCTCCCACGGGGTTTCGTGTCGTTCACAAACCTTGGGTACACCCCAATCTACTGTGGGAGCGGGCTTGCCCGCGAAGAGGCCGGAACAGTCCCCCCACAAATGACTGACAGGTTCAAATCTGCTCAAGCATACCGCCGAAAAGGTGAAACATTTGTCGTCACCGATTTGGCCTGCCGTCCGAAGCTGCTTATCATTGCGCGCCCAGAAGCTTTCAAGAGTTATCTATGCGCCGCCTGCTCACCGGCTGTTTCGTTACCCTGCTGCTGTTGCTCAACACCCTGGTCCTGTTCGGGCCGCTGATGGTGTTCGCCTTGCTCAAACTGTTCCTGCCCGGGCGCTTGCGTGATTACGCCTCGTGGACGGTGATGGCGATCGCCGAGACCTGGGCCGAAATCGACAAGCTGATTTTCCGCCTGTGCATCCCCACGCAATGGGACATCCGTGGCGGCGATGACCTGCGGGTCGACACGTCGTATCTGGTGATCAGCAACCATCAATCCTGGGTCGATATCCCGGCGCTGATCCAAACGCTGAACCGACGCACGCCGTTCTTCAAGTTCTTCCTCAAGAAAGAGCTGATCTGGGTACCGTTCCTGGGGCTGGCGTGGTGGGCGCTGGATTACCCGTTCATGAAACGCTACACCAAGGCATTCCTGGCGAAGCACCCTGAACTGGCCGGCCAGGACCTGGAGATCACCAAAGCGGCGTGCGAGTTGTACAAGCGTCAGCCGGTGACAGTGGTCAATTACCTGGAAGGCACGCGCTATACCGCGGCGAAAAGTGCCCGGCAGCAATCACCCTTCACCCACCTGCTCAGGCCCAAGGCTGGCGGCGTGGCGTTTGTTCTGGCGGCAATGGGCGAACAGCTGGACGCGGTCCTTGATGTGACGGTGGTTTATCCGCAGCCAACGATTCCGGGCTTCTGGGATTTGCTCAGCGGTAACGTGCCGAAGGTCATCATCGACATCCAGACCCGCGAACTCGACCCGGCGCTGTGGCAGGGCGATTACCAAAACGATCCGCAGTTTCGCGAAACCATCCAGAACTGGGTCAACCAGCTCTGGATCGAGAAGGATCAGCGCATCGACGCGTTGCGCGCCGAGCGCCGCTGAATCAGATACCGGTGCCGGTGCCTGCGCCCCAGATCCCGCCCAGGTTTGTCAGCAGTGAACCGCCGACGCCCTGCTGACCGAAAAATTGCAGAAGCACGGGGGCAAACAGGCCGATCATCCCAGTGTCCATGCCCAATGCGCTGAAGGCACTGTTCAGGTCGTTGGTGTTACTCACGTTGCCCATGAGGTTGTCCAGACCTGCCGCTTTACCGGACGAGCCAAGCAAACCGCTGAGGACGCCCAGTTCACCGCCACCGGCCAGCAAGTCGATGCCGGGCACGCTTTTGGCCAACTCCGAGTAGTCGGTCGAACTCAATTGATTCCTCGCCAGACCGAGCATCGCCCCGGCACCGCCAATGGCTTGTTCCGGCGTCACGTTCAATTGGCTGAGCGCACTCAGCAAACCGGCGGTCTGCGCGGTCTGCGCGGTCTGCGAAGTCGGCGCGGCGGCGTCATCGCCCTGCGTGCCGGAGAGGGCATTGGCCGCGTCGAACAGGTTGAACTGAGCAAAGACCGGACTGGCCGCCAGACACATCAGCGAAGCCAGTGCAAAACCGCGTGAAATCTTCATCCAGACATCCTCATGTGCCATGAAAACCGCCCGGCAATGGGCGGCGAAAAACCGTGGTTTGGACTGGCATCCAGGGGGATTGTTCCCAGGTTTGGCAAGCGCCTGACGAACAGTCGAAAAAAAATTGACCGGCACAGGCCGCGCGTTGGCAGCCCTGTAAATGATCGTTCCCACGCTCTGCGTGGGAATGCCTCCTGTGACGCTCTGCGTCACGCTTTGGGACGCGGAGCGTCCCGGGCTGCATTCCCACGCAGAGCGTAGGAACGATCATCATCCAACAAAAAACGGCGACCCGAGGGTCGCCGTTTTGTTTTGCCTGAAGCCTTTACGCCGCGCTGAACAGTTTGTGTGGATCGATCACAAACTTCTTCGGCACGCCCGCATCGAACTCGCCATAACCACGTGGCGCGTCATCCAGACTGATGACTTCCACGCCAACAATGTCGGCAATGTGGATACGGTCCCACATGATCGCCTGCATCAGTTGGCGGTTGTACTTCATCACTGGCGTTTGACCCGTGTGGAAGCTGTGGGATTTGGCCCAGCCCAGACCGAAGCGGATGCTCAGGCTGCCCATCTTCGCGGCGGCGTCGACTGCTCCCGGATCTTCAGTCACGTACAAGCCCGGGATACCGATTTTGCCAGCCACCCGAACCACGCCCATCAGCGAGTTGAGCACGGTGGCCGGAGCCTCGTGTTTCACCCCGTCATGGCCGTGACCACGCGCTTCGAAGCCCACGGCGTCGACGGCGCAATCCACTTCTGGCTCGCCCAGCAGTGCGG
Organism: Pseudomonas sp. ES4; assembly: GCF_050586665.1. NCBI lineage: Bacteria > Pseudomonadati > Pseudomonadota > Gammaproteobacteria > Pseudomonadales > Pseudomonadaceae > Pseudomonas > Pseudomonas sp. ES4. The sequence continues at coordinate 73,009 of NZ_JBOBDO010000012.1, read as the reverse complement.
CGATTTGCTCGTGCAGCGGGGTGTCCAGGGACAGGTCGGCGATTTCGAAACCCTGAGCCTTGGCGTGTGCCAGGCGGACAGTGTTGACGTCACCGATGATCACCACGGCCGCGCCCAACAGGCGAGCGGAAGCGGCAGCGGCCAGACCGACAGGACCGGCACCGGCGATGTACACGGTGCTGCCCGGACCAACGCCGGCCGTCACTGCGCCGTGGTAACCGGTCGGCAGGATGTCGGAGAGGCAGGTCAGGTCGCGGATTTTTTCCATGGCCTTGTCGCGGTCAGGAAGTTTCAGCAGGTTGAAGTCGGCATACGGCACCATCGCGTATTCAGCCTGACCGCCGGTCCAGTCGCCCATGTCGACATAACCGTAAGCACCGCCCGGACGCGCCGGGTTGACGCTGAGGCAAACGCCGGTATGCATTTCCTTGCAGGAACGGCAGCGCCCGCAAGCTACGTTGAACGGTACGGACACCAGGTCGCCGATCTGCAGGTTCTCGACGTCGCTGCCCTTCTCGATCACTTCACCGGTGATTTCGTGACCCAGTACCAGGCCGGTTTGAGCGGTTGTACGACCGCGCACCATGTGCTGGTCGGAACCACAGATGTTGGTGGAAACCACACGCAAGATGACAGCGTGGTTGATCTTCCTGCCGCGCGGGTCCTGCATTTTCGGATAGTCGATTTTCTGTACTTCGACTTTGCCATTGCCGAGATACACCACACCACGATTGCCAGACATGCTTTCACCTCGCTGTTGTTTTTATGTAACGGTCGCGTCGCCATGGGTCGGCGGCGCGTTGATTGCTCGGGTTATTGCCTGTGTGTCTTTGCGTTGTTTGTCAGGGCCTCATCGCGGGCAAGCCCGCTCCCACAGTGGACGGGGTGAACACAAGGTCTGTAAACGACAAAGGACCCTGTGGGAGCGGGCTTGCCCGCGAAGGCGATCTAAAGAACGACTGTGCGATTGGCGTTAAGGAACACTCTTCGTTCAATGTGATAACCAACGGCTCGCGCCAGGGTCAGCCCTTCGATATCCCGCCCCTTGGCGATCAAATCTTCCGGGTAATGACTGTGATCCACAGCTTCCACGCCCTGGGCGATGATCGGGCCTTCGTCCAGGTCGTTGTTGATGTAGTGCGCCGTGGCGCCGACCAGTTTCACGCCCTTGTTGTAGGCCTGGTGATAAGGCTTGGCGCCCTTGAAACCCGGCAGCAGGGAGTGATGGATGTTGATCGCCTTGCCGTCGAGTTTGCGGCACAGCTCGGGCGACAGGACTTGCATGTAGCGGGCAAGGATCACCAGTTCGGCGCCGGAGTCTTCGATCACCTGCCAGACCTGACGCTCCTGCGACGGTTTGTCGTTCGGGTCCAGCGGAAAGTGGTAGTACGGAATCTGATGCCAGTCCGCCAATGGCTTGAGGTCCGGGTGGTTGGAGACCACGGCGGCCACGTCCATCGAGAGCTGGCCGATGCGCTGGCGGTAGAGCAAATCGTTGAGGCAGTGATCGGCTTTGGAAACCATGATCACCACTTTCGGGCGGTAGTTCGGCGGCGTCAGTTCGAAGATCATGCCGAAGGCTTTACCACGCTCTTCGAGACCGGCGCGGAAGGCTTGCTCGTCGAAGCCGTCGGGCTGGCGGAATTCCACGCGAATGAAGAAACGGCCCGAAAGCCGGTCATCGAAGGAATGGTGCTCAGTGACGTAGCAGCCCTGCTCGAACAGAAAGCGGGTCACCGCGTCCACGGTGCCGAGGACGCTTGGGCAGTCGGCGGTCAGAATCCATGTGTCTGGGGCGCGGCTCATAGTGCGGTGACTCCTGTAGCGAAACTGATCGTTCCCACGCTCTGCGTGGGAACGCCGCCATGGACGCTCTGCGTCCGCTTTGGGACGCGGAGCGTCCCGGGATGCATTCCCACGCAGAGCGTGGGAACGATCTTTACGCCTGGACGCTCAGGCCATATTCGGCGGCCGCATCCTGCAACCACAACCACCAGTAATCCGAGAAGCTGCGACGAATCAGCAGTTCCCAGGTGTCTTCGGCGGTGTGACGGATCACCAGTTGCGACTTGGCAAACACGGTGCCCACAGCCTTGCCCACCGGGAAGCTGTTGGGATGCACGTCATAGCTGGTGGACTTCATCAGCACCTGGCGCACGTTCGGGCCGCTCAGTTCGAGCAGCTGCTGGCCGCCGCTGACGTTGGTGATCGCAATGTGCAGGTTGCCCAGCGCTTCACGCAGTTTCTTCTCGGCAGCGAATTCTTCACCGGTCGGCACGATCAGCAGCCATTCATCCGGCCCCATCCATTGCAGACTGGTTTCGCCTTTGACGATGACGGTCAGCGCGCCCGGCAATTCGATACCGAGGGCTTTGTGCACACCGGCTGCGAACGCAGCATCATGGCCATCGCCACGGATGGTCAGGTGGCCGAGGAGTTTCTTCTCACGCACGATCACGCCGGCGTTTTTGCGGCCCTTGCCCACCAGGCTGGCGAGGTCGGCATGATGCAGCGACGACTCGGCCTTGGCCCCAGTGGTTGGGCGTTGTTGGTAAACATTGGCTGCGGTCATAAAGCACCTGTTCCTGTATTCGTATTCCTGTGGGAGCGTGGCTTGCCCGCGATGGGAGCAACTCGGTCTGCCTGTGGCACCGCGTTATCGTTCATCGCGGGCAAGCCACGCTCCCACAGGTACTGTGGTGTTAAACGTTCTGGCGATCGCCTTTCGGATCGAAGAACACCGAAGAAACGATTTCCGCCTCGATCACGCTGCCGTCGGCCAGCGGTGCGAACACCCGCTCACCCATGCGCTTCAAGCCGCCCTTGACCACACCCATGGCAAACGAATAGCCCAGGGAGTTGTGCAGGTAACTGGAAGTCACGTGACCGACCATGGTCATCGGAATGGTTTGCTTGGTGTTGAACACCAGTTGCGCCCCTTCCGGCAGCCATTTGGTCGGATCGATCGGCTTCAGACCGACCAACTGTTTGCGTTGATCACGCACGCAGTCTTCGCGGTTCATGCCACGCCAGCCGATCCACGAGAACGGTTTGGTGCGACCGACACACCAGCCCATGTTCAGGTCATCCGGGGTCATCGAGCTGTCAGTGTCCTGACCGACGATGATGAAGCCTTTCTCCGCCCGCAGAACGTGCATGGTTTCGGTGCCGTAAGGCGTCAAGTTGTACTTCTTGCCGGCCTCGACGATTTTTTCCAGAACGCCCATGGCGTAGTCGGCCTGCACGTTGACTTCGTACGACAGTTCACCGGTAAACGAAATCCGGAACACCCGCGCCGGCACACCGCCGACCAGACCTTCTTTCCAGGTCATGAACGGGAAGGCTTCGTTGCTCAGGTCAATGTCGGTGACTTCGCTGAGCAGCTTGCGGCTGTTCGGCCCGGACAGGGTCATGGTTGCCCAGTGATCCGTCACGGACGTGAAATACACCTTCAGATCTGGCCATTCAGTCTGGTGGTAGATTTCCAGCCATTGCAGCACGCGTGCAGCGCCGCCGGTGGTGGTGGTCATCACGAAATGGTTGTCGGCCAGGCAGGCAGTCACGCCGTCGTCGAACACCATGCCGTCTTCTTTGCACATCAGGCCGTAACGGGCCTTGCCCACGTCGAGCTTGGTCCAGGCGTTGGTGTAGATGCGGTTGAGGAACTCACGCGAATCCGGGCCCTGGATGTCGATCTTGCCCAGGGTCGAAGCGTCCAGCAGGCCGACGCTGTCGCGCACGGCTTTGCATTCACGCTTCACGGCGGTATGCAGGTCTTCACCGTTTTTCGGGAAGTACCACGGACGCTTCCATTGACCGACGTCTTCGAATTCGGCGCCATTCTTCACATGCCAGTGATGCAGCGCAGTGAAACGCACCGGCTCGAAGATGTGCCCACAGTGACGACCGGCCACGGCGCCGAAGGTTACCGGCGTGTAGTTCGGACGGAACATGGTGGTGCCCATCTGCGGGATGGTCACGTTCAACGAACGGGCGGCGATGGCCAGGCCGTTGACGTTGCCGAGCTTGCCCTGGTCCGTACCGAAGCCCAGTGCGGTATAGCGCTTGACGTGCTCGACCGACTCGAAACCTTCGCGGGTCGCCAGTTCGATGGCGGCAGCGGTGACGTCGTTCTGCAGGTCGACGAATTGCTTCGGCGCACGTGCGGTGTTCTTTTCATGCGGCACCTGGAACAGCGCCAGTGTTGGCTCTTCCAGACGGCTCAGGGCTTTCGGCAAGGTGCCTTCGACCACGCTGAAACCGGCTTCGCTGGCGGCGCGAGCACCACCTGCAAAACCATCGACCAGGGAATCGCCGAGGCCGTAGACGCCGTTGATGCCACCGACGCACACGCGTTTCTGCGGTGCTTCGCCCGGTACGAAACCGAGGATGTCTTCACGCCAGATCGGCTTGCCGCCCAAGTGCGACGCCAGGTGAACCACCGGGCTGTAACCGCCGGAACTGGCGACCAGGTCGCAATCGAGCCACTCGCCCGGGCTGGTCACGGTGTGTGCTTTGACATCGATCGCGGCAACGCGAGCGGCGGTCACGTGCTTGCTGCCACGGGCCTCGATCACAGCGCTGCCGGTCAGGATGCGGATGCCCTTGGCGCGCGCTTCTTCCACCAGCGCACCGCGAGGGTTGCTGCGGGCGTCGGCGATCGCCACGACTTGCAGGCTGGCGTCGAGCCAATCCAGTGCAACGCGGTAGGCGTGATCGTTGTTGGTCGACAGCACCAGTTTCTTGCCCGGTGCCACGCCGTAACGACGCACGTAAGTCGACACAGCGCCGGCGAGCATGTTGCCCGGCACGTCGTTGTTGCCGTAAACCAGTGGACGCTCGTGAGTACCGGTCGCCAGCACGACACGCTTGGCGCGAACCCGGTGGATGCGCTGACGCACCTGGCCGATCGGGGCGCGGTCGCCGAGGTGATCGGTGAGGCGCTCGTGAATGGTCAGGAAGTTGTGGTCGTGGTAACCGTTGACCGTGGCGCGGGGCAACAGCAGCACGTCCGGAGTATTTTTCAGCTCGGCGATGACGCTGGCGACCCACTCGGTGGCAGGCTTGCCGTCGAGGCTTTCGCGGGAATCGAGCAGGCTGCCGCCGAACTCTTCCTGTTCATCGGCCAGGATCACACGCGCACCGCTACGGGCAGCCGCCAATGCAGCCGCCAGACCCGCAGGGCCAGCGCCGACGATCAGCACGTCGCAGTGCTGGTTCATGTAGTCGTAGGTGTCCGGATCGTTCTCGGTCGGCGAGCGGCCAAGACCAGCAGCCTTACGAATGTACTTCTCGTAAGTCATCCAGAACGATTGCGGGTACATGAAGGTTTTGTAGTAGAAGCCCGGCGGCATCAGCTTGCCGCCGACCTTGCCGAGAATCCCCATCATATCGTTGTTCACGCTCGGCCAGCCGTTGGTGCTGGTGGCGACCAAACCTTGATACAGCGCTTGTTGCGTGGCGCGTACGTTCGGGATCTGCGTGGCTTCGGTCGCGCCGATCTGCAGCACGGCGTTCGGCTCTTCGGCACCGGCGGCGAAGATGCCGCGTGGACGCGAGTACTTGAAGCTACGACCGATGATATCGACACCGTTAGCCAGCAAGGCCGCGGCCAGAGAATCGCCCTCAAAGCCTTTGTAGGTCTGGCCGTTGAAGGTGAAGCTCAGCACTTTGTTACGGTCGATGCGTCCGCCGTTGGACAGGCGATTGATCTGGCTCATACCTTCTCTCCCAGAGCCGTGGCGGCCGCTTTCGGGCTATCGGTCTTGTCGGTGAATTGTGGCTTGGCGCCGATCTTGTAGGTTTCGAGAATCTCGTAGGTCACGGTGTCACGGGTGGCGTTGAAGTACTGACGGCAACCGGCGACGTGATCCCACAGTTCGTGGTGCAAACCGCGAGGGTTGTCGCGGAAGAACATGTAGTCGCCCCACTCCTCGTCGGTGCAGCTGTTCGGATCCAGTGGACGCGGGATGTGCGCCTGGCCGGATGCGTGGAATTCCTCTTCGGAGCGCAGTTCGCCGCAGTGAGGACAGAAGATATGCAACATGGGGATTTCTCCTGTTAGTGGGCAACCGCAGCAGCGCCGTGTTCATCGATCAACGCACCGTTGTGGAAACGGTCGATGGAGAAAGGTGCAGCCAATGGGTGCATTTCACCCTTGGCCAGACTCGCGGCAAACACGTTGCCCGAGCCAGGTGTTGCCTTGAAGCCACCGGTGCCCCAACCGCAGTTGAAGAACATGTTCGGAACCGGGGTTTTCGAGATGATCGGGCAGGCGTCCGGCGTGGTGTCGACGATGCCGCCCCACTGACGGTTCATGCGCACGCGGGACAACACCGGGAACATCTCGACGATGGCTTGAATGGTGTGCTCGATCACCGGGTACGAACCACGCTGGCCGTAGCCGTTGTAGCCGTCGATACCGGCGCCGATCACCAGGTCGCCCTTGTCGGACTGGCTGATGTAACCGTGTACGGCATTGGACATGATCACGCTGTCGATAATCGGCTTGATCGGCTCGGACACCAGCGCTTGCAGCGGGTGCGATTCGATCGGCAGACGGAAACCGGCGAGTTTGGCCATGTGCCCGGAGTTACCGGCGGTCACCACACCGACGCGCTTGGCGCCGATGAAGCCCTTGTTGGTTTCGACACCGATGCACACGCCGTTTTCCTTGCGGAAACCGATCACTTCGGTCTGCTGGATCAGGTCCACGCCCAAGGCATCGGCGGCACGGGCAAAGCCCCACGCCACGGCATCGTGACGGGCCACGCCGCCGCGACGCTGGACGGTGGCGCCCATCACCGGGTAGCGAGTGTTTTTCGAGCAGTCGAGGTACGGAATCTCGTCGGCCACTTGCTTGGCATCGAGCAGTTCGCCGTCCACGCCGTTGAGGCGGTTGGCGCTGACCCGACGCTCGGAATCACGGATGTCTTGAAGCGTGTGGCACAAGTTGTAGACGCCGCGCTGGGAGAACATCACGTTGTAGTTCAGGTCCTGGGACAGGCCTTCCCACAATTTCATCGCGTGTTCGTACAGGTGCGCCGACTCGTCCCACAGGTAGTTGGAGCGAACGATGGTGGTGTTGCGCGCGGTGTTACCGCCGCCCAGCCAGCCTTTCTCGACCACGGCCACGTTAGTGATGCCGTGCTCTTTGGCCAGGTAGTAGGCGGTCGCCAGACCATGCCCGCCACCGCCGACGATGACCACGTCATAGACCTTTTTAGGGGTCGGCGTGCGCCACATCTTCTGCCAGTTTTCGTGATGGCTGAGGGAGTGTTTGAAGAGGCCGAAGCCCGAGTAGCGTTGCATAGTCATTTACTCCAAAACCGCGCTCAGCGATAAACCGGGAAGTCCGCGCACAAGGCCGAAACGTGCTGCGCAACATTGGCCTCGACATCGGCGTCGCCGAGGTTGTCGAGGATGTCGCAGATCCAGCCGGCCAACTCGACGCACTGGGTCACCTTGAAGCCGCGAGTGGTCACCGCCGGGGTGCCGATGCGCAGGCCGGAGGTCACGAACGGCGACTGTGGATCGTTCGGGACAGCGTTCTTGTTCACGGTGATGTGGGCGCGACCGAGTGCTGCATCCGCGTCTTTGCCGGTGAGGCCCTGACGGATCAGGCTGACCAGGAACAGGTGGTTATCGGTGCCGCCGGACACTACATCGTAGCCGCGTTTGATAAATACGCCGGCCATGGACTGGGCGTTGTCGATCACTTGTTGCTGGTAAGCCTTGAAACCAGGCTCCAGCGCTTCCTTGAAGCACACCGCTTTACCAGCGATCACGTGCATCAACGGGCCGCCCTGTGCGCCGGGAAATACCGCGGCGTTGAGCTTTTTCTCGATCTCTTCGTTGGACTTGGCCAGGATCAGCCCGCCACGTGGACCGCGCAGGGTCTTGTGGGTGGTGGTGGTGACCACATCGGCGTATGGCAGAGGATTCGGGTACAGGCCAGCGGCGACCAGACCGGCGACGTGGGCCATGTCGACGAACAGCAGCGCACCGACCTTGTCGGCGATCTGACGGAAACGTGGGAAGTCGAGGGTCTTGGAGTAAGCCGAGAACCCGGCAACGATCATTTTCGGCTTGCACTCGACGGCCAGACGTTCAACTTCGTCGTAGTCAATCAACCCGGTCTTGGTGTCGATGCCGTACTGCACGGCGTTGTAGAGCTTGCCCGAGGACGACACTTTCGCGCCGTGGGTCAAGTGACCGCCGTGAGCCAGGCTCATGCCGAGAATGGTGTCGCCCGGCTGGATCAGGGCCAGGTAAACGGCGCTGTTGGCGGAAGAACCGGAGTGCGGCTGCACGTTGGCGTAGTCGGCACCGAACAGTTGCTTGGCGCGTTCGATGGCCAGCGCTTCAACTTTATCGACGTGCTCACAGCCACCGTAGTAGCGCTTGCCCGGATAGCCTTCGGCGTACTTGTTGGTCAGGCCGCTGCCTTGCGCTTCCATCACGCGCTTGCTGGTGTAGTTCTCGGACGCGATCAGTTCGATGTGATCTTCCTGGCGTTGCTCCTCGGCATTCATCGCCGCCAGCAGTGCATCGTCGTAACCCTGGATCTGGTCTTGCTTGCTGAACATCGCGTCTCTCCCAGCGGCATCTATGCGCCATTCGTCTCGGTAAGGCACTGGTGTTTCGACAGTGCCCTTTGAATGCGATGGTATGACCGGCGCAGACAGGCCAAATGCCTACGGACGCCACGCAAAGGTGCGTTTACGACATGGACCGAAATGGCTGGCCGGACACAACCCTTGAAGTCGCCTGGATCCCCTGTGGGAGCGAGCCTGCTCGCGATAGCGGCCTCACATTCAACATTGATGTTGCCTGGGCTGCCGCCATCGCGAGCAGGCTCACTCCCACAGGGGTCAGGCGATGATCTGACGTATTGCGAGCAGCAGTAGAAAATGCAGCGGATACAGCGCATACGCCCAACGGCGCATCGGCGGTGGCTGGAAGCCTTTTGCCTGTCGCAACAAGAGCAGCCCCAGCAATGGCGCAATCAGACAAGCGGCGATACCGAGGATGGCTTCAACATTGTGAAACCGCGCCGCGGAATACAGCACCGGCCACTGATTGGCCGCCAGGCAGACCAGCCCCGGCAACAGGGCGAAATACCAGGGCCGTCCGATCACCAGCAACATCGCCAGCGGCAACAGCACACCGAAGAAGCCGAACATCAACCGCTCCGGGAATAGCGCCGCCAGCAACAAGGCACCAGCCGCCAACAGTCGCATTTGCAGGGTTCGGTCCTGCCAGCCACGGGCCACCAGTAATCCCAGGACCAACGTGGGAAGCACATTCAAGGTCCCGGGATCAGGAATGAACATCCGATACGGGATTTCGCTGATGGCGCTAAACAGCAGCAACCACCCCAGATAACGCCACTGGCCGTGAGTCGTCACCGCGCGAGCCCGTGCCAGGTTCGCCGCCATTGCCAGACAGAACCACGGGAACGCCAACCGTCCAGGTATATACAGCAGATCGACGGAATACCCGACATATCGCAGGTGATCGAGCACCATGCTCAACAGCGCCAGCCACTTGAGCAGATCCAGCGCCCCATCCCTTTGCGTCATGTGCATAATTGCCCGTCGTCCTTGTATTTTTCTGACAGCATCATCCCGTGTGCTCTCCTGACGATCTTGGGTAAAGTGCGCATCATCATTGACCACGAAGCTCTTCACCATAAGAGCCTCGACCACGGAAGCCGGCCATGACCGATAAGAGCCAACAATTCGCCAGTGACAACTATTCCGGTATCTGCCCTGAAGCCTGGGCTGCCATGGAACAGGCCAACCACGGCCACCAACGCGCCTATGGCGACGACGAATGGACCGCACGCGCGTCCGACGATTTCCGCAAACTGTTCGAAACCGACTGCGAAGTGTTCTTCGCCTTCAACGGCACCGCGGCCAACTCCCTGGCCCTGTCGTCGCTGTGCCAGAGTTACCACAGCGTGATCTGCTCGGAAACCGCCCACGTCGAAACCGACGAATGCGGCGCCCCGGAATTCTTTTCCAACGGTTCCAAACTGCTCATCGCCCGCACTGAAAACGGCAAGCTGACCCCGGATTCGATCCGCGAAATCGCGCTCAAGCGCCAGGACATCCACTACCCGAAACCACGCGTCGTGACCCTGACCCAAGCGACCGAAGTGGGCAGCGTCTACACCCCGGAAGAAATCCGCGCCATCAGCGCCACGTGCAAGGAGCTGGGCCTGAACCTGCACATGGACGGCGCGCGCTTCTCCAATGCGTGCGCCTTTCTCGGCTGCTCGCCAGCCGACCTGACCTGGAAGGCCGGCGTCGACGTGTTGTGCTTCGGCGGCACGAAAAACGGCATGGCGGTGGGGGAAGCGATTCTGTTCTTCAACCACAAACTGGCCGAAGACTTCGACTACCGCTGCAAACAGGCCGGCCAACTGGCCTCGAAGATGCGCTTCCTGTCGGCGCCATGGGTCGGGATTCTGGAAAACGATGCCTGGCTCAAATACGCCAAACACGCCAACCACTGCGCGCAGCTGCTGGCTGAACTGGCCAGCGATATTCCCGGCGTGGAACTGATGTTCCCGGTACAGGCCAACGGCGTGTTCCTGCAACTCTCGGAACCAGCGATTGCCGCACTGACCGCCAAGGGCTGGCGCTTCTACACCTTCATCGGCAACGGCGGCGCACGCTTCATGTGCTCGTGGGACACCGAAGAAGAACGCGTACGCGAACTGGCGGCGGATATTCGCGAAGTCATGTCCCGCTAAACAGCACCCCCGATCCCCTGTGGTGAGGGGGCTTGTCGGCACGCCGCATCGCCCCGTTCGGTTGCGAAGCAGCCCCAAAGCCTGAGCATGCGGTCTGTCAGGGACACCGCACTGACCGGGTTTACGACTGCTGCGCAGCCGAACGGGGCGATGCGGCGTGCCGACAAGCCCCTCGCCACAAAAGCCCTCGCAAGTCGTTCCTCTCCGCGGTCCTGGTCTACATTGATTGACGAGCTGTTCCACTCGCTCAGACAACAATAATCAGGAGCGCACGCATGTCATTGAAAGGCAAAACCCTGTTCATCACCGGCGCGAGCCGCGGGATTGGTCGCGAAATTGCGCTGCGGGCTGCGCGGGATGGGGCCAACATTGTGATTGCCGCCAAAAGCGCCACCCCTCACCCCAAACTGCCCGGCACGATTTTCAGCGTGGCTGCGGAAGTCGAAGCCGCGGGCGGCAAGGCGCTGGCCTTGCAGGTGGATGTGCGCGATGAAGTCGCAGTGCGTGAGGCGCTGGCCAAGGCTGACGAGCATTTCGGCGGTATTGATGCGCTGATCAACAATGCCGGGGCGATCAAGTTGACCGGGGTTCAACACATCGAGCTCAAGCGCTTCGACCTGATGCACCAGATCAACACCCGCGCCGTGCTGCTGTGCAGCCAGGCCGCCCTGCCCTATCTGAAGAAAAGCAGCGGACACATCCTCAATCTTTCCCCGCCACTGAATCTGGCAAGCAAATGGTTCGCCCAGTACAGCCCCTACACGGTGACCAAATACGGCATGAGCATGCTGACATTGGGCATGAGCGAGGAATTCAAGAACTACAGCATCAGCGTCAATTCCCTGTGGCCGCAAACGATGATCGCCACCGCCGCCATCGAGTTTCAGCTCGGCTCACGCGAGTCGTTCAAACATGCGCGTACGCCCGCAATCATGGCCGATGCCGCCCATGTGATTCTGAGCAGCAGCGGTCGCAGCATGACGGGACGCTTGCTGATTGATGAGGAGATTTTGCGGGAGCACGGGGTGACCGAATTCGATCATTACCGCTTTGAGCCCGGCACGAACGACAAGCTGATGCCGGATCTGTTTATCGACTGAAACACCAACCACTGTGGGAGCGAGCCTGCTCGCGATGAGGCCGGAACATTCAACATTGATATTGATTGATCCACCGCCATTGCGAGCAGGCTCGCGCCCACAGGCTCAGAACTCGATGCGCACGTCGCCCTTCGGCACGCTGCAGCACGAAAGAATGAACCCTTCCGCTTCATCTTCCTCGGTGATCCCGCCGTTGTGGTCCATTTCGACCTCACCGCCCAGCTTCATCACCTTGCACGTCCCGCAGATCCCCATCCCGCAAGCCTTCGGAATCAACAGCCCCAATTTGGCAGCGGCGGCATGCACGGTTTCACCCGGCGCCACACGAATGCTTTTCCCGGACGCGGTGAATTCCACCTGGTGCAGGTCCGCCACGTCGATATCCGGTGCGTCTGCGGCGATTTCCGCTTGCTCCACCGCATCGGCACGGGCTTCCGGTGGCGTAGCGCCGAACGACTCCTCGTGGTAACGCGACATGTCGAAGCCGACTGACTCGAGCATGCGCTTGACCGCATTCATATACGGCGTCGGGCCGCAGCAGAAAACTTCCCGCTCAAGGAAGTCCGGCGCCATCAGCTCAAGCATCTTGTGGTTCAGGTAACCGCGATAACCGGCCCACGGTTCGCCCAGACCATGCTTCTCGCAGATCAGGTGCAGGCTGAAGTTATCGATCCGCGACGCCATGTGTTCCAGCTCGCGGTGGTAAATGATGTCTTTGGGCGAGCGGGCGCTATGGACGAAGACCATGTCGACGTTGCCGTTGGTGTCGTAGAACCAGCGCGCCATCGACATGACTGGCGTGATACCGACGCCACCGCTGAGGTACAGAACCTTCGGCGCAGTGAAATCCATGGCGTTGAACAGCCCGACCGGCCCGTGCACCGCCAGCTCCTGGCCTTCGTGCAGGGTGTCGTGCAGCCAGTTCGACACTTTGCCGCCCGGAACACGCTTGATGGTCACCGAAAAGCTGTACGGCACCGATGGCGAGCTGGAAATGGTGTAGGAGCGCATGATCGGCACGCCGTCGATTTCCAGCTCCAGGGTGACAAACTGCCCCGGCTTGAAGAAGAACAGGATTGGCTGGTCCGCCATAAAGCAGAAGGTGCGCACATCCCAGGTTTCCTGGATGACTTTGACGCAACGGACGATGTGTCGACCATTGGCCCAGGTCTGGGTGGTTACCGGATTCAGGAAGCTGTTGGACATGCTGTTCTCCACGGCCGACTACCGGCCTTTATGTTGGCGATTCTGCGTATAGCGCAGCTCCTCCATTTACCTATCTGCGACATTCACATACTTATCGCGACCAGCCCCCAATTACCGGGGGTTGCGCGTCGGGAACAGATTTGGCCATGTCGCCCATGGATAAGGTTCTGGCGAGCGCCGGCCCCACACTCGCCCCATACCAAGACACAACCTTTACACCTTGCGTAGCAAACCTGATCAGCCACTTTCGCGGCCACGCAGATGGCCTTGAGGAAACACACGATGGACGTCACCACTACCCTGAGCCTGGGCGATCCACTGGAACCCGCACGCAAGGCCACCGCGCAGATGTTGCAAGAGCGCGAGCGCACGTTTTCGCTGCCGCAGCCGTTTTACTCTGACGAGCGGCTGTTTGATATCGACATGCAGGAAATCTTTCAGAAAGAGTGGTTGATCGCCGGCATGACCTGCGAAATCCCGACCAAGGGCAACTACCTGACCCTGCAAGTCGGCAAGAACCCGATCATCGTGATTCGCGGTGCCGACGGTGTGGTCCATGCATTCCACAACGTCTGCCGTCACCGTGGTTCGCGTCTGTGCACCAGTGAAAAAGGCAAGGTCGCCAAACTGGTCTGCCACTACCACCAGTGGACCTACGAGCTGGACGGTCGCCTGCTGTTCGCCGGCACCGAAATGGGCGCCGACTTCGACATGAAGCAGTACGGCCTCAAACCAGTGAACGTGAAGACTGCCGGCGGCTACATCTTCATCAGCCTGTCGGAAAACCCGCCGGCCATTGATGACTTCCTGTCGACGCTGAACCATTACATGGAACCGTACGACATGGAGAACACCAAGGTGGCAATTACCACCACCTTGATGGAAAAAGCCAACTGGAAACTGGTGCTGGAAAACAACCGCGAGTGCTACCACTGCAACGCGTCGCACCCGGAACTGTTGAAAACCCTGCTGGAATGGGACGACGTCACCGACCCGCGTGCCGACCAGGCCTTCAAGGACCACGTCGCTGCTTCGGCCGCTGCCTGGGAAGCCGAGAAGATTCCTTACGCCCACGCCAGTTTCGGCCTGCGTAACCGCATCGTGCGCATGCCGCTACTCAAGGGCACCGTGTCGATGACCCTGGACGGCAAACAAGGCTGCGCCAAACTCATGGGCCGCATCAAGAACCCGGACCTGGGCTCGATGCGCATCCTGCACCTGCCGCACTCCTGGAACCACTGCATGGGCGACCACATCATCGTGTTCACCGTGTGGCCGATCAGCGCGCAGGAAACCATGGTCACCACCAAGTGGATCGTCCACAAGGACGCGGTCGAAGGCGTGGACTACGACGTGGAGCGCATGCGCCAGGTCTGGGATGCGACCAACGACCAGGACCGTCGCCTGGCCGAAGAGAACCAGCGCGGAATTAACTCCACGGCTTACCAGCCAGGCCCTTACTCCAAGACCTATGAGTTTGGCGTGGTGAACTTTGTGGATTGGTACAGCGAGCGTTTGCTGAACAACCTGGGCGCGGAGCCTGCGCCTTACCTCAAAGGCGTTCCTGTTAGCGGCTAATCGAGATCAAAAGCATCGTGAGCAGGCTCACTCCTACAGGGGATTTGTGAACGACACAGATCCAATGTGGGAGTGAGCCTGCTTGCGATGGCGCCCTCCTCAACTACATACCTTTCACTGATACATCCCTCAATCTAGAACTGTACGAAATATGACCTATTCCGTTCAGCGCTATGCCGCACGCACCTTCCAGCCTTCCGCAAACAAGTTATCCACACCTCCACCCACAGCTATTGGGGACAAGTGTGGATTTCGTGGAAACTTTCTCCACAGAAACTGAAGAAAATCCGTGACTTATCCAGAAGCAGGGTTTTGAACAGCGATTGGTTGTTTTTTAATCAGAAGCTTGAAGGTCACGTTATACGTGGCTTACAGAGGATGGCGAACACCTTATCCACAGAAGCGCCAACAGACTTTGGGGGCAACTTCGGCGGATCTGTGGAAAACCGTTGAAAGCCGCGACAAATCGGGGTTTGTGCGAGTTTCACCGACTAAAAACGATAATTTGATCGTTTTTTAATCAGTCGCCTGAAAGGCCCGGTCTATATGGCCTGTAGAGGACAGCGAACATCTTATCCACAGATACGCTAACAGAGATTGGGGGCAAGTATTGGCTTGCGTACAAACTTATCCTCTGGAAAAAGCCTGAAAAAACCGCAAGTTAGGTTGGTTGTTTTTTGTACGAAGGCTTGCAGGGCCTGATTTGTATGGGTTGTAGCGATGGGCGAACACGTTATCCACAGAAGCGCTAACAGGGATTGTGGGTAACCACGATCAGGTCGTGTTGAAACACGACCATCCCGAGTCGATTTCCAGAAGCCAGCTCACAGAAACATGTAGCTCTCATCAGGGCCGATACATCAGATAGGCCTCGCCCGTGACCCGAATCATCGGATGCGGCGTGATCTGGCAGGTATCGACAATACGAAAGCCATGTCGCTCGTAAAACCGACAGGCGCCGGTGTTCATGGCGTAGTCGATCAGGCTCAAGCCATTGAGCCCCAGCTGATTGGCACGGTCGTAGGCATAGTCGAGGAACTGCTTGCCCAGGCCCTGGTTTCGCCAGCCTTCATGCAGCGCCAGGCTGGAAATATAGAGGGTGTCGGGGATTTCCAGCTTGGCGTACGGCGCCAGGACTGGATCGGTCACTGGAGGCGCCAGCGGGTCGTGACGCATCACGTAGCTGTGCATCATGCCGATGACAGCCCCATCCGCCTCGGCGATGAGGCAGTTCTGATAAGAAAAATCGACGTCGTCACGGGCGTAACGACTGGCGCCCACGTCCAGTAGATCCTGACCGGGTTGCGCCAGTTGGCTCCAGATGTAATCCGCAGCACCTTCCGACGAAATCTGGAACAAGCGAGCAATCTCCCGCGCATCCGCGCGCAGGGCCGAACGAAATTCAACGGTCATTATTTCCCCATAAATGTCGGTGACACGAGCACCCTGTGGGAGCGAGCCTGCTCGCGAAATGCGGTGGATCAGTCGCCGGAGATGTTGACTGCGCCCCTTTCGCGAGCAGGCTCGCTCCCACATTAGATGGGTGTTGATAGCTGTTAGCGGACCACGCCTTCTTCGATCAGCAACTTGAGGATCGCTTCGGCACCGGCTTGCGCCGTCACGCCTTTAAGCACTTGCCCACCGCCACCGCTGGCCTTGGCCGTTGCGGCTTTCATCCGGTCCGCGCCGCTCTTGGCCTTGATCACCTTCAACCGTTTAGGCCGAGGCTTGGCCGGTTGCAGGGTGGCGACCGCCAGCAGTTCATCGTCGATGACTTCGACTTCATCCGCCTGCAACACCCCGCGTCGGGCCGGGCCGTAGGCGCTCTGCCGAGGTTTCGGCGCCGCGTTATCCACAGTGGCGAGGAACGGCAGCCGTACTTTCAAGCGACGGCGCTGACCACGAGGCAAGGCTTGCAGCACCAGCGCCGAACCGCCATCAATGGATTCGACCTGCGCCAACCCCACCACCAGCGGCCAGCCCAGGCTTTCGGCCAGCAAAAACGGCAACATTCCCGAGCCTTCGCCGGTTTCCGCCTGGCTGCCGGTCAATACGACCTGCGCCCCGGCGTCACGCAAATACGCGGTCAATGCCGGCAGCGCATCGGCGCCTTCCGGTTGCTCCAGCACGTGCAGCTGTTCCAGGCCCATGCCCAAGTAAGCGCGCAACGCCGGTTCCGCGACGTCGCCGGCATGCAGCACTTGCAGGTTATCCCCAGCCAGTTGCAAGCCCAGCTCCACCGCCCGCGCATCCTGCTCCGCGCGACGTGGCCGGCCGGAAGTCGGGTGGGCGCCGATGGACACCAGGCTGATGATTTTCGTGCTCATAACCCTTTCCTTCCCTTAAGCCGCATCGCGCTTGGCCTCGTTGCGGTAAGCCGCCACCGCATCGATCAAGGCTTGAAGAATCTCGGCACTCTCGCCGATCACCGACAAGTCGGCCCGTTTGATCATGTCGCAACCAGGATCGAGGTTGATCGCCACCACCTTGTCGCAGGCACCGATGCCTTGCAGGTGCTGGATCGCCCCGGAAATCCCCACTGCCACGTAAACCCGAGCGGTGACCCAGGTGCCGGACGCACCGACCTGACGGTCGCGCGCCATGAAGCCATCGTCCACCGCCACGCGGGACGCGCCTTCGGTAGCACCCAACGCTTCGGCGGTCCTGTGGAAAAGTCCCCAGTCCTTGACCCCGTTGCCGCCGGAGAAGATGAACTCCGCTTCGGCCATCGGAATCGCCGCCGGGTCCACCGCCACCGCGCCCAAATCCTCGATGCGCGACAAGCTGCGCGCCACCGCTGTGGATAACTCCACCGGCAAGGCTTCGTGACGGGTTTCGCTGACCGGTTCTGCGCATTCGACGGCAGCCAGAATCAAGCGTGCCACCGGGCGCGCAAGGTCTTGCAAACCGGCACCGGCGCGGCCGATGCATTCCTGATCCTTGACCTGCCAGACCCGCGTGGCCGGGCGTTCGCCCAGTGCGGCGGCAAAGCGTCGACCCAATTCACCACCGCCGCTACGGCTGTCCGGCAGCAGCCAATGACGCGGGCTGAACTGGTTATCCACAGCCCGCAGGCCCTGGACCCGTTGTTCCGGTGCATAACCGCTGAATTCTTCGCCATCCAGCACCAGCAAGCGATCGACGCCAGCGGTGGCGAAGGCATTTTCCTTGTGCTCGCCGAAGACCACGGCCAACACCGCGCCGTCTTTGCCGGCCAACTGATGAGCCAGGCCGAGCAAGTCGCGGTCGTGGCTACTCAAGCGGCCACCGACCATATCCGGCACCACGCTGATGTAGAACGCCGGTTGCGGCACTTGATGCAGCGGCAATTGCACTTCAACCGCAGCCGAGCGTTTGGTCGCCCCGCCTTGTTGCGCGCCGCTGCGGTCGATCCGTTTGATCCCGTTGGGACCGATAAAACCGATCCCGTGAGGATTCTTGCGGATGACGCCGTTAGGCCCCATCCAGCTGTGTTGGGCCGGTTGCATGGCCGCGTGCAGCGGGTGCAGACGGTTACGGGCGATCCATTCGGCGCGTGGGTCGCGGCGGATAATGTCGCTCATCAGTGGGCCTCCGCAGGTTCACGTTGGGCCGGTTTGGTCGGCTTGCTCGGGGCCGCGTCTTCGAGCAACGCGTCCGCCACCAGTTCGGCGATGTCCTTGATCAGCGGCCGAGGTTCGACCACGCCTTCGAGCATCGCGGTGCACTGTGGACAACCCACGGCCACCAGTTCGGCGCCGGTTTCGCGGATGTCTTCCATGCGCATGTCGGGGATCCGTTGCTTGCCCGGGATGTCGGTGATCGGCGCACCGCCACCGCCGCCGCAGCAGCGTGAGCGGAAACCGGAGCGTTGCATTTCCTTGATCTCGATCCCCAGGGCGCGCAGCACTTCACGCGGCGCCTCGTATTCGCCGTTGTAGCGGCCGAGGTAGCACGGGTCGTGATAGGTCACGCTGCTGCCTTTGTGCTGGCCGAGGTTCAGGGCGCCAGCGCCGATGATTTCCGCCATGTAGGTGCTGTGGTGCTGCACGAGGTAGTTGCCGTCGAAGGCGCCGTACTCGTTTTTCAGCACGTGGAAGCTGTGGGGGTCGCAGGTGACGATGCGGTTGAAATTGTACTTGGCCAGGGTCTGGATGTTGCGTTTGGCCAACAGCTGGAAGGTCGCTTCGTCGCCCAGGCGTCGGGCTACGTCACCGCTGTCGCGCTCTTCGAGGCCCAGTACCGCGAAGTCGACCTTGGCCGCTTTCAGCACTTTGACGAAGGCGCGCAGGGTGCGCTGGTTGCGCATGTCGAAGGCTCCGTCGCCGACCCAGAACAGCACGTCGACGGATTTCTTCTCGCTCATCAGATTGAGGTTCAAATCCGCTGCCCAGTTCATCCGCCCACCCGGGGCGAAACCGCCAGGGTTGTCGGTGGCGATCAGGTTTTCCAGGACTTCGGCGCCCTTGTTCGGGGTCGCGCCTTTTTCCAGGGTCAGATGGCGGCGCATGTCGACGATGGCGTCGACGTGCTCGATCATCATCGGGCACTCCTCGACGCAGGCGCGGCAAGTGGTGCAGGACCACAAGGTTTCGGCGTCCACCAGACCGTTGACGATCGGTTGATGCGGGTTGCCGGCGTGTTCGCCGATGGCCTTGCCCGGATAAGGGCTGCCAGCGAATTTGGCGTCGGTGCCACCGGCCAGGCCAACGACCATGTCCTGAATCAGCTTTTTCGGGTTCAGCGGCTGGCCGGCAGCGAACGCCGGGCATGCGGCTTCGCACTTGCCGCACTGCACGCAGGCGTCAAAGCCGAGCAGTTGGTTCCAAGTGAAATCCTTGGGTTTTTCCACGCCCAGTGGCGCGGTTGGGTCGTTCAGGTCCAGCGGTTTCAAACCGGTGGAACGACCGCCGCCAAAACGCTCGGCGCGACGGTGCCAGGCCAGGTGCAAGGCACCGGCGAAGGCGTGCTTCATCGGCCCGCCCCAAGTCATGCCGAAGAACAGTTCGCTAACGCCCCACAGCACACCGACGCCAAGGATCGCAGCCACGACCCAGCCACCGAAGTTTTCCGGGAGGATGCCAGCGACCGGCAGGGTCAACAGGAAGAACGACGCCGAGAACGCCATCAGGCTTTTCGGCAGGCGCATCCATGGGCCTTTGGACAAGCGGGCTGGAGGATTGCGACGGCGCAGGAACATAAAGATCGCGCCGACAAACATCACCGCCGACATCAGCAGCAGTGCATAACCGAGGATGCGGTTATGCAGGCCGAAACCATGAACCAGGATCGCCAGCACAATGGACGCCACCGCACCACCAGCCGTGGCGACGTGAGTGTTGGCGATGTATTTGTCCCGCGCGACGACATGGTGCAAATCGACCATGTAGCGTTTGGGCATGGCGAACAGACCGCCGATCAGGTCGACTTTCGACGCCCGGCCCTGACGCCACATAGCCACCCGCCGCAACGCGCCCAGGACAGCCAGGCCCAAGGCAGCGAACAACAGGATTGGAAGAAGGGTGTTCAACATGTGGAGCTCCCAAAGACCGCAGGGTCTTGCAGGTCGAGATGCCTGACTCGGTTCCTGTGGGAGCGGGCTTGCCCGCGATTGCATTTTGTCAGTCACATCTGCATTGACTGACCCACCGCTATCGCGGGCAAGCCCGCTCCCACAAGGTCATGTGCAAGCCGTTAGAAGTCTTTGCACAACCGCAACGCGTCATAGATCGCCGCGTGGGTGTTGCGCTGCGCCACGCAGTCGCCGATGCGGAACAGCAAGTAGCCGTCGCCCGCCTGGCTCAACGAAGGTTGTGGCTTGATTGCGAACAAAGCTTCGATGTCCATCTGGCCTTTGTTGCGCGAGCCTTCCTTCATGGCGTAGTAGATTTCTTCGTCCGGACGCACGCCGTTTTCGACGACGACCTGGTCCACCACCCGCTCCTCTTTGGCGCCGGTGTATTCGTTTTCCAGCACCGCTACCAGCTTGTCGCCTTCGCGGTAGACCTTCTCCAGCATCATGTCGCCGGTCATGATCACTTCTTTCGGGTACATGCTGCGGTAGTACGTCGGGAACGAGGTGCCGCCAATCGCCACGCCCGGTTTGATGTCGTCGGTGACGATCTCAACCTGGCTGCCCTTGTCGGCGAGGAAATCGGCGGTCGACATCCCGGTGAACTCGCAGATGGTGTCGTAGACCAGCACGTTCTTGCCCGGTGCAACCTTGCCATCAAGGATGTCCCAGCTGCTGACCACCAGGCCTTCAGCCGCGCCCCAGTGCTCGTTCTGCTCCAGGAATGGATGGCCGCCGACGGCGAGCACCACCACGTCCGGACGCAGGTCGAGAATAGTCGCCGCATCCGCCGCCACGCCCAGGCGCAGATCGACTTTCAAACGCGCCAGTTCCAGTTGGAACCAACGAGTGATACCGGCGATCTGGTCCCGTTGTGGAGCTTTCGACGCGGTAGTGATTTGCCCGCCGATGAATTCTTTCTTTTCGAACAGGGTCACGTCGTGGCCACGTTCGGCCGACACGCGAGCCGCTTCCATCCCGGCAGGGCCGGCACCGACCACCACGACTTTGCGCTTCACACCGGTCGACTTCTCGATGATGTGTGGCACGCCCATGTATTCACGGGAGGTCGCGGCGTTCTGGATGCACAAGACGTCCAGGCCCTGGTACTGACGGTCGATGCAGTAGTTGGCGCCGACGCATTGTTTGATCTGGTCGACCTGGCCCATTTTGATCTTGGCGATCAGGTGCGGGTCAGCGATGTGGGCGCGGGTCATGCCGACCATGTCCACGTAGCCGCCTTCCAGAATACGGGTCGCCTGGTTCGGGTCCTTGATGTTCTGCGCGTGCAGCACCGGGGCCTTCACCACTTCCTTGATACCGGCGGCCAAATGCAGGAAGGGCTCCGGTGGATAACTCATGTTCGGAATAACGTTGGCCAGGGTGTTGTGGGTGTCGCAACCCGAACCCACCACGCCGATGAAGTCGATCATGCCGGTGTCGTCGTAGTACTTGGCGATCTGCTTCATGTCTTCGTGGGACAAGCCGTCCGGGTGGAATTCATCACCGCACAGACGAATGCCGACGCAGAAATCCGGACCGACTTCCTTGCGCACAGCCTTGATCACTTCCAGGCCGAAACGCATGCGATTTTCGAAGCTACCGCCCCATTCGTCGGTACGCTTGTTGACCCGCGGGCTCCAGAACTGGTCGATCATGTGCTGGTGCACGGCGGACAGCTCGACGCCGTCCAGGCCACCGGCCTTGGCTCGCGCGGCTGCGCTTGCGTAGTTGCCGATCACCCGCCAGATTTCTTCCGGCTCGATGGTTTTGCAAGTCGCACGGTGTACCGGTTCACGGATGCCCGACGGTGACAGCAGGGTTGGCCAATGCTCGCCGTCCCAACGGGAACGACGGCCCATGTGGGTAATCTGGATCATGATCTTGGCGCCATGCTTGTGCATGGCATCGGCCAGGTTCTGGAAGTGCGGAATGATCCGGTCGTCGGCCAGGTTGACCGACTTCCACCAGCCTTGCGGGCTGTCGATGGCCACGCTGGAGGAACCGCCGCAAATCGCCAGGCCGATCCCGCCCTTGGCTTTCTCTTCGTAATACTTGACGTACCGGTCGGTGGTCATGCCGCCGTCGGTGGCATAAACCTCGGCGTGCGCGGTGCTGAGCACGCGGTTACGGATGGTCAGTTTGCCGATCTGGATCGGCTGGAACATTGCTTCGAAAGCCATGGCGGGTTCCTCGACTTACAACGGCTTGACGGTGAACAGGCCGTCGTCGTGGCCTTCTTCGGAGCCACCGTAAACCTGTTCGGCAACGGTGCGGATTTTGCTGCCACGGGCTTGCAGGATCTGGTCCATGGCACCGGCAAACCAACCGGTGAACATGTAGTCGACCTTGCGCCCGACCTTGCCGTACACATAAACAAATGCGGAGTGCTCGAGCTTGACGCTGGCGGTGCCTTTGTCGAGGTCGATGTCCTGGATCTTGAACAGGCCCCAGCCGCGCTGCGACAGACGCTTCATGTAGTGCTCGAATACCGCAACGCCTTCCAGGCCGTGGCATTCAGCTTCTTTTTCACACCAGTGCCAGGCGGACTTGTAGCCGGCCTTGTAGAGGATTTCGGCGTAGGCGTCGGCGCCCAGCACTTCCTCGATGCCCATGTGGTTGTTAACGAAGAAGTGACGCGGTACGTACAGCATTGGCAGGGCGTCGGAGGTCCAGACACCGGTTTCGCTGTCGACTTCGATTGGCAATTGCGGGGCGATCTTGGCCATGGAAACTTAACTCCAGAAAATTCGTTGTGTGTTTTGCGTAGCAGCTGCCGAGGTACGAGGCTGCGTTGCGTGTCCGTAGGACCGCCCTCGGGGGCCGCTTCGCAGCCCGACGCAGCCTCGTTCCTCGGCGGCTGCTACAAGGGATCGTTGTTCAAAGTGGGCTTACTCGCCCCAGACGTCCTTCAAGACGTTGACCCAGTTCTCGCCCATGATCTTGCGCACCACGCGCTCTGAATGGCCGCGCTTGAGCAGGGTTTCGGTCAGGTTCGGGAACTCGCCGACGGTGCGGATGCCCAGCGGGTTGATGATCTTGCCGAAGCTGGTCAGGCGGCGGGCGTAGCCCTTGTCATGGGTCAGGTATTCGAAGAAGTCCTGGCCATGGCCCTGGGTGAAGTCGGTGCCGATGCCGATGGCGTCTTCGCCGACGATGTTCATGGTGTATTCGATGGCTTCGGCGTAGTCGTCGATGGTCGAATCGATGCCCTTGGCCAGGAACGGCGCGAACATGGTCACGCCGACGAAACCGCCGTGATCGGCGATGAACTTCAGTTCTTCATCGGACTTGTTGCGCGGGTGGACTTTCAGGCCCGACGGCAGGCAATGGGAGTAGCAGACCGGCTTCTTGGATTCGAGGATGACTTCTTCGGAGGTTTTCGAGCCGACGTGGGACAGGTCGCACATGACGCCGACGCGGTTCATCTCGGCGACGATTTCACGACCGAAACCCGACAGCCCGCCATCACGCTCGTAGCAACCGGTGCCAACCAGGTTCTGGGTGTTGTAGCACATCTGCACGATACCGACGCCCAGCTGCTTGAACACCTCGACATAGCCGATCTGGTCTTCAAAGGCGTGAGCATTCTGGAAGCCGAACAGGATGCCGGTCTTGCCCTGCTCTTTAGCCTTGCGGATATCGGCGGTGGTGCGCACTGGAATCACCAGGTCGCTGTTTTCGCGGATCAGCTTCTGGCTGGCGGCGATATTGTTGACGGTGGCCTGGAAGCCCTCCCACACCGACACGGTGCAGTTGGCCGCGGTCAGACCGCCCTTGCGCATGTCTTCGAACAGCTCACGGTTCCACTTGGCAATAATCAGACCGTCGATAACGATGCTGTCGGCGTGCAATTCGGCTGGGCTCATCAGGCTGTCCCCTATTAGCGATTCATGCGCCGAATCGTGTGCCGGCGCTTTGGGGCCAGCATATGCCTGAGGGAGGGGGCAGCCGGGTGCAAAAACGACAGGGGGTTTGCCGAAAGCGTCAATCCGCGACAAAGGGTCGTCGACAGACGACATGGGCCACCTGTTCAAGGGCCTGCGCATGAGCCAGAATTCGCGCCATTACTGGATGCTTCACTGGAAAAAGGGGCGGCGGCGCAATGAAATCGATCTTCCTGGCTTTGGCACTGATAGCGACCGGCGTACACGCGGCTGAAGAAGCTGACGATAACCCCTGCGACAAAGTCGAAAACGAGGTCCAGACCCTGGAATGCTCGGTCTACAGCAGAAGCGCCGCCGAAGACCTGCTGAGCGAAAACTACAAGAGCCTGGCTGATCGCATGCAAATGCTCTACGAAAAGAACCCGGCGCAACTGACCGACATCACCGCCAAGCTCAAGGCTGCTCAACAGCAGTGGCTGAAGACCCGGGATGCGGATTGCGCAGTCGAAGCGTTTCCGGCGACGAGCGGTAGCAAGGCGTTCACCATTGCGCAGAATGACTGTGTGGCGCGGATGAGTGACGAGCGGTCGGAGTTTTTGGAGTCGATTGGGCAGGAGTAAGTACAGTCCTCCTAACTAACAGATACAAACGTAACGGCAATCAACTCGACAAGGAGTCAAACAACCATGACTGAATCGACAAAAACCAAAGCAATAGCACGACGTGTATTACAGTACATTCGCGAAAACCCAGAAATCAGAAGCAATGACGAAGAGTTAACCTGCAAAATAGCAGAAATCCTAAGAGATCTAAATTGGAAACACTACTTCCCCAAAGACATCGAAGAGTATTTTGAAAGATACATCTACGACGTTTTCCACACTAATCGGCGCTTATCATTACAACTTGAAGAGCTAGACAAGAAACTATCTCGCACTATAAATATAGAGCCATTTCACTGCCCCCTAAACGGCGGAGGAAGCAGCACAAGCCCCACTGAGTTAATTGTCGCAGGCGGAAGTTCCAATAGCGCTATCGAAAAGGGCAGAAAACAATCCGATACCATACTAAAAAAATGGTTAGAAAACTCCTCAAAAGTCCACATCATTGATCCTTACATTTTCAAGCGGTCGCACAGCAAAAAAGAAACCAAGGATGAATCGCTAGTCCTCGACCGCAAATACATTGAAGATCTACTCGATGTAATAGGAAGAGACAAGGAGGTTGACTTCATCTACAAATCAAAAATTAGCGGCGATACAAAAATCTCACCGACTATTGCCAATATTGTCGAAACCAGCATATCAAAACAAAACTTAAAAGCGAAATTTTGGGTGGCGCCAGACTTACATGATCGTATTTGGATAAGTGAAGACAGCAAGGGTAACACATCAGCAAAAGTGCTTGGCACTTCTCGAGACGGAATAGGAAAGCGCCCAACATATATTCTCGACATGCCACCCGAAGACATAAGAGAGTATTGGAAATACGTTAAACACCTCAAAGAAATATCTCAAAAAAACAATAGCCGCCCCACGCACTACAAACCAGAAAACACAAAGAAAACTGAAAATTCATAACACCCAGAAACCTCAATTTATACTCTCCGTCGCAATTAGCATTAAGAATTACAAGGCCTCCCATGAAAATCTGCGGCATCGAAATAAAAGGCAGCGAAGCGATCATCGCCGTGGCCTCCCTCGACGATAAGGTGCTGAGCCACGTCGCATTGACCACCAAGAAAATAGCTCTCGATGATGACGACGAGGCGGCGAACGTCAAAATCTTTGCCGCTCAGGTTGCGTCGTTTGTGCGTGAAAATTCCATCGACCGGATCGCGATCAAGAAACGCAGCAAGAAAGGCGAATTCGCCGGTGGGCCGACGACGTTCAAGATCGAGGGAGTTTTTCAGTTGCTGGAGAGTTGCGAGGTCACGCTGCTGTCGCCGCAGACGATCAATGCGCAGAACAAGAAATTTGATTTTGAGCTGCCGGCGACATTGAACAAGTATCAACATGAGGCGTACAAGGCGGCTTGCTCTGCCTTGGTTAAAGGCAGCTGACCTCTTCAATCCGAAAAGCAAACTCCATAGCAAGGAAGAAAACAATGTCGAATTCCACGCCAACCAATAAGGGTGCAATTGCTACACCCGGTGAGCTGAATCTACGGACGGCGCGATCACTTACAGAGTTTCTTGATTTAATCGACGAGATCAAACCAGAAATCCCTGGGACACTCTGGTTTCGTGGCCAGTCGAACGCCAGTTATCGTCTCACGCCCGGTGTCCTTCGCGAGACCATCACCACCACGGACTGGATGGGGCAGAATATTAAGCCAGGGCAAATTCAAACTTCATCCGGTGGTGGTGTTTCCGGTCTCAGCGCAGAACGATTGCTGGAGACATTTAAGCGCCAAGCAAGACCGTTTCTGGATCATGCCCCCGCCAACGATTTCGAGTGGATGTTCATTGCCCAGCATCATGGTTTGCCGACACGACTCCTAGACTGGTCGACTAATGCCCTGGTCGCACTTTTTTTTGCCGTGCAGCAAGCTAAAGCTCATGAGGGAGATGGATTCGAACAGTGTAATAACTTCCTTGATGACCATCTTAATGAAGACGGGTTTGCAGTATTCATCATTGACCCTGAAAAAATAAACCGCGAGGCTTATAGAGCCACAGGCCCAATTGATATGGCTGCTAACGCCACACGCTGGGCTGACTGGATCAATCCGATGGAATCGAACAAATCTATCGATTTTCCGGTATGTATTTCTGCGCCACACATGACAAACAGAATTAGAGCTCAATCCGGGGCATTCACGCTGCATGGTAGATTCACTCATCCTCTAGATTATTACACCGCGTTGAGACCCCACATCACCAAAATATTCATTCCATTTACAGCGACTACCGCAATTAGAAACAGCTTGGCTCAGGTCGGCATTACCGAAAGTTTCATCTATCCCGAACTGGATGCGATAGTTCGGGATATCGTTCGTATAGAGACCGCCAAATTCAAACATTGGTTAGCTCAACGTACGGACAATGATGTAAAAGAGTGAGTGGCATATACTTCCTCGGTAGCGCTCGCACCGAAAACATATGATTTTCTTAATCGAGACGTTCGGGTGGGATCTGTTTAAACGACCTCCCGCCCATCCCCGAGCCGCCGGCGGTCTTCCCGCGGACACCGCTCAAACCGCGCCCGATAGCTGCGGGTGAAATACGACGGCGATTCAAACCCGCACGCGATACTCACTTCCAGCACGCTCATGTCCGTTTGGCGCAGTAACTGTTGGGCCTTCTCCAGCCGCAAGCGCAGGTAGAAGTTGCTCGGTGTGTCGTTCAGGTGCAGGCGAAACAATCGCTCCAGTTGCCGTCGGGTGACCTTGATCGATTCCGCCAGCTCCAGCGTACTGAGCGGCGGCTCGCTGTGCTGTTCCATCTCCCCAATCACGTGAACAAGTTTCTTGTTGCTGATGCCATACCGCGTGGCGACTTCCATGCGCTGGTGGTCTTTGCGCGGGCGGATACGGCCGAGTACGAATTGTTCGCTGACCTGGATCGCCAGTTCCGGGCCGTGGGCCTGGGCGATAAGGTCGAGCATCAGGTCGATGGACGCGGTGCCGCCGGCGGAGGTAATGCGCCGGCGGTCGATCTCGAACAGCTCCTGGGTGACGCTCAGCTGCGGGTAGGACTCCTTGAAGGCGTCGATGGCTTCCCAGTGCAGGGTCAGGCGATGGCCGTCGAGAAGGCCCGCTTCGGCGAGGATGAAACTGCCGGTGTCGATGGCGCCGAGGGTCACACCTTCGTTATCCAGGCGGCGCAGCCAGTGCTCCAGGGCCGGGGTGGTGAACTTCAGCGGTTCGAATCCGGCGATTACCAGCAAGGTTGCGCCTTTCTTCAGCGGTTCCAGCGCCGCATCGGCGTTGACCGACATGCCGTTGCTGGCCAATACCGCCCCGCCGTCCGCGCTGAGTACATGCCAGCGGTAGAGCTCGCCACGAAAACGATTGGCGACCCGCAACGGCTCGATGGCCGAGATAAATCCAATCGCCGAGAAACCCGGCATCAACAAGAAGTAGAAATCCTGGGACATGGAGCGCACTCGCTTAGCAGGTAAAAAGAGGCCAGGTAACGAGAGGCGGGTACCGTGTGGACGTTGATACGCCACTTGCACGCGCCATTCAAGAGCGCAGGTCGCCGCAGTGCAAGAGCTGGTCGCCGCAGTGCGTTTTCACAGGGCCTTAGCTGCGTAACTTGGCATCACCGGCACACAAAGATGCCGGAACCCACAATAACGTCTGCCGAGGAACCCGACATGAAACGACTGATCAGCAGCTGTGTTCTTGCACTCAGCGGTACCGCTTTCCTGAGCGCCAGCGTCATGGCGGCCGAACCTGCTTCATGCCAGAACGTGCGCATGGGCGTGGTGAACTGGACCGACGTGATCGCCACCAGTGCCATGACCCAAGTCCTGCTCGATGGCCTCGGCTACAACACCAAACAAACCAGCGCATCCCAGCAAATCATCTTCGCCGGGATCCGCGACCAGCGCCTGGACTTGTTCCTCGGTTACTGGAACCCGCTAATGACCCAGACCATCACCCCGTTCGTCGATGCCAAGCAAGTCGAAGTGCTGGAAGCACCGAGCCTCAAGGATGCTCGCGCCACCCTCGCCGTGCCGACTTACCTCGCCGACAAAGGCCTGAAAACCTTTGCCGACATCGCCAAGTTTGAAAAGGAACTGGGCGGCAAAATCTACGGCATCGAGCCTGGCTCGGGCGCCAATACCCAGATCAAGGCAATGATCGCCAAGAACCAGTTTGGCCTTGGCAAGTTCCAGTTGGTCGAGTCCAGTGAGGCCGGCATGCTCGCGGCGGTGGATCGCGCCGTGCGACGCAAGGAGGCCGTGGTGTTCTTCGGCTGGGCGCCGCACCCGATGAACGTCAACGTGCAAATGACTTACCTCACTGGCAGCGAAGACGCCCTCGGCCCGAACGAAGGCATGGCCACGGTCTGGACCGTCACCGCGCCGAAATACGCCGAACAATGCCCGAACATCGGTCGTTTGCTGAGCAACCTGACCTACACCGCCGAAGACGAGAGCCGGATGATGCAGCCATTGCTGGATCACAAGGACGCTTTCGAGTCGGCCAAGCAATGGCTCAAGGATCACCCGCAAGACAAGCAACGCTGGCTCGAAGGCGTAACCACCTTCGATGGCAAACCCGCCGCTGAAAACCTGAAACTGACCAGTAAATAAACCCGATTGAACCACCGACTCGCAGCCCGACCGGGCTGCGAACGGAATCATCACGCCTGCAAGGAACCCGCCTCATGAACCACGACGTCATCATCACCTGCGCACTCACCGGTGCTGGCGACACGACCAGCAAGAGCCCACACGTGCCGGTCACCCCGAAACAAATCGCCGCAGCCGCCGTGGAAGCCGCCAAGGCTGGCGCCACGGTCGTTCACTGCCACGTTCGTAACCCCGAAACCGGAAAATTCAGCCGTGATGTCGCGCTGTATCGCGAAGTGATGGAGCGCATCCGCGAGGCGGACGTGGACATCATCGTCAACCTCACCGCCGGCATGGGCGGCGACCTGGAAATCGGTGCGGGCGAGAACCCGATGGAGTTCGGCCCGAACACCGACCTGGTCGGCCCGCTGACCCGTCTGGCCCACGTTGAAGCACTGCTGCCGGAAATCTGCACCCTCGATTGCGGCACCCTGAACTTCGGCGACGGCGACACCATTTACGTGTCCACCCCGGCGCAGCTGCGGGCTGGCGCCAAACGCATTCAAGAGCTGGGAGTAAAGGCCGAGCTGGAAATTTTCGATACCGGTCACCTGTGGTTCGCCAAACAGTTGATCAAGGAAGGCCTGCTCGACGATCCGCTGTTCCAGCTCTGCCTGGGCATTCCGTGGGGTGCGCCGGCTGATACCACCACCATGAAAGCCATGGTCGACAACCTGCCCGCCAATGCGGTCTGGGCCGGCTTCGGCATCGGTCGCATGCAGATGCCGATGGCGGCCCAAGCGGTGCTACTCGGCGGCAACGTGCGGGTCGGCCTGGAAGACAACATCTGGCTGGACAAGGGCGTCCTGGCGACCAACGGCCAACTGGTCGAACGCGCCTCGGAAATCCTCAGCCGCCTCGGCGCCCGTGTTCTGACCCCGGCGGAAGGCCGGGCAAAAATGGGCCTGACCAAGCGCGGTTGACCCTTACACACTTTCCCCCTGTGGGAGTGAGCCTGCTCGCGATAGCGGTTTACCTGCCTCAATTGATGCATCGGATGTACCGACGCCATCGCGAGCAGGCTCGCTCCCACAGTTTTTTCCGAGCCAAATTCAGGAAGTGACCATGAGCTTTATCACTGAAATCAAAACCTTCGCCGCCCTGGGCAGCGGTGTCATCGGCAGCGGTTGGGTATCCCGCGCCCTCGCCCACGGCCTCGACGTGGTGGCCTGGGACCCGGCGCCCGGCGCTGAAGCCGCGCTGCGCAAACGCGTCGCCAATGCCTGGGGCGCGTTGGAGAAACAGGGCCTTGCGCCAGGCGCATCGCAGGATCGGTTGCGCTTTGTCGCCACTATCGAAGAATGCGTTCGCGATGCGGATTTTATTCAGGAAAGCGCCCCCGAGCGTCTGGACCTGAAACTGGAACTGCACGCCAAAATCAGCGCGGCGGCCAAGCCCAATGCCTTGATCGGTTCCAGTACTTCCGGCCTGTTGCCGAGCGAGTTCTACGAGAGCTCGACGCACCCGGAACGCTGCGTCGTCGGCCACCCGTTCAACCCGGTTTACCTGCTGCCGCTGGTGGAAGTGGTGGGCGGAAAAAACACCGCGCCGCAAGCGGTTCAAGCGGCCATGAAAGTCTATGAATCCTTGGGCATGCGTCCGCTGCACGTGCGCAAGGAAGTACCCGGTTTTATCGCTGACCGCTTGCTCGAAGCGCTCTGGCGTGAGGCGCTGCACCTGGTCAACGACGGTGTGGCGACCACCGGCGAAATCGATGATGCGATTCGCTTTGGCGCGGGGCTGCGCTGGTCGTTCATGGGCACGTTCTTGACGTACACCCTGGCGGGTGGCGATGCGGGCATGCGGCACTTCATGGCGCAATTCGGGCCGGCATTGCAGTTGCCGTGGACGTATCTGCCGGCGCCGGAGCTGACCGACAAGTTGATTGATGATGTGGTGGATGGCACCAGCGATCAGTTGGGCACGCACAGCATTTCCGCGCTGGAGCGCTATCGTGATGATTGCTTGCTGGCAGTGCTGGAGGCGGTGAAGACCACCAAAGAGAAGCATGGGATGGCCTTCAGCGAATAAGCCTCCCCACTGATCGTTCCCACGCTCTGCGTGGGAATGCAGCCCGGGACGCTCCGCGTCCCAAAAGCGGACGCAGAGCGTCCATTGAGGCATTCCCACGCGGAGCCTGGGAACGATCAACCCCGATCATGCCTGGAGAGAATCATGTCCACCCTCACCACCTACCAAACCAAAATCATCCCCGACTGGGTCGACTACAACGGCCACTTGCGCGACGCTTTCTACCTGCTGATTTTCAGCTATGCCACCGATGCGCTGATGGATCGTCTGGGCATGGACAGCACCAACCGCGAAGCCAGCGGCAACTCGCTGTTCACCCTCGAACTGCACCTCAATTACCTGCACGAAGTGAAGCTCGACGCCGACGTCGAAGTGCACACCCAAATCATCGGCCACGACAGCAAACGCCTGCACCTCTATCACAGCCTGCATCGGGTGGGCGACGACAAGGAGCTGGCGGGCAATGAACAAATGCTGCTGCACGTCGATCTTGCCGGGCCGCGCTCCGCACCGTTCAGCGAAGACACCTTGAGCAAGCTGCAAGCCATCGTCGCCGAGCAAACCGACCTTCCCGCCCCCGACTACATTGGCCGAGTGATCGCGTTACCCCCTAAAAAATAACAAGGAGATCGCCATTGAACACCGCCGCCGCTTTTGCCGACTTCCGTACCTACCCGTTGATCAGCGCGTTGACCGCCGTAGACACCCTGGCGGACCGAATTCAAGTGAAGTGGGCCGATGACCGTGTCAGCCCGTTTCATCATCAGTGGCTGCGGGACAACTGTCCGTGCCCGCTGTGCGTCTACACCGTAACCCGCGAGCAAGTGCTGGAAATCGTCGATGTCGCCGAGAACCTGAAGCCCTCGAATGTCAGCATTGATGCCGAAGGCTGTCTGCGTGTCGATTGGCAGGACGGCCATCTCAGCCGCTTCGATCCTGGCTGGCTACGGGCCCACGCCTACGACGACGAGTCCCGTGCCGAGCGCCGGGCCGCGAAGCCCAAAAGCCAGCTCTGGCACAGCAACCTGACGCTGCCGGTGTTCGACTATCAGGCGTTGATGAACGACAACGACGCCTTGCTGCAATGGCTGCTGGCGGTGCGCGATAGCGGCCTGACTCAGGTCCGCGGCGTGCCCACCGAGCCGGGCTCGTTGAAGTTGATTGCCCAGCGGATTTCCTTCATTCGCGAGAGCAATTTTGGCGTGCTGTTCAACGTGCAATCCAGGGCCGATGCCGACAGCAATGCCTACACCGCTTTCAACCTGCCGCTGCACAGCGACCTGCCGACCCGGGAGTTGCAACCGGGGCTGCAATTTCTGCATTGCCTGGTGAATGACGCCGAAGGGGGCGAGAGTATTTTCGTCGACGGTTTTGCCATTGCCGAAGCCTTGCGCGATGAAGATCCCGAGGCGTTCAAAAGCCTTTGCGAAATCCCGGTGGAGTTTCGCAACAAAGACCGTCACAGCGACTACCGCTGTCTCGCGCCGATCATCGCGCTGGATGCCTTTGGGCAGGTTTCGGAAATTCGCATGGCGAACTTTCTGCGCGGTCCGTTCGATGCGTCGGTCGAGCAGATGCCCGCGCTCTATCACGCCTACCGCCGCTTTATTGCGATGACCCGGGAAGCGCGATTCCGCGTGATGACGCGGTTAAACCCAGGCGAAATGTGGTGTTTCGACAACCGCCGCACCCTCCACGCCCGCAACGCCTTCGACCCTGCTACTGGCGCCCGGCATTTTCAGGGTTGTTATGTGGATCGGGATGAGTTGTTGTCGCGGATTTTGGTGCTGCAACGGTAGACCGCGTTATCGTTCATCGCGGGCAAGCCACGCTCCCACAGGTTATTCGCAATTCCTGTGGGAGTGAGCCTGCTCGCGATGGCATCAGCCCAGACACCACATTCCTTCCTGATTCACAGGCAAAAAAAACCCCGATCAAGCCGTGACAGGATCGGGGCAGAGGTGGGTACTGTTGAGGAGCCGTTTGCGCGAGGGTGACCAAACCTTCGTGAAGCCAGCTGATCCCAGTGTGCCCACTCCCAGCCATAGCAAGTTAGCCGAAAACGACCTGTTCATAGGTATTGCGGCCATTGCGACAAATCGTCCTTGCCGCCACTCCGTACCCCTATGAGAATCGAACCACGACACCGTTCCCTGAAGAAGGATTGCGTCATGATGCACGCCGATTTGATTGACCAGGAAGACCTGTTGGGCCAGCTGAAATCGTTGGGTTTTCAAGTACCGAGTGGCTCTACAGCTGCGCAAGCTTGTGAATGCGCAGTGCGAGGTTTGAACGATGAACGGGCGATGACGCTGCGGACCATGGTCAAGCAGATGTACACCAGCAGCGCGACCATCCTGCCGGCCGTGCGACAGGCCATCGACAAACAACTGCTGCCGGCGTTGGCGGAGTATCAGCAAAGCCGTAGCGCCTGATTTCCAGGGTAGTGATCGTTCCCACGCTCTGCGTGGGAATGCAGCCCGGGACGCTCCGCGTCCCTGCCGAAGCGGACGCAGAGCGTCCATTGAGGCATTCCCACGCAGAGCGTGGGAACGATCAGAGCATCAAAGCCTTACGCTGGCGAACGTCGACTCGTTACGCGCCTGGCTCAGCGCCGACAACGGCCCGGACAACGGCGACAGCACCAGTGCTTGCGGCAGCGGCATCATCGCCACTTGTTGCGTGGTGTTGGAACCCACGCGCTCGTCACGTGGCGGAATGCCGAAGTATTCGCGGTAGCACTTGGAGAAGTGCGGCGTGGACACGAAGCCACACACCGACGCCACTTCGATGATCGACATCGGCGTTTGCTTGAGCAACTGCCGTGCGCGGATCAAGCGCAGCTTGAGGTAGTAACGCGACGGCGAGCAGTGCAGGTATTTCTGGAACAGCCGCTCCAGCTGACGACGCGACACGGCGACATACACCGCCAATTCGTCGAGGTCGATCGGCTCTTCGAGGTTGGCCTCCATCAGCGCGACGATTTCCTGCAACTTCGGCTGGTTGGTGCCGAGCATGTGCTTGAGCGGCACACGCTGGTGATCCTGCTCGTTGCGGATGCGTTCGTAGACAAACATCTCCGAAATCGCGGCGGACAGTTCACGGCCGTGATCGCGGCTGATCAGGTGCAGCATCATGTCCAGCGGCGCAGTACCGCCGGAGCTGGTGAAACGGTTACGGTCGAGGGTGAACAACCGGGTGCTCATGGCCACACGCGGAAACGCTTCCTGCATGGCGGCCAGGCATTCCCAGTGCACGCTGCAATCAAAACCGTCCAGCAAGCCGGCGCAGGCCAGGGCCCAGCTACCGGTGCAGACTGCGCCCAGACGCTTGGACTGACGCGCCTGGCTTTGCAGCCATGACACGTGTTCACGGGTGACAGTGCGCTGGATGCCGATACCGCCACAGACAATGATGGTGTCCATCGGAGGCGCTTTGTGCATGGAGCAGTCGGGAGTGATCTGCAGACCGTCACTGGCCCAGACCTGGCCACCGTCGACGGTCAGTGTGGTCCAGCGATACAGCTCGCGGCCGGACAGTTGGTTGGCCATGCGCAGGGGTTCTACTGCGGAGGCCAGAGAAATAAGCGTGAAATTGTCCAGCAGCAGAAAGCCGATGGATTGAGGCGCACGGTTCTGGGGTTGGGCCCCGGAGTTGAACGTCGTCATCGCGGTATCTCCTCACACAAAGCGGGTGATGGCCTCAGGCGGAGGCTCTTTTTATTGCCATCGTTCTCGCGTGGGAGACGGGCTTTGTAATGACAGAGCAATTGCCATGCCTAAAATTGAATGGCTGTTCAATAACTCCTGAAAACGACGTCGCACCGCGTCTATATAAGCCGCGTCGCGAGTAGGGGTTATAAGTGCCATTATCGGCGGGAGAGGCTCTGCCCCGTTGGGCGTGAGCAAATCGGTAGCACTTGTGGGAACAGGGCTACAGCGACCTGGAGAAGAGTGTCACCGCAAGCACAGGTGACAGGCGGTAATGGCCAACTTGGATCCCGGATCGGGCAAGGGGCTTATCTGTAAGCGACGCTCCAAAACGTGGCGCGTTTTGAATCGGGTGTTCACTTTGTGCGCAGTTTTGACTGGTCTTCATGGGTAATTAGCTTTCTGTGGCGAGGGAGCTTGCTCCCGCTCGGCTGCGTAGCAGTCGTAAAGATTTTAGGGCCGCTTCGCGCCCCAGCGGGAGCAAGCTCCCTCGCCACAGATACTCATTCCACCAGAGAGTTAAAGGGTCTCAGCACTCAACCGCGCTAACCGCCAACCCACCGCGCGATGTCTCTTTGTATTTGTCATGCATGTCGGCACCGGTATCACGCATCGTGCGGATCACCCGATCCAGCGAGATAAAGTGCTGACCGTCGCCACGCAGCGCCATCTGCGCTGCGTTGATGGCCTTCACCGCGGCAATCGCATTGCGCTCGATGCACGGCACTTGCACCAGCCCGCCCACCGGGTCGCAGGTCAGGCCGAGGTTGTGTTCCAGACCGATTTCCGCCGCGTTGCACAGCTGCTCCGGTGTCGCCCCCAGAATCTCCGCCAGCCCAGCTGCCGCCATGGCGCAGGCCGAACCGACTTCGCCCTGGCAACCGACTTCGGCACCGGAAATCGAAGCGTTCTTCTTGCACAGAATCCCGACCGCCGCCGCACTGAGGAAATAGTCGACTACGTTGGCCTCGGTCACCACTTCGCTGAACTTCATAAAGTAGTGCAGCACCGCCGGAATGATCCCCGCCGCGCCATTGGTCGGCGCCGTGACCATGCGCCCGCCGGCGGCGTTTTCCTCGTTGACGGCCAAGGCGAACAAATTCACCCATTCCATGGCGCTCAAGGTCGAGCCGATCACGTTGGGCTTGTTCAACTCTTGCAGGCTGCGGTGCAGTTTGGCCGCGCGACGACGCACATTCAGGCCACCGGGCAAGATGCCTTCGTGTTTGAGGCCTTGTTCGACGCAATCTTGCATGGCGCGCCAGAGTGTCATCAGGCCAGCGCGAATTTCTTCCTCGCTGCGCCAGACTTTCTCGTTGGCCAGCATCAACTCTGCAACGCGCAGGTTGTGCTGCTTGCAGAGACTGAGCAGCTCGACGGCACTGGAGAAGTCGTACGGCAACACGGTGCGATCCAGATCGACCACGCCGCTGGAAGCCTGTGCCTCATCGACGACAAAACCGCCGCCGATGGAATAGTAGGTGTCGCGATGCAGTTCGCCGTCATCACCTTCGACGATCAGCGTCATGGCGTTAGGGTGGAACGGCAGGTTCTCGTCGATGAGGCGCATGTCGCGGGCCCAGATGAACGGCACCGGCAAACGACTGTCGAGCAACAGCGTTTGGGTTTCGCGCAGGGTTTCGATGCGAATGCCGATTTGCGACGGATCGATCGCGTCCGGCCATTCGCCCATCAGGCCCATGATCACCGCGTTGTCGCTGCCGTGACCGATGCCGGTGGCCGACAACGAACCATAAAGCTGAACCTCGACGCGCCGTACTTGTTCCAAAAGCCCCTGCTCACGCAAACCTTGCACGAACAACGCCGCGGCCCGCATTGGCCCCACGGTGTGCGAACTGGAAGGGCCGATGCCGATTTTGAACAGGTCGAAAACACTGATAGCCATTACTGCCGAACTCCTGGATGTGCCAACTCCAGACGCCAAAAGCGCCCAGTGACGGAGCTGCTACGCTCAAGCTGCAATCCGCCGAGATGGCCGCATCATCAGGCTTTTGTCATGTCGTTCGACGTCTCACACCGACGCACTCATGCCCACAAACGCCGCGAGGCGCGGACGCTACGTTTTCGCCGTTTTTTTGCAGATCAGAGAGGCAAAGTGGGCTGAAAAAAGCTGTAAACGACGTCACCGACACTGGATGCGACCATCCCTGTACTGGTTACGACGCACCCTGTAGGCGTCAGATTTTCACTGGTACATGATCGTATCGACTCGATTGCAAGGCGCCGTGGTAGAGATGTCTCCAAAACGCCATCCAACCGCAACCTATAAGTGCGGTGGTCCAGTCGGAACACTGCCAAAAAAAACACCAAGGAGTCGCCCTTTATGAAAGGTTCCCCGTCGTTGTTGTTGGCCGCCATGCTGAGTCTGCCGTTTCTGGCTCAAGCCGCAGAACCGGCCCAATGCAGCACCGTAAACTTCTCAGATGTCGGCTGGACTGACATTACCGTCACCACCGCCACTACCAGCGTCGTTCTCGAGGCCCTTGGCTACAAGACCAAAACCACGATGATTTCCGTTCCGGTGACCTACAAGTCCCTGGCCGATGGCAAGAACATGGACGTGTTCCTGGGTAACTGGATGCCGACCATGGAAAACGACATCAAGGCCTACCGCGATGCCGGTACCGTGGAGACAGTGCGCGCTAATCTGGAAAACGCAAAATACACACTCGCCGTCCCCGAAGAGTTGTATAACAAAGGTCTGAAAGATTTCGCCGACATCGCCAAGTTCAAGAAAGAACTCGACGGCAAGATCTACGGTATCGAACCAGGCAACGACGGTAACCGCCTGATCCAGAGCATGATCGACAAGAACGCCTTCGGCTTGAAAGACGCCGGCTTCAAGGTGGTCGAATCCAGCGAGGCAGGCATGCTCTCGCAAGTCGATCGCGCCCAGCGCCGCAACACCGCCGTGGTGTTCCTGGGCTGGGAACCACACCCGATGAACACGCGTTTCAAGATGAAGTACCTGACCGGCGGCGACGACTTTTTCGGCCCGAACTTCGGCCAGGCAACCATCTTCACCAACACCCGCAAGGGCTACGCACAGGAATGCAGCAACGTTGGACAGTTGCTGAAAAACCTGGTGTTCACCCTCGACATGGAAAGCACGCTAATGGGCAACGTCCTGGACGACAAAATGAAGCCTGACGCGGCCGCCAAGGCCTGGCTGAAAAAGAATCCACAGGTGCTCGATACCTGGCTCGCTGGCGTAACCACCATTGACGGTAAACCAGGCCTGGAGGCCGTGAAAACCAAGCTCGCGCAGCCTTGAATTAGGAAGCATCGCTTACGCCGGGCGAGTTCGCTCGCCCGGGCTGTTTATTTCCTTGCATGCGGACGTTCACTACCATGCTGATTGATCAGAAAATACCTTTAGGCCAGTACATTGCGGGCTTCGTTGAATGGTTGACGCAAAACGGCGCCAACACCTTCGACGCAATCGCCGTGTCACTGGAAACGATGATCCACGGCGTGACTTTCGCGCTGACCTGGTTCAACCCGCTGGCATTGATCGGCCTTATCGCGTTACTGGCACACTTCATTCAACGCAAATGGGGCCTGACCGTTTTTGTCGTCGCCTCCTTCCTGCTGATCCTCAATCTGGGGTACTGGCAGGAAACCATGGAAACCCTCGCCCAGGTGTTGTTCGCCACCCTGGTGTGCGTATTGATCGGCGTGCCGTTGGGCATCGTCGCTGCGCACAAACCGATGTTCTACACAGTGATGCGGCCGGTGCTCGATCTGATGCAGACCGTGCCGACCTTCGTGTACCTCATTCCTACCCTGACCCTCTTCGGTCTGGGTGTGGTCCCGGGTCTGATTTCTACGGTGGTGTTCGCGATTGCCGCACCTATCCGCCTGACTTACCTGGGTATTCGCGATGTCCCGGAAGAATTGATGGACGCTGGCAAGGCCTTTGGCTGCTCGCGACGTCAGCTGCTCTCGCGAATCGAACTGCCCCACGCCATGCCAAGCATCGCGGCCGGTATCACCCAGTGCATCATGCTGTCGTTGTCGATGGTGGTGATTGCGGCACTGGTGGGCGCCGATGGCCTGGGCAAACCCGTGGTCAACGCACTGAACACTGCTGATATCGCTCTGGGCTTCGAAGCAGGCCTGGCGATCGTACTGCTGGCGATCATGCTCGACCGTATCTGCAAACAACCCGAAGCCAAAGTAGGGGGTGACGCATGAGCATTATTCGCTTCGAAGACGTCGACGTAATCTTCTCCAAAGACCCGCGCGAGGCCTTGAAACTCCTCGACCAAGGCATGACCCGTAACGAGATCCTGAAAAAGACCGGGCAGATCGTTGGCGTCGAAAAGGCCAGCCTGGATGTCGAAAAAGGTGAAATCTGCGTACTGATGGGCCTGTCCGGCTCCGGCAAGTCCAGCTTGCTGCGTTGCATCAACGGCCTCAACACCGTCAGCCGCGGCAAGTTGTTCGTCGAGCACGAAGGCAAGCAGATCGACATCGCGTCCTGCACCCCGGCAGAACTGAAAATGATGCGCACCAAGCGCATTGCGATGGTGTTCCAGAAGTTCGCCCTGATGCCTTGGCTGACCGTTCGCGAGAACATCAGCTTCGGTCTGGAAATGCAGGGTCGTCCGGAGAAAGAGCGGAAAAAACTGGTCGATGAAAAACTTGAGCTGGTGGGCCTGACCCAATGGCGTAACAAGAAACCCAACGAGCTGTCAGGTGGTATGCAACAACGCGTGGGCCTGGCCCGTGCCCTGGCGATGGACGCCGACATCCTGCTGATGGACGAACCGTTCTCGGCACTCGACCCACTGATCCGCCAAGGCCTGCAAGACGAACTGCTGGAACTGCAACGCAAGCTGAGCAAGACCATCGTTTTCGTGAGTCACGACCTCGATGAAGCCCTGAAGCTCGGCAGCCGTATCGCGATCATGAAAGACGGTCGGATCATTCAGTACAGCAAGCCGGAAGAGATCGTGCTGAACCCTGCGGACGATTACGTGCGCACCTTCGTCGCCCACACCAATCCGCTGAACGTACTGTGCGGTCGCAGCCTGATGCGCACCCTGGACAACTGCAAACGTATCAACGGTTCGGTATGCCTGGATCCGGGTGGCGATTCCTGGCTGGACCTGGCTGAAGGCAACACCATCAAAGGCGCACGCCAGAACGGCGCGAGTCTGGACCTGCAGAACTGGATCCCTGGGCAAGCCGTTGAAGGGCTGGGCCGTCGGCCGACGCTGGTGGATTCGAACATCGGCATGCGCGACGCGCTGCAGATTCGTTATCAGACGGGTAACAAGCTGGTGCTGCACGACAACAACAAGGTTGTCGGGATTCTTGGCGACAGCGAGCTGTATCACGCACTGCTCGGCAAGAACCTGGGGTAAGAAACAGCAGACACAAAAACGCCGCGAGAGATCGCGGCGTTTTTGTTTGCGGGATATTGGGGTATTGATCGTTCCCACGCTCTGCGTGGGAATGCAGCCCGGGACGCTCTGCGTCCCTAGCCGCGTGACGCGGAGCGACACAGGAGGCATTCCCACGCAGAGCGTGGGAACGATCTTGAATCACACCTCAGCTATAAACCCGGCCAAGCAGCTGCCGATGGCTTTCAAACTGGTCGAGCACGTCGCGGGTGATCTGATCCTGAGTGAAGCCCATCAGATCGTAATCCTGGCTGCCGTTGTGCAGGTACACCTCGGCGCGGTAGTAACGTGCGCGCGGTTCATCGGCACTTTCAGCCGACACCGTGTCACTCGCCGCCGCCAGATAGCCGTCCAGGCTTACTTCGTAGACAAAAGGGTTGCCCTCTTCCATCTCGATCCGCACGCCCATGCAGCGCTTGGCCTTGCCAAGCAACGTCTGCACATCCAGGCCCTGAGCACGCAATTGCACAGCCGCGTCTTCCAGCGCCGGGCTGACGCGCTTGTCCATGAAACGCTGAACGATCGACTGGTTCGGTTGCAGATCCAGCTGGGTCAGACGCTCGCTGAAACCACGACGACCACGCGCCGCCAGTTCCGCTTGTTCCTGTTCGATCTGCACGTCCTGGCGCATGGCCTTGTGCAAGCCGAACATGAAGAACACCAGCACTACCGAGAACGGCAGCCCCGCCAGCACCACCATGGTTTGCATGGCTTCGAAGTTACCGGCGAACAGCAGGCCGATGGTCACCAGCGTGATCACCGCCGACCAGAAGATCCGCAGCCAATGCGGCGCATCTTCGTCGACGTTACCGCCCTTGCACGAAAGATTGGCCATCATCACCGCACCGGAATCCGCCGGGGTCAGGAACAGCACGAAGCCGACAAAGATCGACACGCCGATCACAATCTTCGACGCCGGGTAATGCTCAAGCAGTTGGTAAATCGCCATCGACGGCTGTTCCAGCGCCGTCTTGCCGAGTTCCACCGCCCCATGGTTCATCACCAGGTCCAGGGCCGAGTTACCGAAGATCGACAGCCATGCCAGGGTGAAACCCAGAGGAATCAGCAACACACCGGCGACCAGTTCACGCACCGTGCGCCCACGGGAAATACGCGCGATGAACATACCCACGAATGGGGCCCAGGAAATCCACCAGGCCCAGTAGAACAAAGTCCACAGGCCCAACCAGCGGTCAGACTTCTCGCTGTCGCCTTCGTACACATAGAGGTCGAAGGTCTTCAGCACCACGCCGTTCAGGTAGTCGCCGATGTTTTGCACGAAGCCGTTGAGCAGGTGCAGGGTCGGGCCGAACAACAGCACGAAAATCAGCAGACCGCTGAACAGCACGATGTTCAGGTTAGACAGGCGGCGAATGCCGTTTTCCACGCCAGACACCGCCGCGATGGTCGCTACGGTGCTCATCACGATGATCACGATCAGCAGGTTGGTGTTGCTGTGTTCCATGCCGAACAGGTTTTCAAGCCCCGACGACACTTGCAGCGAACCAATCCCCAGGTTCGTCACCAGACCCAGCAGGGTCACGAACATGCCGAAGCCGTCCACCGCGTGACCGGCGGCGCCTTTGACCCAACGCTCGCCCACCAGCGGATACAGCGCCGAACGCAATGCCAGCGGCTGGTTGTGACGGTAAGCAAAGTAAGCAACGGCCAGGCCGACCAATGCATAGATCGCCCAGCCGTGCAGGCCCCAGTGCAGGAACGTCAGCTGAACGGCCTGACGTGCAGCCAAGTTGCTACCGGCCACGCCTTCCGGCGGATTGAAGTAGTGGTCCAGCGGCTCGGAAGCGCCGAAGTACAGCAGCGAGATGCCGATACCCGACGAGAACAGCATCCCCGCCCAGGCGCCGTAGCTGAAATCCGGGGTATCGTCCTTGCTGCCCAGCTTGAGCTTGCCGTAGGACGAAAACGCCAGGCCGACCACAAAAACCAGGTACGCGGCGATCACCACCATGTAGTACCAGCCGAAGCTGCGGGACAACCAGGCCTGGGCAATGCCGAGCATTCTGCCGGCCTCTTGCGGGGCGATGATCAGAATGGCGGTCAACAACAGGATCAACGCGGTAGAGGTGTAGAACACCCAACCGTTGACCGTCACCTTCTCGGGTGGGGTCTTTATTAGAGAGGCGGAACTCATGGCACAGATGCTCCAGGCAGTGCGAGAGAAAAACACAAGGCAACGCGTTACCCGACCATTCGGTTAGTTGGCAGCCGACCAGCGGGTGATATAAAGACAGCCCGAAAAAAGCCCGAAACCCCTGAACGCCTGAGCGTGTGGGTTTCGAGCATTTTCAGATGTCGTTTTTCCGCCAACTACATGTAGGAAAAACCTGTAGGTAGCGACGAATTGTCGCAGATCTTATTCTTTGTTGATTGAACGTTCAATCAAAACAAAATAGACTGGCCTTCAAACCGATAGACGTTTCGCGTCTGCCGGAAGGCCTAAGGAGATGTGCAAGATGCCCAAGGTCGGTATGCAACCCATCCGCCGCCAGCAGTTGATCGAAGCCACGCTACAGGCGGTCGATCAGGTCGGCATGGGGGACGCCAGCATTGCGCTGATCGCCCGTTTGGCCGGTGTCTCGAATGGCATCATCAGTCACTATTTTCAGGACAAGAACGGCCTGATCGCGGCCACCGCGCAGTATCTGATGAGTGTCCTCAGCGAGAACGTCACCGCGCGTCGCCAGGCGCTGGAAGACAGCAGCCCGCGGGCGCACCTTCAGGTGATTATCGAAGGCAACTTCGACGCCAGCCAGGTCAATGGCCCGGCAATGAAAACCTGGCTGGCCTTCTGGGCCACCAGCATGCACCACCCGTCTTTGCACAGGTTGCAGCGGATCAACGATCACCGTCTGTATTCCAACCTGTGCTGCCAGTTCCGCCGTGTATTGCCGCTCGATGATGCGCGCAGTGCAGCCCGCGGCCTGGCAGCCCTCATTGACGGTTTGTGGTTGCGCGGCGCGCTGTCGGGAGATGCTTTCGACACCGGGCAGGCGCACCAGATCGCTTACGAATACATGGATTTCCAACTGGCCAAGCAGGTGAGTTAGAGCACACAGAACCGCTCGGCACCTGAACCGTCACCGACCAGCGCCGCCAATGCGACACGGCACGCCCGGAGACCAACGCCAACCACTTATGCACTTGCGAGGACTTTATGGCCCGTTTCGAACTGCAAAAACTCTACATCGATGGCGGCTACAGTGACGCCAGCAGCGACGCCACTTTCGAAGCCATCAACCCGGCTAACGGTGAAGTCCTCGCAACCGTACAGCGTGCGACCCAGTCAGACGTTGAACGCGCTGTAGTCAGCGCCGAAAAGGGCCAGAAAATCTGGGCTGCGATGACCGCCATGGAGCGTTCGCGCATCCTGCGTCGTGCCGTCGACATCCTGCGTGAGCGCAACGATGAACTGGCCGCCCTGGAAACCCTGGACACCGGCAAGGCGTTCTCCGAAACCAAGTACGTCGACATCGTCACCGGCGCTGACGTGCTGGAGTACTACGCAGGTCTGGTGCCGGCTATCGAAGGCG
The DNA here is from genome assembly GCF_050586665.1 of Pseudomonas sp. ES4. Lineage (NCBI taxonomy): Bacteria > Pseudomonadati > Pseudomonadota > Gammaproteobacteria > Pseudomonadales > Pseudomonadaceae > Pseudomonas > Pseudomonas sp. ES4. The sequence continues at coordinate 28,892 of NZ_JBOBDO010000012.1, read as the reverse complement.
AACAAATCCCGCTGCGCACCACTTCGTTCGTCTACACCCGTCGCGAGCCGCTCGGTGTTGTCGCCGGTATCGGCGCGTGGAACTACCCGATCCAGATCGCCCTGTGGAAATCCGCACCTGCCCTGGCGGCCGGTAACGCGATGATTTTCAAGCCAAGCGAAGTCACTTCCCTGACCACGCTGAAACTGGCCGAGATCTACACCGAAGCCGGCGTTCCGGCTGGCGTGTTCAACGTACTGACCGGCAGCGGCCGTGAAGTCGGCACCTGGTTGACCGAACACCCACGCATCGAAAAGATCTCCTTCACCGGCGGCACCGACACCGGCAAGAAGGTCATGGCCAGCGCTTCCGCCTCGTCGCTCAAAGACGTGACCATGGAACTGGGCGGCAAATCCCCGCTGATCATTTTCGACGACGCCGACCTCGATCGCGCCGCCGACACCGCCATGATGGCCAACTTCTACAGCTCCGGTCAGGTTTGCACCAACGGCACTCGCGTGTTCGTGCCGAGCCACCTGAAAGCTGCGTTCGAAGCCAAGATCGTTGAGCGCGTTGCGCGCATTCGTGTCGGCAACCCGGAAGACGAGAACACCAACTTCGGCCCGCTGGTCAGCTTCGCCCACATGGAAAGCGTGCTGGGTTACATCGCCAAAGGTAAGGAAGAAGGCGCTCGCGTCCTGTGCGGCGGCAGCCGTCTGACCGAAGGCGAGTTCGCCAAAGGCGCGTTCGTGGCTCCGACCGTGTTCACCGACTGCACCGACGAGATGACCATCGTTCGCGAAGAAATCTTCGGCCCGGTCATGGCGATCCTGACTTACGAAACCGAAGAAGAAGTGATCCGTCGCGCCAACGACACCGAGTTCGGCCTGGCCGCTGGCGTCGTCACCAAGGACCTGAACCGCGCTCACCGCGTGATTCATCAACTGGAAGCCGGTATCTGCTGGATCAACGCCTGGGGCGAGTCCGACGCCAAGATGCCGGTCGGCGGCTACAAGCAGTCGGGCGTGGGCCGTGAGAACGGCATCAGCTCGCTGAACAACTTCACACGCATCAAATCGGTACAGGTCGAACTGGGCGATTACGCCTCGGTTTTCTAAGGCGGTATTTGCTTCGCCTGCGAGATCGCTATCGCAGGCAAGCCAGCTCCCACAGGTTTGGCGCCGTTCGCCAAATCTGCGGTGCCCCCGATCCCTGTGGGAGCGTGGCTTGCCCGCGATCGAGTGCGAAGCACTCGCCGACCTGACCACTTTCAAAGAGGGTGCATTCAATGTCCCAAGAATTCGATTACATCATCATCGGTGCCGGCTCGGCCGGTAACACCCTGGCGACCCGTCTGACTGAAGACGAAGGCGTCACCGTCCTGTTGCTCGAAGCAGGCGGCCCTGACTACCGCATGGATTTCCGCACGCAAATGCCGGCCGCCCTGGCGTTCCCGCTGCAAGGCCGTCGCTACAACTGGGCCTACGAAACCGATCCAGAGCCACACATGGACGGTCGCCGGATGGAATGCGGTCGCGGCAAGGGCCTGGGTGGTTCTTCGCTGATCAACGGCATGTGCTACATCCGCGGCAACGCGATGGACTACGACAACTGGGCCAAACTGCCAGGCCTGGAAGACTGGGACTACCTGAACTGCCTGCCGTATTTCCGCAAGGCCGAAACCCGCGACATCGGCCCGAACGACTACCACGGTGGCGACGGTCCGGTCAGCGTGACCACGCCCAAAGCCGGCAACAACCCGCTGTTCCATGCGATGGTTGAAGCAGGCGTGCAGGCCGGTTACCCGCGTACCGAAGACCTGAACGGCTACCAGCAAGAAGGCTTCGGCCCGATGGACCGCACCGTGACGCCGAACGGCCGTCGCGCCAGCACCGCTCGCGGTTACCTGGACATCGCCAAGAAGCGCTCGACCCTGACCATCGTCACCCACGCCCTGACCGACAAGATCCTGTTCGAAGGCAAGCGTGCGGTCGGCGTGCGTTACCTGATCGGCGCCGCTGAAGAGCGCGTTGAAGCCCGTGCCCGCAAAGAAGTGCTGCTGTGCTCCGGCGCCATCGCTTCGCCGCAGATCCTGCAACGCTCCGGCGTCGGCCCGGCCGAACTGCTGAAAAAACTCGACATCCCGGTGGTCCACGACCTGCCGGGCGTGGGTGAGAACCTGCAGGATCACCTCGAGTTGTACCTGCAATACGCCTGCACCCAACCGGTCTCGCTGTACCCGTCGCTGCTCTGGTACAACCAGCCGGCCATCGGTGCCGAGTGGCTGTTCAACGGCACCGGCATCGGCGCCAGCAACCAGTTCGAAGCCGGCGGTTTCATCCGTACCCGTCCGGAATTCGATTGGCCGAACATCCAGTACCACTTCCTGCCGGTCGCGATTAACTACAACGGCAGCAACGGTGTGAAAGAGCACGGTTTCCAGGCGCACATGGGTTCCATGCGTTCGCCGAGCCGTGGTCGGATTCAGGCCAAGTCGAAGGATCCGCGCGAGTACCCGAGCATCCTGTTCAACTACATGGCCACCGAGCAGGACTGGCAGGAATTCCGCGACGGCATCCGCCTGACCCGTGAAATCATGCAACAGCCTGCACTGGACGCTTTCCGTGGCCGCGAAATCAGCCCGGGCATCGACGTGCAAACCGATGAACAGCTCGACAAGTTCATCCGCGAACACGCCGAAACCGCGTTCCACCCGTCCTGCTCGTGCAAGATGGGCACCGACGAAATGGCCGTGGTCGATGGCGAAGGTCGTGTGCATGGCATGCAAGCCCTGCGCGTGGTCGATGCCTCGATCATGCCGATCATCACCACCGGCAACCTGAACGCGCCGACGATCATGATCGCCGAGAAAATCGCCGACAAGATCCGTGGTCGCAAGCCGCTGCCACGTAGCAAGGCTGCCTACTTCGTGGCCGGCGATGCGCCGGTGCGTGGCAAGCCGTTGCGGGATGTGAGCCTGACTGCTCAGTAAAACCGCGTCACGGCCAATCGCGAGCAGGCTCGCTCCCACAGGTTCCGGGTTGGATTGCAAATGTGCGATCAAACCAAAAACCCATGTGGGAGCGAGCCTGCTCGCGATGGGGCCCTGACAAACACCACACATCTCTCGGTAATCCTTTCCTACACCGCTCCGCGCTTGATCCTACCCCCCGCACCGGCCTAATCTAGCGCCACGCAAACGTTTCACCCCCCTCGCGACATCGATACACCGCCACTCCATACCAAGGAGGTTCCCGAATGTTCGATTTCCATCCCCAGCTCAAGCAGCGTTTTGCTGCCTTGCGCACGGGCGCTGAATTCTTTTCGCTGCGTTATGTGCGCGAGTCCGGCCAGTACCTGTCGGTGCGCAAGAATGTCGCCGAACCTCCGAGCCTGAGCCGTGACGAAGGCGCGATGCTGACCGTTCGGGTCAACGGCGTCGAAGCCTACGCCGCGACCAACGACCTGTCGCAATCCGGCCTGCAAGCCGCACTGGAGAAGGCCGAGCAACAAGCCCGCCGACTCAAGCCCCACGCCCTGCTCGACCTGAGCGCGCAAGTGGTCTCCAGCGACCGCGCCGACTACTTTTCGCCGAACCTCGACCAGCCCTTCCCGTCCCTGAGCGATTGCTACCAACTGCTCGGCGCCGAGTCCGCCGCCGTGCCCAAGGACGAGCGACTGGTGAACTGGGAAGTGAGCATCGGCATCACTAACGTCGAGCAGATCTACCTCAGCAACGCCGGCGCCGAACTGCGCCAGGCCCAGCGGTTCGTCTACCCGAGCCTGGAAGTCACCGCCTACGACGGCAACGACAGCCAGACCCGAACCCTGGGCCGCGAGAACTTCGGTCAACAGGGCGGTTTTGATGTGATCAGCCGCTGTGGCCTGGTCGGCGCCGGTCCGAAAATCGCCGATCAGGCGCTGCAATTGTTGTTGGCGCCAAACACCCCGAAAGGCCCGCGTGACCTGCTGTTGATGCCGGACCAGATGATGCTGCAGATCCACGAGTCCATCGGTCACCCGCTGGAACTGGACCGCATCCTCGGTGACGAGCGCAATTACGCCGGCACCAGTTTCGTCAAGGCCGAAGACTTTGGCCGCCTGCAATACGGCTCCAAACTGCTCAACGTAACCTTCGACCCGGACATCCCCGAGCAGCTCGCCAGCTACGGGCATGACGACGACGGCACGGCCGCGAGCAAACAATTCCTGATTAAAGAAGGCTTGCTGCTGCGTCCATTGGGCGGCGCGCTGTCGCAGTTTCGCGCGGGTATGGAAGGCGTGGCCAACAGCCGCGCCTGCAGCTGGAACCGTCCGCCGATCGATCGCATGGCCAACCTGAACATCGAGGCCGGCGATCAACCGTTGGAGCAGATGATCGGCAACATCGAGCACGGCATCTTGATGAGCACCAACCGCTCGTGGTCTATCGACGATGCCCGCAACAAGTTCCAGTTCGGCTGTGAATGGGGCCAGCTGATCGAAAACGGCGAACTCAAAGGCGTGGTCAAGAACCCGAACTACCGGGCGATTTCCGCGCAGTTCTGGAAAAACCTCAGCGCCGTCGGCGATGCCAACTCCGTCAAGGTCCTGGGCACGCCGAACTGCGGCAAAGGCGAGCCGAACCAGGTGATCCGCGTCGGCCATGCCTCGCCGGCCTGCGTGTTCAGCAACGTTGATGTGTTTGGGGGAGCTGCCTGATGACTGACTTTAAAAGCGTCCCAAAAAACCAGGCCGATGCATTCAAGGCCTTGGTCGATTGGCTGCGCGATGCGATTCACGAGCCGGAACAATTCACCCTCAGCTATGCCGCCGAGTCCTCGGCCTTCGTGCGCTTCAACCACGCCAAGGTCCGTCAGGCCGGGCAGGTGCAGCAGGCGAGCGTCGGTTTCAAACTGATCAACGAGGGGCGCCACGCCGACCTGAACATCACGCTGTCGGGTGATGCCGAAGTCGATGTGCAGCGCCTGGCCGAAGGCCTGCAACAGTTGCGCGAAACCTTGCCACTGTTGCCGCAGGATCCGTACCTGCTGCTCAACCACAACGGCTGGCAGAGCAAGAATGTGCAGGAGCATCCGCTGCCGGACACCGAGCAAGTGGTTTCTGAAATCACTCAGGCCGCCGAAGGACTGGATTTGGTGGGTTTCTACGCCGCCGGCCCGATCAGCCGTGGTTTCGCCAGTTCGTCGGGCGCGTTCGGCTGGCATCAGGCCAACAGCTTCAACTTTGATTTCAGTCTGGTCCATGAAAACGGCCAAGCGGTGAAAGCCAGTTACGCCGGGCACGACTGGAACAGCGAAGGTTTTGCCAAGCGCTTTGCGCAGGCACGCGAGCAGTTGGCGTTTCTCGGCAGACCGCAACACACCCTGGCGCCGGGTCAGTATCGCGCCTATCTGGCACCGGCAGCCCTGGGGGAAATCATGGACATGCTGGGCTGGGGCGGTTTCTCGGCGCAGTCGATTGCCAGCAAAAACAGCCCGCTGCAAAAACTTTACGCGGGCGACAGTGCGTTCAGTCCGTTGGTGTCGGTGGATGAAAAGGTCAGCGGTTCGTTGAGCCCGGCGTTCTCCGGCGAAGGGTATCCGCGCAGCGATCTGGGGTTGATTGTCAACGGCAAGGCCGGCGCACAGATGGTCAGTTCACGCAGTGCGGCCGAGTACGGCCTGACCGCCAACGGCGCCAGCGGCGGTGAAATGCCAAGCGCAGTGAACATGGCCGCCGGTACGTTGCCTGATGCAGAGATTCTCCAGCAATTGGGCACGGGCTTGTACATCAGCAACCTGTGGTACCTGAACTACTCCGATCAGCCGGCGGCACGCCTGACCGGCATGACACGGTTTGCGACCTTCTGGGTCGAGAACGGCGAGATTCAGGCGCCGGTGAGCACCATGCGTTTTGATGACAGCGCCTACAGTTTGCTGGGATCGCAGCTGGAAGCATTGACCGAGGAGCGCGAGCTGATGTTGTCGGCCAGTACCTACAGCCAGCGGGCCACGGCGTCGGCGTTGTTGCCGGGGGCGCTGATCAGCAAATTGACCTTGACCCTCTGACCCTGATCGTTCCCACGCTCTGCGTGGGAACGATCATCGTCGTCGTTTAAATCAAATGAGGTCCCATGCCCAACCGCCCGCCTCTCGACGCTGTCACCGCCCGCTGGGTGCCGTGGGTTGTCGCCATCGCGTTCTTCATGCAGTCCCTCGACGGGACCATCCTCAATACCGCCCTGCCCGCCATGGCCCGAGACCTGGCCGAAGACCCGCTGCGCATGCAAGGCGTGATCATCGCCTACATGCTCACCGTCGCCTTGCTGATCCCCGCCTCGGGCTGGATCGCCGACCGTTTCGGCACCCGGAAAATCTTCTTCAGCGCGATCCTGCTGTTCAGCCTCGGCTCGTTGCTCTGCGCCCTGTCGAGCACCCTGAGCCAGCTGATTGGCGCGCGGGTGATTCAGGGTCTGGGCGGTGCGCTGATGTTGCCTGTCGGACGACTGGTGGTGTTGCGCGCCTACCCGCGCTCGGAACTGGTGCGGATCATGGGCTTCATCACCATCCCCGGATTGCTCGGCCCGCTGATCGGCCCGACCATGGGCGGCTGGATGGTCGAATACCTGACCTGGCACTGGATCTTCCTGATCAACCTGCCAGTCGGCGCTGTCGGTTGTTACGCCGTGTGGAAATTCATCCCCGACCTGCGCGGCACCGAACGCACCCGCTTTGACAGCCTGGGCTTTTTGCTGTTCGGCGCGGCGATGGTGCTGATCACCGTTGCCATGGAAGGTCTGGGCGAATTGCACCTGCCGCACTTGCGGGTGATGTTGCTGCTGTTCGGCGGCATGGCCTGTCTGGCGGCATATTGGTTGCGGGCCGGGCACATCGATAATCCGCTGTTCGCGCCGTCACTGTTCAAGACCCGGACGTTTGCCGTGGGCATCCTCGGCAACCTGTTCGCCCGCCTGGGCAGCGGCGCCCTGCCGTTTCTCGTGCCATTACTGTTGCAAGTGGCGCTGGGCTATTCGCCGTCCCAGGCCGGGATGAGCATGCTGCCGCTGGCGGCGGCTGCGATGGTCGCCAAGTCAGTGGCGCGACCGCTGATCGAACGCCTGGGCTATCGCATCGTGCTGACCGGCAACACATTGGCGCTGGGGCTGATGCTGGCGAGCATGGGGCTGGTCAGCGAACAAACGCCGTACTGGCTGCTGTTGGTGATGCTGTCGATTCTGGGGGCGATCAACTCCTTGCAGTTCACCGCAATGAACACCGTCACCCTGATCGACCTCGACGACGCCAGCGCCAGTAGCGGCAACAGCCTGCTGTCGGTGGTCGCGCAATTGTCCCTGAGCCTTGGTGTTGCCTGTGCCGGCGCCTTGCTCGGCGGCTTCACCGCAGAAGTCGGCAACGATGGCGCGGACACGGTATTGGTCGCCTTCCAGCTGACCTTTGTGACGGTCGGGATCATGGCGATGCTGGCGGCAACCATCTTCTCCCAGCTTTCACCCAAGGATGGCCGACGGACGGTCAGTCGCGAGCACGATATAGAGCACTGACTTGTAGCAGCTGCCGAGGCACGAGGCTGCGTTGGGCTGCGCAGCGACCCCTTGGGGCGGTCCTGCGGACACGCAACGCAGCCTCGTGCCTCGGCAGCTGCTACGGCTACTCGTCCAGAAATTGCAGGTGCAGAGCCGGAGACTGATACACTGCGCGACATTTTGTTTTGCAGGCCAGTCCCGTGACCACCATCGCCACCGCTTTTAATACTTTGCCGCTGTCCGCCGCCATGCTGGCTAACCTCGACTCTTTGGGTTATGCCGAGATGACGCCGATCCAGGCGCAAAGCTTGCCGGTGATCCTCAAGGGGATGGACCTGATCGCCCAGGCCAAGACCGGCAGCGGCAAGACTGCCGCCTTCGGTATCGGCCTGTTGAACCCGATCAATCCGCGCTTCTTCGGTTGCCAGGCGCTGGTCATCTGCCCGACTCGCGAGTTGGCTGACCAGGTCGCCAAGGAAATCCGTCGCCTGGCCCGTGCCGAAGACAACATCAAGGTCCTGACCCTGTGTGGCGGCGTGTCCTTCGGCCCGCAGATCGGCTCCCTGGAGCATGGCGCGCACATCATCGTCGGCACCCCGGGTCGCCTTCAGCAGCATTTGCGCAAAGGTTCGCTGGTGCTCCATGGCCTGAACACGCTGATCCTCGACGAAGCCGACCGCATGCTCGACATGGGTTTCTACGACTCCATCGAAGAAATCATTGCCCAGACCCCGGCGCGTCGCCAGACCCTGCTGTTCTCCGCCACGTACCCGACGGGTATCAAGCAGTTGGCGGCGAAATTCATGCGCACCCCTCAGATCGTGAAGGCCGAGGCGTTCCACGACGACACGCAGATCGAACAGCGTTTCTACGAGATTTCCCCGGAAGAGCGCATGGACGCCGTGGTCAAAGTCCTCGCGCATCATCGTCCGGCATCGTGTGTCGCCTTCTGCTTCACCAAGCAGCAGGTTCAGGAAACCGTCGATCACCTGACCTCCAAAGGCATCTCTGCCGTCGGCCTGCATGGCGATCTGGAACAGCGTGACCGCGACCAGGTACTGGCCATGTTCGCCAACCGCAGCACCTCGGTGCTGGTCGCTACCGACGTCGCCGCTCGCGGCCTGGACATCGATGCGCTGGACATGGTGATCAACGTCGAACTGGCCCGTGATTCGGAAATCCACATCCACCGTGTTGGCCGTACCGGTCGTGCCGGTGAGAAAGGGATTGCGATCAGCCTGGTCGCACCGTCCGAAGCGCACCGCGCCCAAGCCATCGAGCTACTGCAGAAGTCGCCGTTGAGCTGGGATCAACTGGACAACCTCAAATCCCAGGGCGGCGCACCGCTGCTGCCGGTGATGAGCACGCTGGTCATCGGCGCTGGCCGTAAAGACAAGGTGCGTCCGGGCGACATTCTGGGCGCACTGACCGGTGATGCCGGTATTCCGGGCGCTCAGGTTGGCAAGATCGCGATTTTCGACTTCCAGGCCTATGTGGCGGTGGAACGCGGGATCGCCAAGCAAGCCTTGCAGCGCCTGAATGACGGCAAGATCAAAGGCCGTTCGCTGCGCGTTCGTATCCTCTGATCATGATCGTTCCCACGCTCTGCGTGGGAATGCATCCCGTGACGCTCCGCGTCACATAACGGCGGACGCAGAGCGTCCATGGCGGCATTCCCACGCAGAGCGTGGGAACGATCATTGTGTGAGGACACCGTTTTGCGCTCTACCGAAGTCGTGATCATTGGCGCTGGCGCCGCAGGTTTGATGTGTGCGCTGACCGCCGCCGGGCGCGGGCGCAAGGTGATGTTGCTCGACCATGCCAACAAGGCCGGCAAGAAAATCCTGATGTCGGGCGGTGGCCGCTGCAATTTCACCAACATGTACACCGAACCGGGCAATTTCCTCTCGCAAAACGAACACTTCTGCAAATCCGCCCTGGCGCGCTATACCCAGTGGGATTTCATCGGCATGGTCGCCAAGCACGGCGTGCCGTACCACGAGAAGAAACTCGGCCAACTGTTCTGCGATAACAAATCCAGCGACATCCTCGACATGCTCCTCAACGAGTGCGATCAGGTCGGCGTCAGCCTGCACCTGGACACCTCGATCCAGCACATCGAGAAAATGGAAAGCGGCTACCTGCTGCAAACCACCCTCGATCAGATCACCTGCGAATCGCTGGTGATCGCCACGGGAGGCTTGTCGATCCCGACGCTGGGCGCCACTGGTTTCGGCTATCAGGTGGCCAAACAATTCGGCCACGACTTGCTGCCGACCCGCGCCGGGCTGGTGCCGTTCACCATCACCGATCAGCTCAAGGAGCTTTGCACCGAGCTCTCCGGTACGTCGGTGGATTGCCTGGTGAGCTGCAACGACCAGAGTTTTCGCGAGAACATCCTGTTCACTCACCGCGGCCTCAGTGGTCCGGCGATTTTGCAGATTTCATCGTTCTGGGAATCCGGCGACACGGTTGAGATCAACCTGATGCCGGACCACGACGTGCCGACCTGGCTGCAACAGCAGCAAGCCGAACGGCCGAACAGCGAGCTGAAAACCCTTCTGGGGGAAATCTTCACCAAGAAGATGGCCAACCTGCTGGCGGACAACTGGTTCGTCTCCAAACCGATGAAGCAATACACTCACGCGGAAATTGCCGACATCGCCGAAAAACTGGCGAGTTGGAAAGTGGTGCCGGCCGGCACTGAAGGTTATCGCACCGCTGAAGTGACATTGGGCGGCGTCGATACCAACGAGGTGTCATCCAAGACTATGGAATCGCTGAAAAGCCCCGGCCTGTATTTCATTGGCGAAGTGCTCGACGTCACCGGGCATCTGGGCGGTTTCAACTTCCAGTGGGCGTGGGCCTCCGGTTACGCGGCTGCGCAGTACGTCTGACATTTCTCGATGTGGGACTAGCTTTTGTGGCGAGGGAGCTTGCTCCCGCGGGCCTGCGCAGCAGGCCAAAAACCTGCCATCACCGTTTGTCTGACACACCCATGCACTGGATTTACGACGGCTGCGCCGCCGAGCGGGAGCAAGCTCCCTCGCCACAGGATTCAATGCAGACCTGACACCTCCAGCAGTAAGGAACAGATTTTGCTGTCAGATGTGATCGGCGCCATTGCGTCGACGTCATTACTGGCTCAATTTAGCGTCATTGCCTCGGAAGGCCCTCGCACTTCATGTCATCGACCCCCTTCAATCAGTCTCTGCGTCGCCTCTGGGCGCTGGATAAATTCAGCTACAGCGTGCGGGTGTTCATCGCCCTGACCGGCAGCATGGCGCTGTGTTGGTACAAGGATGAAATGGGGCTGCTGATCCCGCTGTTCCTCGGGATCATCGCCAGCGCCCTGGCCGAGACCGACGACAGTTGGCAAGGCCGCCTGAACGCACTGGCCGTGACGCTGGTGTGCTTCAGCGTCGCCGCCCTCTCCGTTGAACTGCTCTTCCCCTACCCCGTCGTTTTTGTCATCGCCCTGGCCCTGGCCAGTTTCGGCCTGACCATGCTCGGCGCCTTGGGCGAACGCTATGGCGCGATTGCCTCGGCGACGTTGATCCTGTCGGTCTACACCATGATCGGCGTGGACCAGCGCGGCGGCGAAGTCATCGATTTCTGGCACGAACCGGTGCTGCTGGTGGCCGGCGCCGCCTGGTACGGTTTGCTCTCGGTGCTGTGGCAGGCGATGTTTTCCAATCAGCCGGTGCAGCAAAGCCTGGCGCGATTGTTCCGCGAACTGGGTTTCTACCTGAAGCTGAAATCGTCGCTGTTCGAGCCGATCCGGCAATTGGACGTGGAAGCGCGCCGACTGGAACTGGCGCAGCAAAACGGCCGTGTCGTGGCCGCACTGAACGCTGCCAAGGAAATCATCCTGCACCGGGTCGGCAACAGCCGGCCGGGCTCGAAACTCAGCCGTTACCTGAAGCTGTACTTCCTCGCCCAGGACATCCACGAACGCGCCAGTTCCTCGCACTACCCTTACAACGCCCTCGCCGATGCCTTCTTTCATAGCGACGTGATGTTCCGCTGCCAACGCTTGCTGCGCCAGCAAGGCAAAGCCTGCCGGGCGCTGGCCGAGTCGATCCAGATGCGCCAGCCGTTCGTCTATGACGCCAACTTCGCCGAAGCCCTGAGCGACCTGCACGCCTCCCTCGAACACCTGCGCATCCAGAGCAACCCGGCCTGGCGCGGACTGTTGCGGTCGTTGCGGGCACTGGCGGCCAACCTCGGCACGCTCGACCGTTTGCTCAGCGACGCCAGCAACCCCGATGCCCTGGCGGACGCCACCGACAGCAGCCTGCTCGACCGTTCGCCACGCAATCTCAAGGATGTGTGGATTCGCTTGCGCACGCAGCTGACACCCACGTCATTGCTGTTCCGTCACGCACTGCGTTTGCCCCTGGCCTTGAGCATCGGCTACGGGATGGTGCATTTGATCCACCCGTCTCAAGGTTACTGGATCATCCTCACCACGCTGTTTGTCTGCCAACCGAACTACGGCGCCACCCGCCGCAAACTCGGCCAGCGGATCATCGGCACGGCCATCGGCCTGACCGTGGCCTGGGCGCTGTTCGATCTGTTTCCGAATCCCTTGGTCCAATCGTGCTTCGCGATCGCCGCCGGGGTGGTGTTCTTTATCAACCGCACCACCCGCTACACCCTGGCGACGGCCGCGATCACCTTGATGGTGCTGTTCTGCTTCAACCAGGTCGGAGATGGTTACGGGCTGTTCCTGCCACGGCTGTTCGATACCTTGCTCGGCAGCCTGATCGCCGGGCTCGCCGTGTTCCTCTTCCTGCCGGACTGGCAGGGTCGACGCCTGAACAAAGTGCTGGCCAACACCCTCACGTGCAACAGCATTTACCTGCGACAGATCATGCAGCAATACGCCGCCGGCAAAAGCGACGACCTGGCGTATCGCCTGGCCCGACGCAATGCGCACAACGCCGACGCGGCACTGTCGACGACGCTCGCCAACATGCTGATGGAACCGGGGCATTTCCGTAAGGAAGCGGATGTCGGGTTCCGCTTTCTGGTGCTCTCGCACACCTTGCTCAGTTATTTGTCCGGACTGGGCGCACACCGGGAAACCCAGCTACCACCCGATGTACGCGAGCATTTGATCGACGGTGCGGGCGTGAGACTGGCCGCCAGCATCGATGAAATTGCCCAAGGGCTGGCAAGCAAACTGCCGATTGCGATTCAGAGCGATGAGGAAGAGGCGCTGGCCAATGAGCTTGAACAGATGCCGGACGAAATCGATGAAGGGCAGCGACTGGTGCAGACGCAGTTGGCCTTGATCTGCCGTCAGCTTGGGCCATTGCGCACGTTGGCGGCGCACCTTATCAAGGAAACGAGTAAGGATTGAGAGGTGTGGCGGCTGGGCCGGCCTCTTCGCGAGCAGGCTCGCTCCCACAGTGGATCTGCTGTGGGTGCAGATTTTGTGTACGGCAGAGATCTAATGTGGGAGCGAGCCTGCTCGCGATGAGGCCATCAGCCCCACCACAAACCTCACATCCCATGCTGCTTCATCAACCGCTGATAACTCCCATCCACTTTCATCGCCGCGATCTCGCGGTCGAAACCGGCGACGATCTGTTCATGCCTGGGGTTCTTCAGGCTGACCAGGATGTGCAGGCTGTTCTCGCTCAATGGCTTGGGCAAAAACTCCACCGCATTGCGCACCTTGGCTGATTCCCTGGCCAGGTAATAACGCGCAACGTACTCGTCTTCCAGCGTCAACTTGACCCGGTCGGCGGCGACCATGCGCACAGCCATGGAAAAGCTGTGCACCGGGACTTTCTGCAGTGATACGTCGTCATCGAATGCCGACGAATAGGCGTAACCGCGCACCACCGCTATTGGGTAGGTATGCAGTTGATGCAGGTTGTTGTATTCGATCGGCGTGTCTTTGCGCTTGAGAAAGCGCACTCGATTGAGCAGGTATTCGCCGGAAAACTGGCCAAGCTTCGTACGATCGTCGGTGTACCAGGCGTTGACCAACACGTCGTACCGCCCCTCGCCAACCCCCATCAAGGCACGCGCCCAAGGCACTTGTTCAAAGTCGCTGGCATAACCGGCCCGGGCCAGGGCTGTGCTGACGATGTCCGTGGCCAACCCACCGTTGACCAGCGTGGCGTCGGTAAAGGGTGGCCAGGCATCGGCGACCAATCGCAGCTTTTCCGCTGCTGCGCCTTGAGTCAGCAACAGCAATCCAATCAAAGCAAAGGCTCGATGCAATTGCGGCATGCTAGAAATCCTTAGCGGGCGGGGCACTCCAGCCCAGATTACACAAACAAGACAACGCCGCGCGAAATGAATGATGGCATTTTGGCCTATGTCACAGATTTCTTTGCCATACAGACATCTTTCGCCTGGACGCTTAGTATCGGAGCGACGATGTTCAAAGGGAGTGTGAAGATGACAATCGATTGGGTCTGCAAACACCACAGCGATCTGGGCAAAGAGCAGCTGTACGCCATTCTGCAGCTACGTGCAGAAGTGTTTGTCGTTGAGCAGAAATGCGTCTATCAGGACATCGACGGCCAGGATCTGGAAGGTGACACTTGCCATCTGATGGCCTGGGACGGGGATCGGCTGGTGGCGTACCTGCGGCTGCTCGACCCAGAGTTACAGGGGGGTGACGTGGTCATCGGGCGAGTGATCATTGCCCCTCAAGCGCGCGGTACCGGGCTTGGGCATGAGTTGATGGCACAGGCGTTGAAGCAGGCTGAAAAGCGCTGGCCTGAAGTACCGATCTATCTCTCGGCCCAGGCGCATTTGCAGGGGTACTACGCTAAATACGGATTTGTGGTGGCGGGCGAGGAATTTCTTGAGGATGGCATTCCGCATATCGGGATGCGCCGCCCGTAATGAGCGCTCCCACGCTCTGCATGGGAACGCAGCCCGGGACGCTCCGCGTCCCTGCCGAAGCGGACGCAGAGCGTCCATTGAGGCATTCCCACGCAGAGCGTGGGAACGATCAGAGTCGAGCGTTCAGGGATATTCCAGCACCGCTTTGATCTGCCGAAGATTGCGCTCGATCCACCCCCGATCTATCGCCCCCCACTCGCGAATCCGATAACGCCCGGCATGATTGCGCGCGCCTTCTTCCTGCTGGAACTCGCAAACAATGTCCAGATCCGCCAATGCCGCGATGGTGTCCTGAGCCGTGCGCCGGGGCATGCCGGTCACTTCGGTCAGCGCCGGGACGCTACTGGCCAACCCGCTATCGATCAGGTACGCCACGTACAACCGACGATAGAAGCTGCTTTTGGTCTTGCTTACATCCATCGAAACACTCCCGGCTGCGATATCTTGATTTTTATTGCATGTCCCGCCACGTCAGGTACACCCGCACATCGAACTCAACCTGGTGATACCCCGGCAACATGTGACCGCAAAGCTTGTAGAACGCCTTGTTGTGATCCGACTCTTTGAAGTGCGCCAGTTCATGCACCACGATCATCTTCAAAAACTCGGCCGGTGCTTCCTTGAACAATGAAGCCACACGAATTTCTTTCTTGGCCTTGAGCTTGCCGCCCTGTACCCGGGAGATCGCGGTGTGCAATCCGAGGGCGCGGTGGGTCAGGTCCAGGCGGTTGTCGAACAACACCTTATCGATGGCCGGGGCGTTACGCAGGTATTCCTGCTTAAGGTCCAGCGTATAGGTGTACAACGCCTTGTCGCTCTGGATCCGGTGTTTTTCCGGGTAACGCTGGCTCAGGTAATCGCCCAGCCGACCGTCGGCGATCAGCTGGCGCACTTGGTCCTGCAGAGCAGCAGGATAGGCCTGGAGGTATTTCAACGCGGTCATTGGGGCGGCAACACGATTCACCAAAAGGTCGCCAGTGTAGCGAATTCAGCCGGTCAGCGTGTTCCAGTCGAACGGCCGCACAAAGTCGCCGACGTCCTCGGCCATCATCGGCCGTGCCACCAGAAATCCTTGCACGTACTCGCAACCATTGGCTTGCAGCCACCGATATTGCGCAACGGTTTCCACCCCCTCGGCAATCACCAGCATCCCGTACTCCTTGCACAACTCGATCACATTGCGCACCAGCGCCGCATCGCGTGAGGACTCCAGAAGCCGGGCAATCAAATGCCGGTCGAACTTGAGCGTGTCCAACTCCAGATCCCGCAGATGAGACAGCGAACACGGCCCGCAACCAAAGTCATCCAGGGCCACCCGCACACCCAGGTTTCGCAGCAGGCGCAGCTGTTTACGGGTTTCCTCAGGGTTTTGCATCAAGGCCTCTTCGGTGACCTCGACTTCCAGATGGTGCGCCTGCAAGCCATGGCGCTCGAGCACCTGGCGCAACTCGGTGACCAGATTGGGCATGCCGAATTGCGTACTGCTCAAACTCACGCCCAGCACGAGGTTGTCGGCGAACAGGGTTTCCCAGGCTTTTCGCTGGCTCGCCCCTTGTTGATAGATCCAGCTGCCCAGGCGACTGATCAACCGTGCTTCTTCCAGCAATGGCAAAAACAGCCCCGGCGGTACATCGCCGACGCTCGGGTGCTGCCAGCGGATCAGCGCTTCGAACCCACGAATCTGCCCGCTGGCAATGGCCACCTGGGGTTGATACACCAAATTGAAATCACGGTTCTCGATCGCCGCGTGCACACTTTCTTCGAGCATCAACCGCGAGCGTGCCCGGCCGTTCATTTCATGATCGTAGAAACGATATTGCTGACGACCGGCGCGCTTGGCTTCGTACATCGCGATGTCCGATGCACGCAACAAACCGTCAAGATTGGAACCGCAATCCGGGTACGTCGCAATGCCGATGCTGGCGCCCAAGGCGATATCCAGACCATCGATCTGCTGACAGACCGACACCCGCTCGATCAGCTTCTCGGCAATCTTTGCCGCTTGCTCGGGGAACTCCAGATCCAGCAACGCGGTGAACTCATCACCGCCCATGCGCGCCAGAATGTCGAAGGGCCGCAGGCAGGCCTTCAACTGCTCGGACACCCACCGCAGCACCCGGTCGCCGGCATCGTGACCGAGGGAATCGTTGACCCGCTTGAAGCCGTCGAGGTCCAGATACAGCAGCACCCAGGCACTGTCGGAACGGTCGCCACGCAACAGCAGGTTTTCCGCCGTCTGGTAAAAGCCACGACGATTGAGCAGCCCGGTCAATGGATCGGTGACGGCCTGAAACTCCAGTTGCTGATGCAGATGGCGCACCACCGACATGTCCAGCACCGTCACCACCATCGCGTTTTGTTCGCTGGGCAACGGTGCGCAGGACAGCGCCACGGGCACCTGCTGGCCGGGCGCCGTACGCAGCAAGGCATCGTGCAGGCGCAAGGTTTCACCACGTTTGTAACCCGTGAAAAATTCGGAGTCGGTCCAGACCGGGATGTGCGGTTTTTGCAGGAAATCCAGGAACTCTTTGCCTTGCAGGTCTTGCACCGTGGCATTGAGCAACCGCGACATCGCCGGATTGGCATAGCGGATCAGACCCTCCTCACCGACCACCAGGATGCCTTCGGCGGCATTGTCGAGCACCGAGGCATTAAACGCGCGTGCGACCTCCAGATCGCGACTCAGGCGCTGCAACGCACGGCGATTGCGTTGGTGCTCGAGCAGCGCCTGGACTTTGGGCTTGAGAATTTGTGGGTCGAACGGTTTGAACAGGTAATCCACCGCACCGCTGGCATAGCCCTTGATCACGGCGTCCTGGGACTGTTCGTTGGCGGTAAGGAAAATGATTGGCGTGAGGCGGGTTCGTTGGCTGCCGCGCATCAGGCGTGCCACTTCAAAACCGTCCATGCCCGGCATCTGCACATCCAGCAGCACCAGGTCGATATCGTGTTCGAGTAACAGGCTGAGCGCCTCGAAGCCCGAGGCGGCGGTCATGACCTGCCAGTCCTGGCGCTGCAACAACGCGCGCATGCTGATCAGGTTTTCAGGGTAATCATCAACGATTAAAAGAATTGAATTGCCTTCAGCTGGCGTGGGTTGCGCGCATTCCATGCTGCTTCTCTTATGCGGGACGTCAGGCCGGTTTCTCGTGAAAACCGGACAAATACTAAGCCTTCACTCTAGACCGGGTTCCGCAAAAGCAGAAGCTATCAGTACGCCATCATTTAACCAATGCGTCCATTTACCGACTAACGGTCGGCGCCACAGCCCGCTAAAACCGGGAAAGATGGCCTTTTAACAGGATTTTGACGCCACCCGTTTGTCATTTACGCATTAACAAATTGAACTTCTACGATTATAAGGACTGCCCCCAAGGCGCGCGCCAGAGCTTCTGGAACGTACGTGCAGTAAAAAAACCGTGGAAGCTTTTGTCTATGATCGATCTCGCAACCTGGAACCTCAGCGTTCCCGTCGGCAGTCCGCCGTACACCGTTGAAACGTCAAAACTGGTGGATGGCTTCAAGGACCAATACTTCCACTCCGACACCGGCACTTTGTTTTTCTGGACGCCGGTCACCGGTTCTACCACTGAAAACGCCAAGTATCCGCGCACCGAGCTTCGCGAAACCTACAGCAACGGCACACTGAAAAACTGGTTCTACCCGGACGCCGACAACTTCCTGCGCGCCACCCTGGCGGTAAATCAGGTACCGACCTCGGGCAAGATCGTCATTGGCCAGATCCACGCCTATGAAAGCCAGAAACCGATGGTGAAGCTCGAGTATCAGTACTCGACCAGCACACAGTCGGGCAACCTCGTCGCCAAGGTCCGTATGCGCCCTGATGACGATACCGCCCGGATAATCACCATCGCTACCGGGGTGAAACTGGATCGGGAGTTTTCCTACCTCATCCACCTGAGCCCGGGCGGAGCGTTGGGCATCAGTGCGGCAGGCTACCAGTGGGACACCGACATCAGCAGGACCTGGAGCGTCAAGCCGCTGTACTTCAAGGCCGGGGCGTATGTACAGGACAACACCGGGTACACCACCGAAGGCGGAAAAGTGACGTTCAGCAAGCTGGATATTGATCACGAAAGGTAACTTTCTCACCCGGGAATACAGCCGGGGACGCTCACCAAGAACAACTTGACCTCTGTAGCAGCTGCCGAGCCTGCGAGGCTGCGTCCGAGGACAACGTCCTCGCAAGCCCGGCAGCGGCTACAAATCCCAGCGTCCGCAAAATTCGTAGGACCACTCCCTCTGTGGCGAGGGGGCTTGCCCCCGTTGGGATGCGAAGCAGCCCCAAACCCTGCTACGCAATTTCCTCAGACACACCATAGCGCCCGGTTTTACGACGGCTGCGCCGCAGAACGGGGGCAAGCCCCCTCGCCACAATGACCGAGCGCGATCCTACACCCCGGTTGCAGCCACCAAAGTCGCCGCTTATAGTTCGCCCCGTCGCTGACAGCAGTCGGCGATAGGGTTTCGCAGCCCTACCGAGTTAGAACCACAACCGTCAAAATACGACACGGGCAGCGCATGCCCGTACTCGTTCTTTATGGCGGCTGTGCGTGGGAGACCTTCGGGTCTGCCGGGTCTTAACTCCTCGGTCTGCGAACCCGCGCACAGCTGCCACCCCATTTGTTTCGCAGCAAACGGTGGCGAATCCTTTCTTGAGTTAAGGATTTCCATGAGCAATTAACAACCGCCTCGCCGCTTCACCCCCATGTCCCAATTCGCCACCGACTACCCCGTCCTGCTCATCGACAGCGACGCCCCACTCCAAGAACTCCACAACTGCGTCAGCGAACGCCTCAGCGCCGTCCTCAAATACCTGCACCTCATGGCCTGCACCAGCCTGCCGGACTATGCCGAGAACGACATCAACACCGTCACCAACATCGCCCGGATCATGGCCCAGGATGTAAGCGATGTGTTTCGGGTGATTGAGCAGCGCGGGTTTGATAAACCAACAAATAGCTAAGTTCTTTGAGAAAAAGGGGACGATTAAATAAATCTGCCCCTTCCCCTCACGTCCCCCGCAATAAACCTGTCTTCCTATAGCAAAAAGATATTAAAAACTGTCACTTATTACAGGTGACCGCGCACCCTCACAGAACTAGCCTTATCGACGAAACACAAAAAAACAAGAACAGGACACATAAACAAATACCCCCTGTTCTTTTTTAATTTTTTATCTTCAACATCATAAGGATATAAAGTATGGGCGCTTTAGTAGGAACTTTTTATGGTGCGCTTGCGGAAAATCACGTCTATCTGACAGTCCATAGCAGTGATGACTATGCAGGCCCGGTTAACGCGACCGCGAATGTTAATGGACAAACCGGAACAATCAACGGGACGCAGAGCATCTGGGCAAACTACACAACTATTACGCTCAGCGGGATGGTGGGTGGAAACACAGAAAACTGGACACTTACAACTTCCGACTTTAACACTCTGAATGGGACCCGAAGTTTCACTGAAGCTACCGGCATTTCGCACTCTCAACAAGTAGGGCTTGGTCGGATTGGGTGAGCGCAAAACATATAAAACAGGGAATATCAGCCATAAACACTCAGGATAAAGATGTCACCTATTACGGACTTTTTCCAGATTGAGTAGAAACATGTCCGCTATAGGTTACATTCCATCCGCCTTATGTCGGCGCATTTCATGCAAAACGTCCCACCCACAAAAAACCCGCCTCACGGCGGGTTTTTAATGCAACTCAAACGCTTACGGCTTAGTTAACCTTAGCGTTCAACTCACCCTTCAAATAACGCTGATACATCCCTTCCAACGAGATCGGCTTGATCTTCGAAGCATTACCCGCCGTACCAAACGCTTCATAACGTGCGATACACACATCACGCATGGCAGTCACAGTCGCGCCGAAGAATTTACGCGGATCAAACTCGCTCGGGTTGGTGGCCATCAGGCGACGCATCGCACCGGTGGATGCCAGGCGCAGGTCGGTGTCGATGTTGACCTTGCGTACGCCGTGCTTGATGCCTTCGACGATTTCTTCAACCGGTACGCCGTAGGTTTCTTTGATGTCGCCGCCGTACTGGTTGATGATCGCCAGCCACTCTTGCGGAACCGAAGACGAACCGTGCATCACCAGGTGGGTGTTCGGGATGCGTTTGTGGATTTCTTTGATGCGGTCGATGGCCAGTACGTCGCCGGTAGGCGGCTTGGTGAACTTGTACGCGCCGTGGCTGGTGCCGATGGCGATGGCCAAGGCGTCGACCTGGGTGCGCTTGACGAAGTCAGCGGCTTCTTCCGGGTCGGTCAGCATTTGGCTGTGATCCAGAACGCCTTCGGCGCCAATGCCGTCTTCTTCACCGGCCATGCCGGTTTCCAGCGAACCCAGGCAGCCCAGCTCGCCTTCTACCGAAACGCCGCAGGCGTGAGCCATGGCGACGGTTTGTTGGGTAACACGCACGTTGTAGTCGTAGTCGGTCGGGGTCTTGCCGTCTTCGCCCAGGGAACCGTCCATCATCACCGAGCTGAAGCCCAGTTGAATGGAGCGCTGGCAGACGTCAGGGCTGGTGCCGTGGTCCTGGTGCATGCACACCGGGATGTGCGGGAATTCTTCGATTGCCGCGAGGATCAGGTGACGCAGGAACGGTGCGCCGGCGTATTTGCGAGCACCGGCCGAAGCCTGGACGATCACCGGGGAGTCAGTCTTGTCAGCGGCTTCCATGATGGCGCGCATCTGCTCAAGGTTGTTGACGTTGAAGGCTGGAACGCCGTAGCCGAACTCGGCTGCGTGGTCCAGCATCTGGCGCATGCTGATAAGTGCCATTGTGTGTGTATCTCCCGGTTGAGGGTCGTTAATCGTGCCAGCCTGCCGTAGCGGCGGCGGCTATTCAAGTTATTGCAGATCGGGGGTTGCCCCGGTCTGCCAATTCGGTGTTGCCTCAATCTTGCGGCGTTACTGCGCTTTACAACCGCGGCCGATCAAATCATTGGTGGCGACCCAGTACACCAGGCCTTCCTCACCTTTTATGTGAAACGCCAGCATGTCGTTGCTGTACAGCGAACCGTCGGCGCCCGGCTCATGCTTCAAGCGGTAGACCTGATCGGCACCGCCCAGGCGAACGTCGACTTCCTTGCGGCTTTCGTCGGTGTAGCGCCAGAGCACTTTGGCCTGACTGTCGCAGGTCCAGGTGGTCCAGCTGTCCGTCGATTCGGCAGGCTTGAACAGATTGAAATTCGAGCAACCTGCCAGCAGCGCCAGCGCCGTAACGGCGATAAAACCTTTCATCCATGTTCCTCGACTGACGGCGCACGCCGCCAGCCCTGAGTAAAGTGTCAGACCCGTCAAGGGCAGCCATGTTCCTTGGCCGGGGTCTGTGTCTCGTATTTGTCCAGGCCATCAGGCCCGGAACGCTTGTTGATCACCGGATTGGTTTCGGCCTGCCAGTCGGCCTGGTAGCAGCCTTTGTCCTGTTCAGGCGTCTCGGGCACCTTCGGGGCTTTCGGGTTACTCCCGCAAGCCGCCAGCGCCCCGACGATCATCAACAGCGCTAATGTTTTGACCATCTGAACACTCCTTTGCCTGGTCAAATGGGCGGCCTCAGGCCTTGGCCCGGCTTTCCAGGACTTCAACGGCCGGCAGCACCTTGCCTTCGACGAACTCGAGGAACGCGCCGCCACCGGTAGAAATGTAGGAGATCTGATCGGCAACGCCATATTTATCGATGGCGGCCAGGGTGTCGCCGCCGCCAGCGATGGAGAACGCCGAGCTTTCTGCGATGGCCTGGGCCAGGACTTTGGTGCCGTTACCGAACTGGTCGAATTCGAACACGCCCACCGGGCCGTTCCACAGGATGGTCTTGGACGACTTCAGCAACTCGGCGAAATTCGCCGCGGTCTGCGGGCCGATGTCCAGGATCATGTCGTCTGCGGCCACGTCGGCAATCAGCTTGACGGTCGCGGTGGCGGTTTCAGCAAATTCCTTGGCAACCACGACATCGACCGGCAGCGGCACGCTGACCTTGGCGGCGATGGCGCGAGCGGTGTCCAGCAGGTCCGGCTCGTACAGGGATTTGCCGACCGGGTGACCGGCAGCGGCCAGGAAGGTGTTGGCAATGCCGCCGCCGACGATCAGCTGGTTGCAGATCTGGCTCAGGCTGTTCAGCACGTCGAGTTTGGTCGAGACCTTGGAGCCGGCAACAATCGCCGCCATTGGTTGGGCCGGAGCGCCGAGGGCTTTGCCCAGTGCGTCCAGTTCGGCAGCCAGCAATGGGCCAGCAGCGGCGACTTTGGCGAACTTGGCCACGCCATGGGTCGAACCCTCGGCGCGGTGAGCGGTGCCGAAGGCATCCATCACGAACACGTCGCACAGGGCGGCGTATTGCTGGGCCAGTTCGTCAGCGTTCTTTTTCTCGCCTTTGTTGAAGCGCACGTTTTCGAACAGCACGATGTCGCCGGCCTTCACGTCAACGCCGCCCAGGTAATCGGCCACCAGCGGCACTTCACGCCCCAGAGCCTTGCTCAGGTAGTCAGCGACTGGCTTGAGGCTGTTCTCGGCCGAGAACTCGCCTTCGGTCGGACGGCCAAGGTGCGAGCAGACCATCACGGCCGCGCCTTTTTCCAAGGCCAGCTTGATGGTCGGCAGCGAAGCCAGGATTCGCGCATCGCTGGTGACTACACCGTCCTTGACTGGGACGTTGAGGTCTTCGCGGATCAGTACGCGCTTACCTTGCAGATCGAGGTCGGTCATCTTCAACACGGTCATGGGTCGCATTTCCTACTGTTTTGGAGAGGCAGATATATGCAGATAGTGTTCCGCAACATCCAGCATTCGGTTGGCAAAACCCCATTCGTTGTCGAACCAGGCCAGGATGTTCACCAGCCGTGGGCCGGAAACTCGAGTCTGACTGGCATCGACGATGGCCGAATGTGGGTCATGGTTGAAATCACAACTGGCGTGAGGCAACTCGGTATAGGCCAGAAGGCCTTTGAGCGGGCCATGGGTGGCGGCCTCGCGCAGAATCCGGTTGACCTCGGTGGCGTCGGTGTCGCTCACGGTCTGCATCGTAATGTCGAGGCAGGACACGTTAACCGTCGGCACCCGCACGGCTTTGGCCTGAATTCTGCCGGCAAGTTCCGGCAACAGGCGCTCGATGCCACGCGCCAGACCAGTGGACACCGGAATCACTGACTGAAACGCCGAACGGGTGCGGCGCAAGTCTTCGTGGTGATAGGCATCGATCACCGGCTGATCGTTCATCGCCGAGTGAATGGTGGTGATCGACACGTATTCCAGACCAATGGCCTGATCCAGCAGGCGCAACAGCGGCACACCGCAGTTGGTGGTGCAGGACGCGTTGGACACCAGCAACTCGTCGCCGGTCAGGCAATCCTGGTTCACGCCGTAGACGATGGTGGCGTCGACATCCGCTTCGCTGGCCATCGGCTGGGAAAACAGCACCCGCGGCGCACCGGCGTCGAGGAAACGCTGGCCATCTTCGCGAGTGTGGTAAGCGCCGGAGCATTCCAGCACCAGATCGACGCCCAGCGACGCCCAATCGATGCCTTCAGGGGTGGCACTGCGCAGGACCTTCACGCAGTCGCCATTAATATGCAGACAATCGCCCTCGACCCTCACTTCCCCGGGAAACCGCCCGTGAGTGGAGTCGAAACGTGTCAGGTATTCGATGCTGGCCATGTCCGCCAGATCGTTGATCGCAACAATTTCAAACCCGGCCTTATCGCCTCGCTCAAACAACGCACGCAAGACGCAACGACCAATCCGGCCGTAGCCGTTGAGTGCAACTTTGTAAGGACGCGGTTGAGGCATGGGGTTCTCGATTACCGTGGTGAATCCGTCATTGCAGCGTTGAATGTTCCATCGTCATCGCGAGCAGGCTCGCTCCCACATGGACGGTGTAGATCCCTGTGGGAGCGAGCCTGCTCGCGATAGCGTCAGATCAGACGATACATTTTCTGGATCAGTCTTCCAGCAGCTCTTCAGCCTGACCCAGGATGTTTTCCAGGGTGAAGCCGAACTCTTCGAACAAGGCTGGCGCAGGCGCCGACTCGCCGTAGGTAGTCATGCCGATCACGCGACCTTCCAGGCCCACGTACTTGTACCAGTAGTCCGCGTGGGCGGCTTCGATGGCGATACGGGCGCTGACTTGCAACGGCAGGACTGCTTGCTTGTAACCGGCGTCCTGAGCATCGAACACGCTGGTGCAAGGCATCGAAACAACCCGCACTTTGCGACCTTGTTCGGTCAGCTTGTCGTAGGCCTGAACGGCCAGACCGACTTCCGAACCGGTGGAGATCAGGATCAGCTCAGGCTCGCCCTCGCAATCCTTCAACACGTAACCGCCACGGGCGATGTCAGCGATCTGGAATGCATTGCGGGTTTGGTGCTGCAGGTTCTGACGCGAGAAGATCAGCGCCGAAGGGCCGTCCTTGCGTTCCAGAGCCATTTTCCAGCACACCGCCGATTCAACGGCATCGGCTGGACGCCAGGTGTCGAGGTTCGGCGTGCTGCGCAAGCTGGTCAGTTGCTCGATCGGCTGGTGAGTCGGGCCGTCTTCGCCCAGACCGATGGAGTCGTGGGTGTAGACGAACACGACACGCTGCTTCATCAGCGAGGCCATGCGCACGGCGTTGCGGGCGTATTCCATGAACATCAGGAAGGTCGCGCCGTAAGGCACCAGGCCGCCGTGCAGGGTCACGCCGTTCATGATCGCGCTCATGCCGAACTCGCGAACGCCGTAGTACATGTAGTTGCCGCTGGCGTCTTCAGCCGTAACACCTTTGCAACCTTTCCACAGGGTCAGGTTGGAACCGGCCAGGTCAGCGGAGCCGCCCAGCAGTTCAGGCAACAGCGGGCCGTAGGCATTCAATGCGTTCTGGCTGGCTTTACGGCTGGCGATGGTTTCGCCCTTGGCAGCGACTTCAGCAATATAAGCATCGGCTTTTTCAGCGAAGTCTTCCGGCAGTTCGCCGCTCAGGCGACGAATCAGCTCGTTGGCCAATTCAGGGAAGGCTGCGGAGTAGGCAGCGAAACGCTGATCCCATTCGGCTTCGGCCGCGCGACCGGTTTCCTTGGCGTCCCACTCGGCGTAGATGTCGGCCGGGATTTCGAACGGACCGTGATTCCATTTCAGCGCAGCACGGGTCAGAGCGATTTCCGCGTCACCCAACGGGGCGCCGTGGCAGTCTTCCTTGCCTTGCTTGTTCGGCGAACCGAAACCGATGGTGGTCTTGCAGCAGATCAGGGTTGGCTGATCGCTTTTGCGCGCCGTTTCGATCGCGATCTTGATCTCTTCAGGGTCGTGACCGTCGACGTTGCGGATCACCAGCCAGTTATAGGCTTCGAAACGCTTGGGCGTGTCGTCGGTGAACCAGCCTTCGACTTCGCCGTCGATGGAAATGCCGTTGTCGTCGTAGAAGGCGATCAGCTTGTTCAAGCCCAAAGTACCGGCCAGGGAGCCGACTTCGTGGGAAATGCCTTCCATCATGCAGCCATCACCCAGGAACACGTAGGTGTGGTGATCGACAATGTTGTGGCCCGGACGGTTGAACTGCGCCGCCAGGACTTTTTCTGCCAGGGCAAAACCCACGGCGTTGGCCAGGCCTTGGCCCAGTGGACCGGTGGTGGTTTCAACGCCTGGGGTGTAGCCGAATTCCGGGTGACCCGGGGTACGGCTGTGCAGTTGGCGGAAGTTCTTCAGGTCTTCGATCGACAGATCGTAGCCGGTCAGGTGCAGCAGCGAGTAGATCAACATCGAGCCGTGACCGTTGGACAGCACGAAGCGGTCACGGTCGGCGAACGATGGATTGCTCGGATTGTGCTTCAGGTAGTCACGCCAAAGTACTTCGGCGATATCCGCCATACCCATAGGGGCACCGGGATGGCCGCTGTTGGCTTTTTGCACGGCATCCATGCTGAGGGCACGAATGGCGTTGGCACGCTCACGACGGCTGGGCATCGCTGTTCTCCTGCGGATATTGAATCGAGAGTGAATAAAACGAAACGGAAAAAAGGCGAGCATTTTCCCTCACCCACCCGCCTCGGGGCAATGACAGATAGTCATCTGAAGGCGTTTTTCCGGTGGATAAAGTCGCATTCGCCTGATGAAACCTTTCCGCTGACGATTTGTAGAGTGACCCTTTCCCTGAGAAGTGCCATCTATCGAGCAATATCAAAACTTTTTGATATTGCTCTTGCGGTGTTTTCTGACCGTCACTAGACTGCTGGCCTTATGAATTTACCTGCGCCTTCCATTCGACATGACGATTGCGATGAGCTGGCGGCCCTGTGCAAGGCCGGCGGCGATCCTCTGCGGCTGAATGTATTGCGCGCGCTGGCCAACGATTCGTTTGGCGTACTGGAGCTGGCGCAGATCTTCGGCATCGGCCAGTCCGGCATGAGTCACCACCTCAAGGTATTGGCCCAGGCCGATCTGGTGGCGACGCGCCGTGAAGGCAACGCGATTTTCTACCGCCGCGCCCTGCCCCACACCGACCTGTTGGGCGGCAAGCTGCATGCCGCGCTACTGGAAGAAGTGGACAACCTGACCCTGCCTGCCGAAGTGCAGTCGCGGATCGGTCAGGTCCATGGGCAACGCGCGGCGGCCAGCCAGGACTTTTTCTCACGGGTCGCGGAGAAGTTTCGCGCCCAGCAAGACTTGATCGCCGGCCTGCCGCAATACCGCGAAAGCGTGGTGGCATTGCTCGACAAGCTGAGTTTCGGCGATGGCGCCACAGCCATCGAAGTCGGCCCCGGCGACGGTGCGTTTCTGCCGGAACTGGCGCGCCGCTTCACCCAGGTCACAGCGCTGGACAACAGCCCGGCGATGCTCGAACTGGCGCGCCAGGTTTGCGAACGTGAAACGCTGGCTAACGTCAGCCTGCAACTGGCCGATGCATTGAATGGCGTAAGCCTTCAGGCCGATTGCGTTGTACTGAACATGGTGCTGCACCATTTCGCCGCGCCGGCCGAAGCACTCAAGCACATGGCCAACTTGCTGCAACCGGGCGGCAGTCTGCTCGTGACAGAGTTATGTAGCCACAACCAGAGTTGGGCCAGGGAGGCCTGCGGTGATCTATGGTTGGGGTTTGAACAGGACGATTTGGCCCGTTGGGCCACCGCTGCGGGACTCGCTCCCGGGGAAAGCCTCTATATCGGCTTACGTAATGGTTTCCAGATCCAGGTCCGCCATTTTCAGCGACCGGCTGGCGACACTCACCATCGGTAAATTCAGGAAAAAATCGAGATGAGCGAATACTCCCTCTTCACCTCCGAGTCCGTGTCCGAAGGGCACCCGGACAAAATCGCCGACCAGATTTCCGATGCTGTGCTGGACGCCATCA
Organism: Pseudomonas sp. ES4; assembly: GCF_050586665.1. Lineage (NCBI taxonomy): Bacteria > Pseudomonadati > Pseudomonadota > Gammaproteobacteria > Pseudomonadales > Pseudomonadaceae > Pseudomonas > Pseudomonas sp. ES4. The sequence goes on along the minus strand of NZ_JBOBDO010000012.1, from coordinate 1,165 downwards.
TTGCTGAAGACAAGTTCGCCCGTGTAGCGGTCGAGACTCTGGTAAAAACCGGCGTGGCAATCATCGCAGGTGAAGTCACCACGTCGGCCTGGGTCGACCTGGAAGAAATCGTGCGCAACGTGATTCTGGACATCGGCTACAACAGCTCCGATGTCGGCTTCGACGGCGCCACTTGCGGCGTGATGAACATCATTGGCAAGCAGTCTCCTGACATCAACCAGGGTGTCGACCGCGCCAAGCCTGAAGATCAGGGCGCCGGCGACCAGGGCCTGATGTTCGGCTACGCCAGCAACGAAACCGACGTGCTGATGCCAGCACCGATCACCTTCTCGCACCAGCTGGTTCAGCGTCAGGCCGAAGCCCGTAAATCCGGCCTGCTGCCTTGGCTGCGCCCGGACGCCAAGTCGCAAGTGACTTGCCGTTACGAAGGCGGCAAGGTTGTCGGTATCGACGCCGTTGTATTGTCGACCCAGCACAACCCTGACGTATCGTACAAAGACCTGCGCGAAGGCGTGATGGAGCTGATCGTCAAGCACGTACTGCCTGCCGAGCTGCTGTCCAAGGACACCCAATTCCACATCAACCCGACCGGCCAGTTCATCATCGGTGGCCCGGTAGGCGACTGCGGCCTGACCGGTCGCAAGATCATCGTTGACAGCTACGGCGGCATGGCCCGTCACGGCGGTGGCGCGTTCTCCGGTAAAGATCCATCAAAGGTTGACCGTTCGGCCGCCTACGCCGGTCGTTACGTGGCCAAGAACATCGTGGCGGCCGGCCTGGCCGAGCGCTGCGAGATTCAGGTTTCCTACGCCATCGGTGTTGCTCAGCCTACGTCGATCTCGCTGAACACCTTCGGCACCGGCAAAATCAGCGACGAAAAAATCGTCAAGCTGGTTCGCGAAGTGTTCGACCTGCGTCCATACGCAATCACCACCATGCTCGACCTGCTGCACCCGATGTACCAGGAAACCGCTGCGTACGGCCACTTCGGTCGCACGCCGACTACCAAGACTGTGGGCGATGACACTTTCACCACCTTCACCTGGGAAAAGACCGACCGCGCCGAATCCTTGCGCGCTGCTGCCGGCCTGTAAGACTTCCCCCGGCGGTACCAAAAGCCCTGCACGGTTCGCCGTGCGGGGCTTTTTATTGCGTGAAAATCGAA